>JAHENZ010000019.1 GCA_018609755.1 Salinivenus sp. | reverse complement strand
GGCGAAGGGAAGTGACCGAGTCTTGGCCGATACAGGTTCAAAGATCCAGAGGAACCGCCGGGTGCGTAGAACGCATGCCCGGTGGTGTGAGAGGGACGTGGGGACGGGACACCAATCCCGTCCTCACTCCCTACTCGATTGGCCCTGGTTTTCTATCCCCGATCGTGTGAATGACGAGGACTGCTGTTCATTTTCTTGACTCAGCGACTCATATCTCCTCAACGTCCCTCGTATTGAAGTCAAGCAGCGCGTCTCGCGGAGGACTGATCGGCATGAATCGTCCGTCATCGAGGGCTCACACGGCCCATCGATTCCCCTCGAACGCCCGTGTGCTTCGTGAATAGGCGAGGATGCTCATTCGGATGATGTCTCTCATCCCTCATCCTCGTCATGTGTACACGGTTGCTCGGACTCGTTCTTCTTGCCCTAGCGAGCATCGCTCCTCAACTGGTTGTTGCGCAGCCGGTGTTCGTGCACGGGCAGGTGCAGGCGCCGGATGGAGGGGGCATCCCGTACGCCAACGTGCGGATTGCGGGCACGACGGACGGGGCGGCCACCAATGAGCAGGGCCGCTTTCACTTTCATTCCCGGCGGACCGGCCGGGTGGAGATCCGGGCCTCGGCGGTAGGCTACGAGGCGTCCGAACGAACGCACCGTCTCGTTGCGGGCGATACCGTGCACGTGAGGTTCGTTCTCACGTCGTCCCGCGTCCAGCTCGACGAGGCGGTCGTCACGGGGGACGCGTATTCGACCGGGCCGGGAGAGGCCGCGACGCTCAGTCCGACGGAGGCCGTGACGACGCCGGGGGCGAACGGCGACCTCTTCCGTGCTCTGCAGTCGTTTCCGGGCGTGGCCGCGCCGGGCGACGGCGCCGGGCTCTTCGTTCGGGGTGGGGACGTGACGGAAACCAAGACGCTGCTCGATCAGGCGACGGTGCACCATCCCTACCGCTACGAGTCACCCGCCGGCGGATCGTTTGGGGCCGTGCGTCCCTTTCTGGTCGATGGCACCCAGTTCTCCACGGGCGGCTTCTCGGCCCAGTACGGCAATGCTCTTTCCGGCGTCCTTGCGATGGAGTCCAAGGATCGACCGGAGCAGGTCCGGCGGTACGTTAACCTCGGCCTTGCTGCTGCGTCCCTGTCGCTCGACCAGCCGCTCATTGAAGACGAGGTGGGGCTCCGCCTCTCCGGTAATCGCTCATTTACCGGCCTTCTGTTTCGGGTCAATGGCGAGCGCGACGACTACGTGACCGTTCCGCAGGGCATGGACGGTAATCTGGGCCTCACCTGGGACTACAGCGCGACGGGGCAGCTCAAGCTCTTCGCGTTTGCTCGCCGCAACCGCATCGGTGTGGAGACGACGAATGGGGCCCACGCCGGTGTGTACCGGAGCCGGTCGACCAACCAGCTCTACAACCTGCAGTGGACGGTGGCGCCGGGCGCGTGGACGGTGGAGACGAGTGCGTCGTGGAGCGCCTACTCGTCAGACAGGACGTTCGGGGCGCTCGACCTGTCGCCGACGGATGCGGCCGCCAAGCTTCGGGTGGACGCCACGCGAGCGGTCGACAATTGGACCCTTCGCACCGGCGGACGGCTTCAGCGCCGACGCTATCGGATGGAGGGAGCCGTTCCCCATCAGCCGGCAGTCGTCGGGCCGGACGCGTCCACGCAGTCGATTTCGGCGACGACGCCCGCCGTTCTCGGGGGCGGGTACGCAGAGGTGGAGACCCGCATGCTGTCGCCCCTCTCGGTTCGACTGGGTGTTCGGGCCGATCATCATTCTCAAGCCCACGAGGCGGTCGTCGATCCACGGGTCGGCGTCTCCTGGCCCTTTGCGCCGCACACTCGGCTGCGGGTGGCCTGGGGACGCTACCACCAGTTTCCTGCGCTCTCCACCTACAGCGAGCACGTTGGCGAGAAGGAGCTGCAGTCGCAGTCCGCGCAGCACTACGTGGTGGGCCTGCGGCACGAGCGGAAGAACTGGCTGCTGCGGGCGGAGGCCTACCGCAAGCCGTACCGCAATCTGGTGGTGCGGACCGGTCCCTCACGCTACGCAAACGCCGGGACGGGCCGTGCCCAGGGCATCGATCTCTTTGCCAAGTACGGGGCGTTTCTCGACACGCGGTTCAACGGTTGGGTCTCGTACAGCCTGCTGGAGTCGCGTCGCACGCAGCCCCGCGATCGGGGGGCGGCGGTACAGCTTGAGGAGGGGCCGGCACCGTTCGACCTCACACATCAGGCCACAGTGGTGGGGAAGGTGCGCGTCGTCGGCCAGGTTCGCCTCGGGGCCACGTACCGTTACACGACCGGGCAACCGTTCACGCCGGTGGTGGGCACGGAGCGTTCGGCGTCCGGGCGCCCGCTGCCGGTGGACGGGCCGGTGGGCAGCGCGCGCCTCCCGTCCTACCAACGCCTCGACCTGCAACTGAGCTACTACTGGCCCTTCAACCGTCAGCAGCACCTGATCGCGTACGCGGCCGTCAACAACAGTTTCGATCGCGCGAACGCCGTGGACGTGACGTACACCCCCGACTACTCGGAGCGGCAGTATCGGACGACGGACTTCCGCCGCTCGGTGTACGTCGGCTTCACCCTCACCCTCTAACTGAGATCCCCTTCACCTCGCCCAAGTGACTCACTCATGACTCAGAATCTCATGACTCGTCCTCTCTCGGTCCTTCTTTTCGTTCTTGCGTTCATCGGACTCGGGGGTTCTGCTCAGGCCCATCCGCACGCTCCAGTCCTCACGGATTCCTCTTCGGTCGACTCCCTCCTTCTCGACGGGAAGCGGCTGCTGGAGATTGGGGCGAATGCGGGATCGAAAGACTCGCTGCGGCAGGCCCGGGCGCTCTTTCTGCAGGCCACCGGTGGCGCTACGCATCGAGCCCTCGCGCATTACTACGTGGGGCTCGCCGATTATCGACTCAACAATCAGTTTTCGGACGACGCGGAGGAGCAGCGCGAGCAGATTCTCGATCACGCCACGAAGCACTTGAAGCAGGCAACGAGCATCGACGAGGAGATGGCCGACGCCTGGGCCCTTCTTGCCGGAGTGTACGGGCAGCGGATGGGGCTTAATCCCATGAAGGGCATGCTTCTGGGCTCGGATGCCAGCTCGGCCATCGAGCGGGCAAAAGAGCTGGATCCGGACAATCCGCGCGTCTGGATCATCGACGGCACGCAGGACTTTTTCACGCCGAGCCTGTTTGGGGGCGATAAGGAGCGGGCCCTCAAAAAATTCAAGAAGGCCGCTCAGCTCGCCCAGCAGGAGTCCATCGACGATCCCTTGCAGCCGAGCTGGGGGCATGCCGAATCGTATGCCTGGATCGGGGTCGCGCACTTGAAGGCCGATCGACTATCGGAGGCGCGCACGGCGTTCGAGAACGCCCTTGATGTGAATCCCGACTACGGATGGGTGAAGTCGGTGCTTCTGCCGGAGCTCAAGGAGCGGCAGAGTTGACGAGCAACCGTCGTCAATCGCTCGTTTGGGAGCCCCGCTACCGACCTCCCACCGCTCGTAACTCATGACTCATAACTGGACGCCCGACAGTCTGAGTCGCTGAGTCGGTTTTTGTACCTCGCACAACAGGTGGTTCCCATGGATACAGCCCTTTCCATCCGTTCTCTCCGCAAATCGTACGGCGACACCGTAGCCGTTGATAATTTGTCACTGGAGGTGGAAGAAGGAGAAATCTTCGGTCTCATCGGTCCCAACGGGGCGGGCAAGACGACGACCGTCGAATGTGCCCTGGGTCTTCAGTCTCCGGACGCGGGGACGCTCCGAGTATTGGGAATGGATCCCCAAACGACGTCAGCGAGAACGTTCTATGGACGTGTGGGCGTACAGCTTCAAGACGCGGCTCTTCCGCCCCGTCTTCGTGTACGAGAGGCTGTGGATCTCTTCGGGTCTTTCTATCCCACAACGCTGAACCGGGAGGATTTACTCGACCGATGGGGGTTGGGGGATAAGCGCGACTCGGCGTTCGATACGCTCTCTGGGGGACAGAAACAGCGGCTGTTCGTGGTCCTCGCGTTGCTCCACGATCCCGACCTCGTGATTCTCGATGAGGTGTCCACCGGCCTCGATCCGGACGCACGCCAGACCATCCGGAATCAGCTTCGCGAGATTCGGGACGGGGGGACGACCGTCCTTTTGGTGACGCACTTCATGGACGAAGCCCAGGCGCTCTGTGATCGGGTGGCGTTGATGAAGCAGGGTCGGTGCGTGGCGCTCGACGCCCCGGACGCCCTCATCGATCGGCTGGACGCGTCCTACCGGGTCCGGTTTACCGCGCCGCCGGACTTCGACGTGGCCCCGTTGCGTGCGCTGTCGGGCGTTCTCGCTGTGGAGGAGTCGGACCAGGAGGTCCACGTGCGTGGGACCGACGACCTGTTGACGACGGTCGTGCGGCACCTGTCGGATCGCGGCGTTACGCCGAACGACCTCCACGCCGAGCGTGCCACGCTGGAAGATGCCTTCATTGAACTCACGGAGCAGTGCACCGGTCAGGAAAAGCACCTTGTCCCATCGGACCGATTTTCTCACACAGAGGGAGCGTAAGGATGTGTGCTACGTGATAGGAGTCAGTTTTACGAGCACTCGTGCAACCGTCGAGCACCGACAGGGGATTCCGCAATCTACAGCAAATTTATGGGTGGCTTCCAACGTCGGGAAATGGGGGCTGAGGATCTGTGCTTTTCTTACTCACACGTGTTTCTCTTCCGAGTCATTTGAAGCGACCCACGTCTCTTCTCATGAGTGTTCTCTCCTCCCAACCAGGCAATTCCTTCGTACGCGTTCTGTCATGCATCCGGACTGCAGGGGCACTCGTGTTCGTTGCCGCCCTGGTGCTGTTCCCGTCCGGCTGTGACGTCTTGGGCCTTGGCGGATCGGATGGGACATCGGATGAATCGCAGGACTCAAATCGGTTCGTCGAGATTTTTCAGGAGCATCCCTCGTCCTCGGCCCTGTACGTCACCCACGCCGACACGCTGGTTGCCGCCTACAATTCCGATCAGAAGCTGCCCCTCGCCAGCACTGTGAAGTACGTCGTGGCCATCGAGTATGCCCGACAGGCGGCTGAGGGAACCATAGATCCGGATTCGCTCGTGTCGTTGGAGCAGGTGAACCGGTTCTTTATCGACTATGGCACCCAGGCCAGTACCGTTCACCGCAACTGGATCGATCGGGCGCGCCAGAGGGGACTCGTTAGCGACGGACGTGTGCCCGTGCGGGCGGTCGCTCGGGGCATGATGGACTTCAGCTCCAATCCAGCGGCGGAGTACTTATTGGAGCTTCTCACCCTGGAAGAAATCAACCGGACCCTCGACGAGGTGGGGGTAGAACGACACGATCGGGTCTACTACTTCCTTTCTGCCCTCTACATTGGAACCGAGAGAGGGCTTGAAGGAGAAGAGCGGGCGCAGTTTATCCGAAACCTGACGCCGGAACAGCGAGCGTCGCGGGCGTCCGAGATCCACCGGAAACTCAAGCAGGATGCCGACAGCTCGTACCGAGCGCAACTGGAGCTCCCGGGGCGCGCGGCGCAGCACGCGTGGTCCGATCACCTTCCCGCGTCTACCGCTCGCGAGTATGCGGAGCTCATGCGGGACGTCAACGACCGGGCGCTGTTGGATGAGGGAGCACGAATTTTCTTCTATGAGGTTGTCAACGGGATCGTGCGGGAGTCCCCGGAGAATCGGGAGCGATTCGCTTACGCGGGGTCCAAAGGGGGGAGTACGGCCTGGGTTTTTACCGAAGCGGCCTTTTTTACCGAGCACGATGGGGGCGCTCAGACCGAATATGCGGTGTTGTTTGACGGGCCGCCGCAGGCCCAAAATAGGTTGGTGAGCAACTTCAATGATTTCCGTCAGGGAGTTCTAGGAGACCCGTCATTCCGTAAGACACTCGCCCAGGAATTGGGACGCGAGCAAGCGCATGCCATACACCAGTAGAGAAGGGAAGACGGGCCCGTTTTCCTTACTGTTCTGCTTCCATTCGGCTCACGTGCTGATCGATTGGCGTTATCGTTCGCCGAAGCTTTCTTCTCTTCTCGCAAACTCTAACGAATGGCTATGAAGGCATTTCTTATTCTCACCTGGACGGAAGCGAAGCTTTTTCTTCGTGAGCCGATGGCGTCGTTTTTTACGGTGGCCTTTCCGCTCCTTTTGCTCTTTGCGTTCGGGGCCATCTTCGGCAACGATCCGTCCTCGGCCCCAGGGCAGATGGGCTATACCACTTACGCTCTTCCGGGATACGTTGCGCTTACCATCGGCTCCCTCGGACTCCTGAGCCTGCCGATGGCGTTGGCCACGTATCGCGATCGAGGCATTCTGCGCCGCTTCCGGGTTACGCCACTCCAACCCCCAGCCGTAATGGGAGCACAGGCGGCGGTTCACCTCCTTACACTTCTGGTGAGTGTCGGTTTGTTGGGAGGGACGGCCTGGGTCGTCTACAACGTGCCAATGCCCGAGCGAGCCCTTCTCGTTCTCGCGTGTGTTTTGCTTACCACGCTCAGTTTTCTCGCGGTCGGATTTCTCCTCGCCGCCGTGCTGCCCACGGTGCGGGCGACCCAGGCGGTCGGCAACGCCCTGTATTTTCCCATGCTGTTTCTCTCCGGGGCGGCCATTCCGCAGTTTATGTTTCCGGAGTGGTTGACAACCGCAAGTGCGGCGCTGCCCCTTACCTACGTGACCTGGCTCCTGCAGGACGCGTGGCTCCATGGTCAGTGGAACGGCACCGCGGCCCTGGTGCTCGTTGGAATGGGAGGCGCGAGTGCCGCAATTGCCACCTGGGCGTTTCGGTGGACGTAGGGGGAGCGAACCGCGGACCTTTCGGTCCTATAACAACCAGCCGACATGAACACCACAGCTTCGGACCATTCTTCTTCTGACGCTGGGCTGGGGGGGAGGCTCCCTAAGCCTCGCATTACGGCCAAGGGGGTCGGGCTCGCGGGACTGTTTTGGGGGCTGTACACGGTCCTGTACGCACTCCTCATTGCGCAGGGAGTGGATATCCCGTTTGCCTGGGCGTTTTCCGGCCAGGTGATCGCCAATGGATTCCTCGCCCTCTATAGCGTGCCGGTTTGGTGGCTTACGATCCGCACCATGCACGAGGTGCACTGGGGAGGGGTAGTGGCTACCCACGTAGTGGTCGGGCCCCTCTACGCCTGGGGGGGGATTGAGAGCTATTTTGGAGTGTACAGGCTGTTGCTCGGTGGCGTGCCGGACGCGCTGGCGAGTCGCTACGTGTGGGTTTACTTTTCCAACGTCACGCTGTACGTCGTCCAGTTTGCGCTGTATCATCTCGTGCAGAACGTCCAGCGCCTCCGGCGAAAAGAGCAGCAGGCCACTGAGCTTTTGGCCCGGGCGCGAGAACAGGAGCTGGCGGCACTGAAGGCGCAGATCAACCCACACTTTCTGTTCAATACCCTTAACTCCGTCAGCGCCACCCTGGCACGCGACCCCGACCAGGCCCGAGAAATGATTGCCATGCTTGCGGACATGATGCGCTACGCCCTTGACAGCTCCAGTCGCGACCGCGTGTCTCTCCAGGAGGAGGTGGACTTTGCCCGTCAGTATCTGGCTCTGGAGCGGCATCGCTTTTCGGACCGTTTGGATGCGGAGGTGGTTGTGGACGTTCCGCAGGAGGCACTCGATACCCCGGTCCCGCCGATGGTGCTGCAGCCTCTGGTGGAGAATGCCCTTCGCCACGGCATCGCGCCGAGCGAACGCGGGGGAGCGGTGAAGGTGCGGGTGACGGAGGCGGACGATGATCGGCTTCGGGTTCAGGTTGCGGACACCGGGGTGGGAGCCGAGGGAACAGATCCTCTGTCTGAAGAAAGTGAAGGGGTGGGCCTTGCGAACACGAGTGCCCGACTCGAACACACCTACGGCCCGGAGGCCACTCTCCACACCGCTCCCAA
This sequence comes from Salinivenus sp., assembly GCA_018609755.1. Taxonomy (GTDB): domain Bacteria; phylum Bacteroidota; class Rhodothermia; order Rhodothermales; family Salinibacteraceae; genus Salinibacter. The sequence goes on along the minus strand of JAHENZ010000019.1, from coordinate 19,507 downwards.
CGAGCCCTCCGGCTTCACCGTCTGGTTCTCGATCCCCCGGAATGGAGTGGTACACTCCACGTAATCGAGCGTAAAGGCGTCCCGGCGGAACGCCTCAACTTGGAAATAAATCCTTCAGACCCAAGATGCGTGCCCTCATCGTCGATGACGAACCACCCGCTCGAAATCTCCTCCAGGAGTACCTCGAAGACGTAGATCAGATCGAGGTGATTGGAGAGTGCGGCAATGGGCGTGAGGCCATCGAGGCCATTAACGAACAGGCACCGGATCTCGTCTTCCTCGACGTGCAAATGCCGGGGCTCGACGGCTTCGACGTGCTGGAGCAAATCGACGTACTGCCGGACGTGATCTTTTCCACGGCCTACGACGAGTACGCCATTCAGGCCTTCGACGCCGGGGCCGTAGACTATCTGCTGAAGCCCTACAGCAAAGGCCGCTTCCGAAAAGCGGTGGAGCGCGCCCTGGAGCGCCACGAGCAGGACGACGGGGAGTACGCCGATCGGCTCGCGGCCCTGCTACAGGACGCCCGCACCCCGGACGACGCACACCCCGAGCGACTCTACGTCCGCCATGGAGAGAAAATCATCCCCGTCGATCCGGAGGAGATCCGGTGGGTTGAGGCAGCAGGAGACTATTCGAAGCTCCACACGACAGAGAAAACCTATCTCTCGTCGATGGGCATTGGGAAGCTGGACGAACGACTCGATCCCTCCCGCTTTGCTCGGGTTCACCGCTCGCACATTATCGCCTTCCCGGCCGTGGATCACCTGCGCAGCGATGGCTCGGGCGGGTACAAAGTGACGCTCGATGACGGGACGACACTCCGGGTGAGCCGGTCGTACGCTCCCGACGTTCGCGACCGGATTGTTTGAGGAGGCGGGGCAGCGGTTCCACTGCCTGGTACCGACCGCCAGGGGGACGTTCAGAATTGGGATTCGTCCCGGATGTCGCCTTTCTTGTGGGCGGTCGTTGCTTCTCCGTCACGATTCTAGTGGTCAGTCAAGCCGAAGGTGTCGGGTGCCGAATTGAATACGCTCGTTTGAATGTCACTTCAACGGCCTGAATACCGTTCATTGATCGGGGCTCTACTCGACATGGAAAACTTGACGCACCACTAGTTTCGAAGCCCCAAGCCGCGCCCACCCGTTTTGTTTTTGGTCCTTAAACCGATTCGATGCTGAACGTATCTTTCTCCGCTCTTCCGTTGCCCCGAGTCCTCTGTTCTGCCGTTCTCTTCTGCGTGGGACTACTGCTTCTCGGACATTCCCAGATCAGCGTCGCGCAGTTTGCCGAGCCGCCCTCGGAACAGCGTCCGCCGGCCTGGGAAAATCCGCAGATCGACGGCAAGAATCGACTGTCGGCACGCGCCACACTGCACCCATTTCCGAGTCCCGAACGGGCGCTGGACGGCAACGACTCGCCCTGGAAGAAGTCACTGAACGGTCGATGGAAATTCGACTACGCCCCGAATCCCCCATCGGCCCCGGATGACTTCTTCGCGCCCGACGCGAGCGTGGAGGACTGGGACGAGATTCCCGTTCCCTCCAACTGGGAGCTTGAAGGCTACGGGGTTCCGATCTACGGGTCCTACAACTATCCCTTCAATCCGGTGGCGCCTCCAAGCGTGCCGTACGATACGAACGCCGTGGGGTCGTACCGCCGTACGGTCACCGTGCCTGCGGAGTGGAGCGACCGGCGCGTCACGCTGCACTTTGGCGGGGTGAGTTCCGCCGTCCAGGTCTGGGTAAACGGTGAGACGGTCGGCTACAGCGAGGACAGCCGACTACCGGCGGCGTTCGACGTAACACCCTATCTAACGACCGGCGAGAACGTAATTGCGGTGCAGGTGCTGCGCTTCAGTGACGGCAGCTACCTGGAGGGGCAGGACCACTGGCGTCTCAGCGGCTTGCACCGGGAGGTGTACCTCGAAGCGCGGCCCCCGGCGCGGATTGCCGACCTCGCCGTCCGCACCGATCTGGATTCGAGCTACGAGGACGCAACCCTTCAGCTTCGCCCGGAGCTGGCCAATCACACAGAGGGCGACCTGGAAGGCTGGCAGGTGGAGGCACAGCTGTACCACGATCGGCAGCCGGTGCTGGACAGCACGCTTGCCATGAGTGCGCAGGACATTCTGACGGAGAGCTACCCGACGCCTGGGAACGTCCCCTTTGCGCTGCTGGAGGCGACGGTCGATTCGCCCCGCAAGTGGACGGCGGAGACGCCGCACCTCTACACACTGGTCACGACGCTACGTGACGCCGAGGGACAGGCGGTCGAGGCGGTGCGCACCCAGGTTGGTTTTCGGGAGGTTGCCGTCCGAGGGGGACATCTGTTTGTGAACGGTGAGCCGGTGCTCCTGAAGGGCGTGAACCGGCATGATCACAGCGCGGTGCGCGGCAAAGCGGTGACTCGCGAGGACATGGTCCAGGACGTGAAGATGATGAAGCGTGCCAACTTCAACGCCGTGCGCGCGGCCCACTACCCGAACAATCCGGAATTCTACGCCCTCTGCGATGAATACGGCCTCTACGTCGTCGACGAAGCCAACCTCGAGACGCACGCGCTGGGCTCAAAGCTGTCCAACGATCCCTCCTGGAATCCGGCGTACATGAGCCGCATGATCCGCATGGTGGAGCGGGACAAAAACCACCCCTCGATCATCATGTGGTCGCTGGGGAACGAATCGGGCACTGGTCCCAACCATGCCGCCATGGCCAACTGGACACACACCGTCGACCCCACCCGCCCCATCCAGTACGAGGGCGCACAGGACTACTACGGTCCCACCGATCCGGCCTACGTGGATGTGATGAGCCGCATGTACGAGACGCCGTCGGCCATCGAAGAGCTGGCCGAGAACGATCCCAGTGGACGGCCGGTCCTGCTGGTCGAGTACGCCCACTCGATGGGCAATTCCACCGGCAACTTCAAGGAATACTGGGATCGATTTCGACGGCACGAGCGCCTGTTGGGCGGCTTCATTTGGGACTGGCGCGACCAGGGCCTCCGGGCCACGACAGAATCGGGCGAGGTGTACACTGCCTATGGCGGAGACCTTGGCGATCCGACGGGCGCGAACAACTTTAATCTCAACGGCATCGCCTTTTCGGACGGCACCCCGCAGCCGGCCTATTGGGAAGTGCAGAAGGTACAGCAGCCGGTACACGTGGAGGCCGTCGACCCGACCGATGGGATGGTGCAGGTGGCCAACCGATACAACTTCACAAATCTGGATGCCCTCAGTGTCCGCTGGGTGGTGTTGGAAAACGGCACGCCCGTCCGGGACGGCACGATGCCACCCCCCAACGTAGCGCCCGGCGATACGGCGCGCATACAGGTGCCCCTTGAACAACCGTCACTCACCCCCGGTGCGGAGTACGTGCTGGAGCTTCGCTTCACCCTGGCCGAGGACACGCCGTGGGCCGAGGCCGGTCACACCGTCGCCTGGGAGCAGTTTGACCTCCCCTACGACGTGCCGGCTTCGAGCCCCCCATCGCTCAGCACCCTGTCCGACGTAACCCTACGCGAAACCGACTCGACGACGACAGTGGAGGGCTCCGACTTCGCTGTTACTATCGGCAAGGCGTCCGGTGCACTTACGTCCTTTACTCACGGAGGCGAGACGCTAGTGAGTCGTCCCCTCACGCCGAATTACTGGCGCGCGCCCACCGACAACGATGAGGCCGGCTGGCAGCCCGAACAGGGGATTGCCTACAAGCTGCGTGCCTGGAAGAAGGCCGGGCCGGAGCGCACGGTGACGTCGGTGGACGCCGAGCGGGTGGCCCCACAGGCAGTGCGCATTACGGTAGACGGGACGCTGCCGGTCGGCGAGTCGACCGTTTCCACGACCTACACGGTGCTGGGCAACGGCGACGTGCAGGTTGAGAGCAGTCTTCAGAAAAAAGGCGACACGCCGCCCAGCATTCCGCGCGTGGGGATGCAGATGGGCATTCCGGATCGCTACCACACGGTGACGTGGTACGGACGCGGCCCGCACGAAAGTTACGCCGACCGGAAGACGGGGGCCGCCCTCGGGGTCTACACCCAGACGGTCGAGGCGCTGGCCACGGACTATCCGTATCCGCAGGAAAACGGCAACCGCACGGACGTGCGCTGGGTCACCTTCACCGATTCGACGAGTGGCACCGGGCTGGTGGCCCTGGGGCAGCCGCACATTGACGTGAGCGCGTGGCCCTACACGCAGGAAGACCTGGAGCGGGCCGAGCACACCTACGACCTGCCCGACCGCCCCTTCCATACCGTCAATCTCGACTACGGGCAGATGGGCGTCGGCGGCAACACGTCGTGGGACGACAACGCGGCCCCGCTCCCTGAGTACCGCCTCACCGAGCCGTCGTACACGTACGAGTTTGTGCTTCGCCCCTATACAGACGGTCAGGGGGCTCCTCAAGAGGTGGCCGCACAACCCGTCGTTGAGCTGTAATCTTCGACATCTACTGAAAACAGCTTGTAGAATAATTTCGGTCCCGGTGCCACTGCGCTGGGGTCCGGTCGACGTACCGCCGACAAGCCCGTCATTCCTTCTCATTCCGGGGGATGCGGTCGTACCGATCCGGGCATAAGTACGCGATGTTTTCTCCGGTGGTGGGGAACCGTATTTATCTGCAATCGGAGACGTATTTCCGAGACTTCTTCACGGATCGGTGCCCGCGATTGCAGACCGGGGCGTTCGGCTTGGGCCCAAAAAAGATTCATCACTCCTCTCCCAACGATGTCAACAAGTCCACGAACGGTTGAAACTGTTGTGGACATCGCTCCGCAATTTCTTCATGCTCCGCAGCCTCAAGAATTTCAGGGGCATCAACTGTTTTCGTGTACTCCTCATCGTTCTCTTGAAAAACCTCCTTGACTACTTCTTCCGGGGGTTTGTCATGGTTCTGATCCTCCACCTCACGAGTCCACGTAGAAGAGAATGCATCCGTATCAAGATGGTCCTTGAGGACTTCCTCCGCGGCTAAAATAAGCGCCTCTAACTCATACTTGAGACAAAAGACGTAGAAGCGATCTTCGATTTCGGTCGCCTCTACGTTCCATCCGCTCGCAATCTCATGGAAGCGGTTATTCAATCCAGCGATGAGTTCATCGGCAGTTTCATGGTCCACCCTCCCCATATTCGGAGGATACAGGTCCGGAAGGATCATGAATCGCCCCTGAGGCTTATCTTGAAGAAATCTAAGAGCCTTCCGAATAATTGCATCACTGACAAGATTTTTCTTGCCGCCCCGAGGAAAAAACCGGATGTCAACGCCCTCTCTCCACTTTTCGCGGATAAGCGGATCCAACAGATCTTTCAGAGCAAGTTTATCCGATGCTCCCTCGACGTAAATGAGAACCTTCATTATGGGAAAGATCTCAGATTAGGATAGTGCTTCAAGCTCGTCACTTCGGTGCATCGTCTCCAGTTCGCCCCCATCAAATTCTTGAAGCATGTTGGCAAGGGTGTCGGCTTCCGACGCACGGGTATACGTTGCCTCTCCATCCTGCTTGCGCATGACAGCAATGGAATCGCGATCAAACTGCGAGAGAAAATAGGACGAATGGGTAGCGAGCAGCAGCTGCGTTCGCTTAGACGCCTTTTTGAAAAGACCAGCGAGGGTGGGAAGTGCTCGCGGATGAATGCCCTGCGCAGGCTCGTCAATGCAGATGAGCGGTGGTGGATCGGGTTGAACGGCGAGAGTCATCCAGCAAAGGAGTCGTAGAATGCCGTCGGAGAGATCGGCGAGAGTGAGTTTCTCGTCTACGTCCCCTTCGTCCCATTGGGCAATCACTTCGCCTTTTGCTCCCTGAGACACAACATTCAGATTTTTGAAACCAGGGACTACCCGTCGCATGTGACGTTCGAGTTTCTCAAAAGCAGATCGGTGCTCCGTCATCAGTTTGAAAAGAACTGAGCTAAGGTTCGAGGCGTCCTCGTGGAGAACGGGATTGGGTTCTGTCAGCGTCGGTTTCCGGATGGCTCTATTATCAATGTCGAACGCGTTGTAAAAACGCCACTCGCGAACGTAATCTCGGAGCCCGTAAAGCGTACGTAGCTTCGGATTTGTCATTGAACTAAGGGCCAGTTGGTTCGGTCGCTGTAGCTGGATCTCTTGCCGTTCGAGCTCACCCTCTACGTTCTGAACAACCCCTTCTCGCTCATGGATGTCCATGAAGACGTATGGGTCCTCCTCATCCTCATCGAGGGGACATTTCGTCTTTACGAGCTCGCGGGAGACTCGCTTCTTAGAAATGGGGCCGACGAGTTCTCCCTGGTATCGAATGGGGATCTGCTGTCCGGTGTCAATCTCGACGCTCCACCAGAATCGATCTGCTCCCCCCGAATGAAAAAGGTTTTGTCCGACCGAGCCGGACACAACCTCTGGTGGGATTTCGCTGTGGATGGCGTCTCGTAGAAACCGGAAAAACTCGAACAGGCTCGATTTTCCGGAACCATTGGCCCCGACAATGACAACCAGCGGTCCGAATGTCGCTTCGAGGTCGCGGAATGGACGGTAGCCTTTCAGCTTGATCGAATTCAGTCGGTAGGACATTGGATGATCTCTACTCCGATTGGGACTGAAGATCGTTACTGATACTGTTTAGAAGAACGGTCGAGGCAAGAAAATGTGTCTACACGTTCTTCTCCACGTCCTCTCTTCTCCCGTCCCGGTCATACGACCGATCCCAATTCGGGCGATGAATTCATCGGCAAGTTGAATCTACTCATCCCGTTGACTAAAGTACTTGCATATTGTCAGGGAGAGGAAGGCGCTCTTCCAGATCGTGCTCAGAAAAGAAGCCGCGGTTTTCGAGCGCGGTCTCACGCACCGAGAGAGCCGGGAGAGAGCATTGAAGGAGACGACTGGACGGAAGGAGTTGAAGGCCCGAAGTAACTGCTCCCCCAAAATTAGACGGGGACGGCACGTCACTCGTCGTCCGTTTGTACGGGCCGGAACGGGTGCAGCCAGGACGCAAATGAGGGGGTGTTGCGCGTCTGCACGTAGACGGTGCCCTCGCCTCGAAATCGGCACACGAGTCCTTCACCGGAAAGGAGTGTTGGCTTCCATCCGCCCACCGTCTCCACGTTGAAGTCGAGCCGGTCCTCGAAGGCCAGGATGTGCCCGGTGTCGACCACGTACTCGTCGTCCACGTCCACTTCTCGGATGCCGCCGAACGACGTGAGGTAGAGGTCGCCCGAACCGGAGGCCCGGAGCATCCCGAACCCGAGCCCGGAAAAGAAGCCCTGAAAGCCGCTAACCTGGGAGTCGACGTTCACGGACGTGTCCGCGGCCAGGAAGGCGCCTCGGGTCACGCCGTGCGGCCCCCCGAGCTCGAGGTGCAGTACATCCCCCGGAAGGCCGGACGCCAGCTCGACGCGCCCCGAGCCGTTGGGTGCCGTGAAGGTGTTCAGGAAGAACGACTCGCCCCCCATCACGGAGCGCTTGGCCGACTCCATGAAACCGCCTTTCATAGACGTCTCCATCTCGACCGACGAGTCCATGCCCACCATGGCACCGGTTTCGGCCTGCACCTCGTCGCCGCGCGTTAAGTGAACCCGGACCATACCATAGTCCGGCGTCCCGATCAGTTCGTAATCCATTAGTTTTCTCTCGGTGGCAGCTGATTCCCCACGGCCTGCCCGAAGGCGTTCGGCGCCCGCGTTTGCAGGAAGACCGTCCCCTCTCCCCGGAAGTGGCAGACGAGCCCCTCCCCGGACATCATCGAGGCGAACCAGCCGCTGCTGAATTTGGAAACATTGAATTCAAGTGTGTCCTCAAACGCCACAATGTGCCCGGTGTCGACCACAAACTCTCCGTCTACGGTTTCCTTCTGGATGCCCCCGAAGGCGTTCAGCAGAAGCTGTCCCTGCCCCGAGGCCCGAAGCATAAACAGCCCCTCGCCGCCGAAGAAGCTTTTGGCGCCTCCCCATTCCCCGTCCAGGGAGATCCCGGTCTCGGAGCCGAGGTACGACGTGGACTGAATCATGAGCGTGGTCTCGGGCGCCAGATTGTAGGGCTGAATGTCCCCCGGCAAGGTGGGCGAGAGCGTAACCTCGGCTGCCTCGCCGCGAGCCGTCAGGTGATTGACGAGAAAGGATTCCCCCGCAAGCATCTGGCCGACGGCACCTGCAATCTTTCCGATGGTGCTTCCGTCCGACCCCGACGACATCCGCTGAGTGTCGATGTTGACGTTGCCCGACATGCTGGTCATCGCATCGCCCTCTGCGAGAAGGGTCTCGCCGGCGGCCAGATCGGCGACGGCCAGAGCAAACGAGGGTCCCTTTTCGATTGAGATGTCCATAGTGGAGAAGATTCCCTGACGATGAAAGGTGTAGCGGCGGGAAGTTGCTCAGCCCTCCCGAGTGCGGAGACAACGGGCGATTAGTGTGGCAGAAACGGGGTGACGTGATCGACGAGCCCCGACAGCGAACGGGTTTGCATGAAGAGCGACCCGGATCCCTGAAATTCAAAGACGAGGCCCTCGCCCGAGAAGAGCGTCGAGAACAGGCCTCCGGAGGAGGTCAACTGATAGTCCAGCGACGGATCGAAGGCCACCATGTGGCTGGTGTCGCAGGTGTACGTTCCCTGCACCTGCACCTCATAGATTTCTCCGAAGGCATTGTAGAAGAGGTCGCCGGTGCCGCTGGCTTCGAGCAGCGTGGCCCCCTCGCCGCCGAACAGGGTTCGCAGTCCGCCCCACCGCGTCTGAACGTCTACGGAGGGAGACGAGGCAAGGTACGCCCCGGACTGCAAGATGAACGAGTCATTCCGCATCGTCCGGTGCTTGATCCGCCCCGGAAATGTGGGAGCAAACGAGACGGTCCCCGGACCGGAAAACTGGTTCAAAAACATGCTTTCGCCTCCGAACAGACGCAACACGGCCGACCCAAATCCACCGGCCATTTCGGTTTCCGTTGCCACGTCGGGGTCCATGCTGACCATGGCATCGGACTCGGCGACCAAGTCATCTCCCCGTTCGAGTCGGGTTCGGAGCAGTGAATACGACGGGCTGTGCTGAATCTCGAAATTCACCGGAAAGGAGTGGCAAGGTGAGAGGCAAGATTTGGATACGATGTCTATGAAATTAAGAGAAAGAGAAAATGTCAAGCGGAATCAAGCTCCTTTTTTGACGTGGAGGGGGCCGTCGGGTCCGGTGTTGCGTGTTCGATATGGTGGACGTGCCCCCGCCAGTAGCTGATTTTGCCTTCGGGGGCGATCCACGCCACCTCTCCCTCCATCGGCACACGACGCCCATTTCTCTCCGCGTAGTGGTGCCAGAATCCCGTCCAGCCCCGAGACTCGTAGGTCCCCTCGTTCGTCAGAAACCCGCGCGTACCCCGGACGCGAGTCACCTCATTTCTTTCGTTGAAGGAAAACACGAGGGAGACCGTCGTGCCCCGATCCGTGAGCGTAGCCCGTGCAGACTGATCGTCAATCCGCGTCCAATCTACACCCATCCCCGGCAGGAGCGCCGTGGGGTAGAGGGGCGCCTCGGCCAGATAGCGGAGCAGTTCGCCCTCGTCCAGCTTCGGCCCAGGGGGCGCGTCCATTACCGGGACAATTCCTCCGAGCCGAGCCTGCAGGTGGCCCTGGCCGTCGTGGTACGCATCGAGCACTCGCACCGAGAGCCCCGGCATCATCTGGATGGTCGCATCCCACACGAAGCCCGGCGGTCGAATCGTGACATGCTGCGTGGCAGTGAAGGGAGACCACGGAGCGGAGGACCTGTCCCCGTCCCGAAAGGTCCCACGTTGCTGAATCGTGACGGTCCCGGTGTAAGACGTTCCGGCCGGGAGAACGTGTTCGAAGTACCGCTGCACCGGTGCGGGAAGACCGGCCCAGTCCGTTGGACGCACTTCCCGCTCCAGAGGAGGAATCGAGGCCGAACGCATCTCGTCCACCATCGTCTCGACCCGTCGGGTCAGTTGTGTCCGCTTGACGACAAAAAGGCCTGCGAGGACGGCAAGCGTCAGAGCGAGCCCGAGCAATAGAATCATTTTCCACATGGAACCGGGGGAAAGGGGGGACCTGTCGGGAGGGTGCCCGAGCCGTCCGTGCAGGCATCGGCGGACCCAGGAGATTTCTGTGTAGAAGATATTGGTCTTTGTCTTTAGTTTCTTCCAGCTCAAGGCGACCCATGCTGTGCGTTGGTCCCGCAATGGGGCGTCAGGCGGTCCCTTACACGGTGTGTTCGTGAACGTGTACGGAAACGCCCGGGGCGGAGCCGTTCGTTTTCCCCACGGCGGGTGTGGGGAAGTGACGCTATGAATCGCCGCCGAGAATCCTCATTTTCCACTCCTATCTACTTCTTCATTTCCTCAGCCAACCGCCATGGACTCGTCTACGGAAACCGACACTGTCCAGCTTGATCCCGAGCAGCCGTTCTGGGAGCGCTTCTACATGGTGGCCCCGCTCGTCATCATCGGCACCCGCAACGACGACCAGGAGACCTACAACCTGGCCCCGAAGCACATGGTCGCCCCAATGGGGTGGGACAACTACTTTGGATTTGTCTGCACGCCAAAGCACAAGACGTACCGCAATGCCGTTCGCCACGGCGTCTACACGGTGAGTTATCCGAAGCCCTCCCAGGTCGTGCTGGCGAGTCTCGCGGCGGCGCCTCGCGTAGGTCCCCCGGACGGGCCTCGCCGCAAGCCCAGCCTCGACCAGTTGCCCACATTTCCGGCGACGGAGGTGGACGGGATTTTTCTGGAAGACGGGTACCTCTTTTTGGAGTGCGAGCTCGACCGCCGCGTCGATGACCTCGGGGAGAATAGTTTGCTCATCGGTACGGTGCAGGCGGTGCACGTAGAGAAGAAGGCGCTTCGGGTGTCGGAGCAAGAGGGAGATGTGATTCGCGACAATCCTCTCCTCGCCTACCTATCCCCCGATCGCTATGCCGCCATTAAGGACACCAACGCGTTTCCGTTTCCGGCCGGCTTTGAGAAGTGAAAACGTGACGCGTGAAGACGTGACTCGGAAATGGACGGCGTTCTTGTGTTTCACTTATCACGTACCACTCGCCTCCGTATTCCGCTCCCTTGTGTGCCATGACCGCTCTCTCTCATCTCAATAAGGCGGACGCCCTTCGCACCTACCTTGCCAGCCACGAGAATCAGATGCTGGCGGTACTGGAGGCACTGGTACGGGCGGAGTCCCCGACCGACGTACCGGAGGCGCAGGCCGAGGTGCACGACATCCTCACTCGTCTCCTCCACGTGCTGGATTATACCGTCCAGTACGTTCCCGGAGGAGAGGAAAGCGGGGGGCACCTGTACGCCCGTCCGCGAACTCGTTCTCGCCACCGCCCCGTCCAGCTCCTCGTGGGGCACAGCGACACGGTCTGGCCCATCGGCACCCTGGAGGAGATGCCGTTCGAGGTGGAGGACAACGAGGTGCGTGGGCCCGGCACCTTCGACATGAAGGCTGGACTGGTGCAGATGCTCTTTGCCCTCGCGGCTCTGCAGAGATGCAGCGTTGATCTCGACGTGACCCCGATCATTTTCGTCAACTCCGACGAGGAGAAGGGGAGTCCCACGTCCCGTCGCCCCCTCCGGCGGCTGGCCCGCTGTGCCGACCGGGCGTTCGTGCTAGAGCCCGCGCTGGGGCTCGACGGCAAGCTCAAGACGGCGCGGAAAGGGGGCGGTCGGTTTGTCGTCCACATTCAGGGCAAAAGTGCCCACGCCGGACTCGACCCCGAGGGCGGCTCCAGCGCCATTCTGGAGCTCTCGCACGTGGTGCAGCGCCTCCACGCCCTCAACGATCCCGAGGTGGGCATTTCGGTGAACGTCGGCACCATCGACGGCGGCACGCAGCCCAACGTGGTGGCCGACGCCGGCCGGGCGGAGGTGGACGTGCGCGTGACGACGACGAAGCACGTTCAGGAAGTCGAATCGGCCATTCGGGATCTGGAATCCACGACGCCGGGCACGACGCTGCGGATTGAGGGCGGGTTTGGACGTCTTCCGATGGAACCGACGCCGGCGTCGCGGCGCCTCTGGGCGTGGGCGCGGGCAGCGTCGCAGGCGCTTGGCACTGAATTGGACGAGGGGCGGTCCGGAGGGGTCTCCGACGCGAACACCATCAGTCAATACACGCCCACCCTCGACGGCCTCGGCGCAGTTGGAGATGGGGCACACGCCCGCCACGAGTTTTGCTACGTGGACCGAATGATTGAGCGAAGTGCCCTCCTGGCTCTCCTCCTCGCCCAACCGCCGCTTTCAACGACCGATCCTCTCGAACGAGAACAGGCAGACGCCTCTCAGTCTGCTTGACCTCCTTTAGACGAAACCATACTGAGGACCCACAAGCTCACACGCTCGTCCTGCCGAGAAGAGAACCGATCTAGATCTACAACAACACCTCTCTCCACAACATTTTCCCCACTCGCCATGCAACCATCTCCCATTTACGACCGCTGTACGTTCAGCTCCCTTGCACGCATCACGGACCTGGATACGACGCCCTTCGATGTTGAGGCTCGCTCCCGCGATCAGTGGGCGACAGGGGACTACGTGGTGGGGGTTGTGACCGACACGTCCGGCTATCGCGCGATTGAGTTGCCGAACGGCCGGGACATGGAGGTGGCCGAAGGGGACGCCGTCGTAGGGGCCTTCGGGGTTCGGCAGGCCACGTTGGAGATGACCGGCTCCTGGCGCACAATCGGAACGGATGGCACGATGCACGCCCTTACTCGGGCGGGGCTCTTCGGGGCGGAGGAGTCGCGGTCGACCCTGATCCAGCGGCCCCTTGCGCTTCGCTACCACGGCCACGTCGTGCGGAACGGAGTGAAGATGACGATGGAGGACGCCGCCCCGTCGGTCGAGGAGCGGCCGTTCACGACGCCAACCGTTCTGTTTGTAGGAACGTCCATGTCGGCGGGCAAGACCACCGCTGCGCGAATCGTGACGCGCCGGTTGAAGCGGATGGGGCTAAACGTTCTCGGGGCGAAGGTGAGTGGCGCGGGGCGCTACCGGGACGTCCTGTCCATCCAGGACGCGGGGGCGGACTGGGGCTTTGACTTTGTAGACGTGGGGCTCCCCTCCACCGTCGTGCCGGAGGAAGAATACCGGGGAGCCGTCCGGCAACTGCTCGCTCGCATGGCCCAGCCGCCCGCCGACGTAGCCGTCGTCGAGATTGGGGCCTCTCCCCTTGAGCCCTACAACGGGACCATCGCCCTCGAGGAGTTGCAGGACGCCCTGGCGATGACCGTACTCTGTGCCTCCGATCCCTACGCCGTCTTGGGGGTGGAGGAAGCGTTCGACATGCTGTCGCCCGACCTCATTACGGGACTCGCAACGAACACGGCGGCGGGGATCGCGCTGTTGAATCAGCTCACCGATCGCCCGGCCTTCAACATTCGAGACAAGGAGACGCACGCCTCCCTCGATTCGTTGCTTCGAGACCGGCTCGGCCTGGACGATTGAATGCGGATTTCCCGAACGGACCGTCCGGGGAACAGTTTACTCCCACGCCAAGGATGGAGGACGGATTCTCCAGTCCGAGGCGTTCTCCCTGCCTGAGCGACGCGAATGCTGGTTATGGACTTTTCGCTTTTATTCGATCCGGAATATCTGCCCATCATTGTCGCGACGCTCGTCGGCTTCGGGCTTTTGGCGGCCCTGCTTCTCGTGCCGGTGTACCGGTTTCTGGAGCGGGAGCGGAAGGTGGCGAAGAAGTGGACGCCCGAGGCGCTCGCCGAACGACGACAGGAGCGGCAGCGGAACGGGACGAACGGAACGGTCGAACAGACTGATGTGGACCCGGCCCCCGATGACGAGGAGACGACGTCGTAACGCGACTACTCCGATTCGGTCGACGCCACGGTTATAACGGGCCGCAGGTCGGCCAGCGTCTTGGGCCCGATGCCGCGAACGCGCTTCAACTCCTCGACCCGCTGAAAGGGGCGCTGTGTGGACCGGTACGCGAGGATGCGTTTCGCAAGGGCGGGGCCGATTCCGGTGAGAGTTTGTAATGCTTCGGCAGAGGCCTCGTTGAGATGGAGCGGGTCGTCCTCGGTCGGACCGGACGGGGTCGGCTCGGGGGAGGAAGATGAGACAGAGTCGGCGATCCGGGCGGTCGGTTGAGCCGTCAAGCTATCGGCGGTGAGTGGAGGGATCTGCTGCTCCTGGATGTGCCGCACGGTAAGCCCCGTCACGAAGAGTAGGGTAAGGACGAGAATGGCGAGGCCTTCGCGTCGCGTGATCGAGAGCCGCTGCTGAAGACGATAGAGCCAGATCATCGACGTGAAATTGATCTGTGAGACAGGAGGGTGAATTGGGTCTGGTAGACACGTGCCCCCTGAAAAATCTAACGTCGCCGAAGCCCTCTGAGTAGGACCTTACGGTTCGGCTCTCCCGCTCTCCAACCTCTGACGTCAATCCGTGTACGTTGGAGCAAAGGGGAGAGGACGGCTGCTGTCGCGCAACCCAATGCCCAAATGGCTGAACGAGAGATCATCCGAACGGAGGCAGTGGTGCTGCGAAGCCTCGACTACGGCGAGACGAGCCAGATCGTGACGCTCCTCACGCGGGAAAAGGGAAAGCTGGGCGTGATGGCGAAGGGCGCGCGCCGGACGAAGAGTCAATTCGGCGCCACCCTGCAACCGATGGCCTATACGCAGGTCGTTTTCTACTACAAGCCCACCCGTGAGCTGCAGATCCTGAGCGAAAGCAGTCACGTAGAGTCGTTCCACCGGCTTCGGCGCAATTTGGAGAGCATCACGATTGGCCTTCGCATCGTGGAGCTCGTAGACGCGTTGGTGGAAGAGGAAGACCCACAGCCGGAGATTTTTCGTATTACCGTGCAGGCACTGCGGCGGCTGAACCGGACCGAGCAGCGGGCGGCCAATCTGTGGCCGTTCGTTCAGCTGCGTCTGGCCGAGCGACTCGGCATTGCCCCGTTCATCGAGCGGGCGAACGTGGAGGCGGTGGAGGAGGAAGGATTGCTCTCCCGGGCGAACGGGGGCGTGTACCCCGCCGACGCCGCCCCGGAGGCGCCCCTCCGCGCGTCCCGTGCCGCCCTTCGGGCCTACGCTGTCTTTGCCCGGGCCGACCTCGACACCGCAATGCGCATGGAGTTGACGCCCGCCGTCCGGCGAGAGGTTGAGGCGCTCGTCCGCGACTTTTTGCGCTACCACGTTGAAGAGGCTTATCCAGAGCGCAGTCAGGAGGTCATTGCCCAGCTGGAACGATCACAGTCGTAGGGGGCTTGCACAACTGAAACGTGAGAAATCGCAGAGATCGTGACGCTGTTTCCGTCTGTATCTCCTGCGCGGGATATGCTCGGGATCGGCCGCTGTCGGCAAACGGGGACGATTGTGGCGCCGGGTGACCTCAATTGCGGATTTGGGAATTTGGAGTGTGGAGTGACCTCCCCGACGACGCGATTTGCCGTGTTCTGAACGAGAATCCTTCGGAGTTGGAGGCCACAATTTCCCAATACTGCACCAAGGATACCTTTACGGCGGCGATGTCATCCGACCTGTCGAGTTCCTATCCCCGTCCCTCAAGACTTTGCGCATAGGTCGTCCATTTTGAAACGAACAGGGCGCCGGTCTGATGGCGATACTCCCCGCGTCGCAGGGACGTCAACGGTCTCGTCGTCCGAGCACGAACACGCGGGGATACAGTCCTCCAATCTCAAGGACGCGCACGTGCCGCACGTTGAAGGCTTCGGTGTCCTGGAGCGCCTTCTTGAAGGGCGACTGGCGGAGCACGAGGATCACGACGCGGCCGTTGGGGCGCAGCACCTCGTGGCATTGTTCGAGGACGCGGCGGTAGAAGGGCCGAAAGTCCATGCTGCTGGCGAGCCGCACCCCGAATGGGGGATTGGTGACGATGACGTCGGCCCGCTGGTCGCCCATCGTCTCGGCAAGATACCACACGTCCCGGTTGTGGAGGGTCACACGATCGGTCAGGCCTTGGGCCTCGGCATTCTGGCGGGCTCCGGCCATTGTCTCGTCGTTCCAGTCGTTGCCTACGAGCGTGGCCTTGGGCCAGAGCGCGCCGGCTTCCCAGAGAATCGTGCCGGAGCCGCAGAAGGGGTCGAGCACGAGCTCGGGGGGAGCCGCATCAGAAGATGCGGCAGCGTCTAGATGGGCGAGGCGGAGCAGCGCGTAGGCCACGTTGGGCTTGAGGGCCGCGCGGGGCTGGAACAGGCGGGCCTGCCGCCGACTCAGGGCTTCGTGGGTGTGCTGGACGCTCACGAGGCACCGATCCTCGTGCACGTCTACCCGCACCTCTACGTCGTAGTCCTCCAGGTCCACCGTCGTCCCGTAGTGGGCCTCCAGCGCCGCGCCCGCTTCCCGCTGCACGTCGATACTGGTGAAATCGTGCTCGCCCCGCCGGACGGTCGTCACGCGAAACGTTCCCGCCGTTGCCATCGGATCGACGGTAAGCGTCTCCACCGTGGTGCGGATCGTGCGGAGGGCCGCCTCGGCAGTGTCGGGCAGGCCGAACGTGTAGAGCGGCGCCAGCACGTGGTGCACCGACTTCATCTCGTAGGCGAGCTCGAGCGCAGCGTCAGGGGGCGCCGCGACCTCCACCCGGGCGTAGCTCCGCAGGTCGAACGGGGCATCGTTCACGGTGGGCACGTCAATGCCCGCCGCGGTGGCCCGCTCCCGATATTCGTTGATCACGACGTCCTCCAATCCCATGTTCGTCGTGAAGAGCAGGGGCGTTCGCTCGGCGGAGCGGAGAGATGTGACGGAGGCGCGATCAGCGTCGGGTGGGGGCATTTCGGTACGGGGGCGAGAAAAGGTGCAAAAGGGGCGGGCAGGGGACTCGCAGTCGATCTGCTCAGATGGACGGGTGAGCGGGAGCGGTGTTCGATCGGAGCGTCTCAGCCTTTCTCCGGGGGACGATCCGCTTCAGCCATCGCATTCCAAAAGTTGTGACTGGAGTGTCGACTTCGTACGCTTTGTAGAGCGTTGCTGGGTCGTGTTGCGTCCCCGATCAGCCTCACGTACAAAATGGGGATGCGATCGTCCGAATGCGCAATAGATTGGTCCATCCAGTCCCCGAAGCCCGGAGCGCCTTCTCTTCGATGTTCATCCGTGTTAACGTAATAGTTCAATGTACCGAGCTGTCTTGGGTCTTCTCCTTGTCGTCACGATGGTTCTTCCGGCGGGTCCGGCGTCGGGCCAGGTGGGGACGACCACGATTACGAAATGGCAGGAGGGCAAAACAGGGGCCGTGTCGATCACCTTCGACGATGGGACGATCAACCACTTCCGCGTGGCCCGGCCGCTGCTGAACGAGCGGGGGCTTCCCGGCACCTTCTACATTGTGACAGGGGGAATTCCCGGGTCGGAGGAGAAGGGGAGATTTATTGGGCGTCCTGTGGAGGAGATCATTGAGGAGACGGGCGAAGACTCTACCGACGCGGACAATTTCTTCGAGCGCGCCTCCGCGGTTCGGTACCTCGGATACAAGGGCACCTACAAGTATCACATGGAGGCAGGGGGGCTCTACGAACAGGGCAACGTTCAGGAAGCCTACGACGTGATTGACGAGGGCTACCGAAAGGTTCGGCAGGGGGAGCATGAGAAGAAGGACGGGAGCTGGGACTATCCGCTGAGCGAATACATGTACGAGGTCATGGCCGTGGAGCCCGGGGTAGACCTCGTCACGTGGGACGACCTGCAGTCCTACGACACAGAGTTTCACGAATTTGGGAGCCACACGATTACGCATCCCTACCTGGCGGTGATGGACGAGAAAAACATTCGATACGAGCTGCGGGAAAGCCGAGAGGCCATCCAGAAGCATCTGGGCGAAGAGCACACCTTTTCGGCGGAGGCGCCGTTTGGGACGAAGGACGAGCGCGTAATGGAACTCGGGCACGAGATGTCCCCGGCGCTTCGCAACCGAATGCCGAGACCCTATCTGACGGAGATTGAACGGGGGAGTGAGGTGAAGCCCGACACCACCCGTACGCCCTACACGCTATGGCAGCGCGGCCCACTCTCCGACACCCCGATGTCGGAGATGAAGCGGTGGGTCGACGTCACGCAGCAGAACGACAACATCTGGCTGGTGCTGGTTTTTCACGGCATCGAAGGGATCGGCTGGGAGCCAATCTCCAAGGCCGAGATGACGGAGTACCTCGACTACATCGACGCCCGCACCGATGATCTCTGGGTGGCCACCTTTGCCGATGGGACCAAATACGTGCAGGAGCGGATGAATGCTGAGGTTTCGACGGAGCGTCGCGAGGATGTCCTCTCGGTGACGCTGACCCACTCGCTCGGCGAGCGCTACGATCTGCCGCTCACCCTTCGAACCTACGTCCCGTCCTCCTGGGCAGATGTCCAGATCGGACAGGGAGACGACCGCCAGAGCGCCACGGTCCAAACGGACGACCAGGGAACGTACGTGCAGTACCAGGCACGGCCGAACGGGGAGACGATTCGCATTACGAGCCGGTAGCGGGTTAGGAGCGGGAGGGGACGCCCGGTTGTTCTCCTCCGGTTCATGACGAGTGCTGCCCGCTGGGAAAACTTGGGCACAAATTCCCTGAACCCCAGAAACGGAGGCGGGGAAGGGCCGTGCAGAAAATGCGCGCACCGTACTCGTCTCCGTGTCGATCTTCATGCATCGAGTCTCCGTTCGAGGGCTTGTTCGTGGCCTTCTTCTCTCAAGTCTGATCGTCCTGTCCGGCTGTCTGCCGTACAGCTGCCGGCGGGACGCCAACGAGGCCCTCTTTCCGTCCGACTCGCTCTCGCGTCGCGTCGCCCAGCAGGCCCCGGCCGACACGCTCCAGCAGATCGGCGTCTCCACCGGAACGAAGGCGCATTCCCTCGCCTATCCCCGGACCGTACGGGTGATGGGCGACGGCAGCGTGGTCGTGAGCGACGCGGAGCGCAACAGTCTCTTCCGCTTCGATTCCACCGGGACGTTCCAGCGAGAACTTCGCGACGAGGCTTTTGCCGTGCCGTATCTCATCGGTCAACGGCAGGACACCCTCGTCGTCTTTAACGCAGAGGCCGACCGCATCGACTTCGTGGTCGACGGGCGTCGGCTGCCAGAGCAGTCCGTTTCGTACGACCGCCCGGCGCGGGATGCGCTCGTGTACTTGCTTGCCACCGACGATCACTTCTTCGCCAAGGCGGTGGGCTCCAACCTGGGAGCGCACGTCTCGCGGTTGGATGCCGACGGGCGCATCGAGGCCCAAGCCCAGATGGGCGGGCCGTACTGGCGACGGGCGGGATTCCTCCGAGCATGGGGCGACTCCCTGGTCAGTCTCTCCGGCTACCGGCCCGTCGTGCATACGCTCCCTGAGGAGTTTCCCGACGGGTCAACGGCAGACAGCCTCGCGCTGGTGGGCTTCGACTCGCCGATGCTGGAGCGGAGTTTTGCCTACGCGTCTGGAGACGTGGACAAGCCCCCCCTGCTGACGGTCTCTGCCGTGGCCCTTGGGGACCGGCTGTTCGTCCTCAACCTGCGGCCGGGCTGGGTACAGATCGACGTGTATGACCGCAGCGGTCGGTTGCAACGCCGCCTCGT
>JAHENZ010000018.1 GCA_018609755.1 Salinivenus sp. | reverse complement strand
GTTTTGACGTGCCCGTCGCACTGGTCGAGGATGTCGTCCGCCTCGTCGTACCCCACCCCCGTCACCATCATCACGGTGCGGATGCCGCGCTCCACGAGCTTCTCGCTAGTGCGTCGGAGGTCCACCATCATGTTCTCATAGACCTTGCCGAGGCGGACCATCGACGCCATCGTGATCATGTTGAGAACGACTTCTGCAGGGGGGGCGGAAAGACCGCTCGCCAGCCGACGATGCCGATGTTTCACGTGGAACAGAGTGCGTTCGTCGGCACAATAGGGCCGCACGGCACCAGGATGACGTTCCGCTCCCGAGCGGCACGTAGCAGAAACGCGCTTGTCGCTCACTTGCGGATCCCGATCACCCGGGGCTCCGCCCGGCGAGGGGCCCGGACCGCCGTGCACACCGAGGCACGACGTTCCCAGCGGAAGGCCCCGATTACTTCACCAGCGTAAGGCTCTGGGTCTTCGCGAAGCGCTCGCCCTGAATGCGGAGAAGGTACATTCCGCTCGTCAGGTTCCGGCCGTTGATTTGCACCTGTTCCATGCGGCCCGCGGAGGCCGGACCGGAAAAGAGGGTGCGCACCTGCTGGCCCAGTGCGTTGTAGAGCGTGACCTGGACGTGTTGCTCCCGTTCTACGCCAAATCGAACGACGGACTGCGTGGTGAACGGGTTGGGGGAAGGCGCGGTAAGCACGTGCTTCCCCGATAGGCCAACCTGTACCTCCACCTCCGGGCTATATTCGGTCGTGCCGTCGAGGTCCACCTGCCGGAGCCGGAACGTGTGGGGGCCCGGCGCCAGCATGGTGGTGCGGTACTGGTATTTCTGGAGGTCATTCGTGGTGCCGCGGCCCTCGACAAAGGCCAGCACGCGCCAGGCCGATCCGTCGGCGTCTCGCTGCTGCACGCCGAATCCAGCATTGTTGGTCTCCGATGCGGTGCGCCAGCGAAGGAGAACGCTTGTCCCATCTGACGTTGCTTCAAAAGCCGACAGCTCGACGGGCAACGCCGGGCTTGAAAGCTCCACGGCAGACAGGTTGTCACCCATCTCATTGTCGTCGTCCCCGCGGTCGTTGGTATCACCCTGTCCCAGCTGGCCAAAACGATTATAGCCCCAGCACTTGACGGAGCTGTCATCCAGGAGCGCGCAGTGGTTCCGGTACAGGCCGCCGGTTATGGCCTGTGCCGCGCGGTCGGTCCCGAGGTCGATGGCGGGCAGGTCGTCGCCCATCTCATTGGCCTCGTCGCCGCGGGTATTGGTATCGCCCTGTCCCAGTTGGCCATCAGCATTACGGCCCCAGCACTTCACGGAATTGTCGTCGAGGATCGAGCAGGTTGTCCGTTGTCCGGTTGCCAGCGCGGTGGCGGAGCGGCCGGTCCCGAGGTCGATAGCGGTTAGGTCGTCGCCCATCTCCCCCGCGGCGTCGCCGCGGTGGTTGGCATCGCCCTGCCCCAGTTGGCCGTACGTATTATAGCCCCAGCACTTGGCGGAATTGTCGTCGAGGATGGCGCAGGTGTGATTTTCTCCAGTCGCCAGCGCGGTGGCGGAGCGGCCGGACCCGAGGTCGATGGCGGGTAGATTGTCGCCCATCTCCCCCGCGTCGTTCCCGCGGCGGTTGGTATCGCCCTGCCCCAGCTGGCCATAACCATTATAGCCCCAGCACTTGACGGAATTGTCGTCGAGGATGGCGCAGGTATGAGTTTCTCCAGCCGCCAGCGCGGTGGCGGAGCGGCCGGTCCCGAGGTCGATGGCGGTCAGGTTGTTGCCCATCTCCCCCGTGCCGTCCCCGCGGTCGTTGGTATCACCCTGTCCCAGCTGGCCAGAAGCATTTAAGCCCCAGCACTTGACGGAATTGTCGTCAAGGATCGCGCAGGTGTGATCTCGTCCAGTCGCCAGCGCGGTGGCGGAGCGGCCGGTCCCGAGGTCGATGGCGGGTAGGTTGTCGCCCATCTCTCCCGCGCCGTCCCCGCGGTCATCGGTATCGCCCTGTCCCAGCTGGCCGTTACCATTAGCGCCCCAGCACTTGACGGAGTTGTCGTCGAGGATTGCACAGGTGTGGAGGTATGCCGATTGCACGGTGGTGGCGGAGCGGCCGGTCCCGAGGTCAATGGCGAGCAGATTGTCGCCCATCTCCCCCGCGTCGTCCCCGCGGGCGTTGGTATCACCCTGTCCCAGCCCGCCGTTACCATTGTATCCCCAGCACTTGAGCGATCCGTCGCTGAGGATGGCGCAGCTGGCCGGACCGGTGGAGATGGGTTGGGCAGCGGCCGGCAGGCTACCGGCTCCGATCAGGAGCAGAAGGGGAATCCACGAAAGGAGAATCCACGAGAGGACTGGATGAACACGCGCTAAACAGGTACGAAGGGAATCAATACGCGTAGCGGCAAAGTGGGTCATTCAAGGGCACTTGACAAAAGGACGAAGGCGGAATTGCTGAGGGGGCACAAGAACTGGGCCGTTCGTCAGCACGGGAGGAATGAACAGAATTGCGGGGGGTAGAGGTGAAAAGCTCCATTGCACCCGTTTCACGAGTAGGTTCTCCCGAGCCCGCTGCACGAAGAGAAAGCGCTCTCACCCCTCAATCGCCGGGCGCACGAAGCCGTCTGTTGCGTCCAATCGTTCTCGCGCCTCCGTCACGTCCACGTCCGCGAGAATCATGACAATAGCGGTTTTGACGTGCCCGTCGCACTGGTCGAGGATGTCGTCCGCCTCGTCGTACCCCACCCCCGTCACCATCATCACGGTGCGGATGCCGCGCTCCACGAGCTTCTCGCTGGTGCGTCGGAGGTCCACCATCATGTTCTCGTAGACCTTGCCGAGGCGCACCATCGACGCCGTCGTGATCATGTTGAGCACGAGCTTCTGCGCGGTGCCGCTCTTCATGCGCGTGGAGCCCATGACCACCTCCGGCCCCACGACCGGACAGATTGCCACGTCGGGGTCCACGTCCAGCTCGTCACGTGGAACGGTGGTCACGAAGAGCGTGGGGCAGCCGATCTTATCGCGGGCGTGCTCCACCGCGCCCACCACGAACGGCGTGCGCCCGCTGGAGGCAATGCCGCACACCACGTCACTCTCCGTCACGCCGCGCTCCTCCAAGGCCTCCGCGCCCTTCTCGGGAATGTCCTCGGCGCCCTCCTGCGAGCGAAAGACGGCCTCCTTGCCCCCGGCGATGATGCCCTGCACCATCTCCGGATCCGTGCCGAACGTGGGCGGACACTCCGACGCGTCCACCACGCCGAGCCGTCCGCTCGTTCCGGCGCCCACGTAGAAGAGGCGCCCGTCGTTCTTGAACGCCTCCACCACGTGCTCTACGGCAGTAGCAATGTGATCCAGCTCCCGCCGCACCGCAATGGGCACGAGGTGGTCTTCCGTATTGATCACGCGCAGAATTTCCTCCACCGATGCGGTGTCGATGTGCGTCGAGTTTGGATTGCGTTGCTCGGTGGCGAGGGACTGCAATTGCTCGAAGAGGGCGGACTGGTTGGGCATGGGAAGGCAAGAAAGGCGTTGGGGCAGGCTGCGGGGGGGCAGATTTCCCGTCGATCTTTTGGGTCCGTGAAGTGTGAAGAGTGTAGTGTGAAGAGTGAAGAGGAAACTGCTGCTCACTCACATGCTCACGCATCACGACGACAGGGGGCAGCGACCGCGACGGAACGACACTCTGCAATAGGTGATAGCGTGCCGTCGCGGGAAGGCCATCCCCAAGAAACGAGAATCGCGTGCGGGGATCAAGAGCGACGGAGAAGATGGAACCGGTCCCGCACGTTCGACGGTGGAGTGGGGGCGGCGCTATGCGAAGCGGCGCAGATCTCGACGATACCAGGCGACGAGAAGCACGAGCCCAGCCGCTCCCAATAGGCCCAGTCCCCCCCACGCCCAGAGCGGAAAGGGGCGGGAGTCCAGTGGGAGGGACGCCGGGGAGCCGTACAGCACCGGCGGCGCCCAGAAGAACGGGCTCGCCTTCTCCGGATGATTTTCCAGGTACACAAGCTGCGCCTGCCGAAGGGCCTCGTCTTTTGTGAGGCCGTTGGACAAGTGCTGGTAGAAGGACTCCATCAGCTCCACGCTCGCCTCATCGGCCACCGGCCAGAGGGTCGAAAGCGTCGACTGGGCGCCCATCGCGCGAAAGGCGTACTGGAGGCCCTCCATGCCCTCCCCGCCGCGGAGTGTGCCCTTCGCCGTGCTGCATCCACTCAGAACGACGAGCGGGATCTGAGACTGCTGGCCCTGGAGCTCGTGGAGGAACAGCACGCCATCCGAAGAGGAGGTCGGGGAGGGGCGCTCGCCGGGGCCGCGGTCTCCGTCCGAGCTGGGACGGAGGAGGATGGCATTTTGCAGGGGCGACGAGTTGCTTACGAACGCGTGCGAAGCGATGTGCAGGATGCCGGCCCGCTGGGCGTCGCGGCAAAATGCTCGTTCGTTCGCATCGTCGTTCAGGGCGGTGCGGGTGTCGGCAAAGGGGGACTGGACAGCATCAAGCTCGCGCTGGACGCCCGGCAGCGGCGGCAGGCGGAGGGCGGAGTCCTGCACGGCTTCGGGGAGGGCGGTGCGAAGGGCCGAAGGCACGGTTTCCAGCGTATCGAAGTCCGACACGCCGTAGGCCGCCATCTGCGGATTGAACGTCTGCCAGTCGTAGGCCTGCTGAGTCGTATCGACGATGAGGGACGGGGCGAGCTCCAGCGAGGTGGGGCGGTCGTGAACGACGTAGCGGGCCTCGGACGGAGCGAAGCGCCCGCCCGGCATCGAGTCCACGAGCATCGAGAACGGGAGGTGGAAGAGGGGGCCGTCGGGAACCACCGTGAGGGACTGGTTCGGCGGCAGATGCTTCGCGACGGGCGCGTACACGGCCTCGTGAAGCGTGTGGAGCGGCCGAAGGTCGAAGTGCATCGCGTTCACGCGCTCCGGCTTGCCCTGCGACGTGAACAGGGGGGAAACAGACTCGACGTGGGCCTGCACCGAATCCTGGGTGAGTCCCGAAAGGGGGACGGCTTTGAGCGTGTCGGCTGTGAGGACGAAGGCGGCCGACTGAGGCGAGCGGTCGTAGACGGGCCACGGATCGTCGAGGAAGTACGACACGAGGGCACGATCCTGTGCGGCCAGGGTCTCGGAAATGGCATCGAGGGACGGGCGGGAGGACGCCGAATCGAGCTTCAAGAGCTGATGACGCGCGGCCATCAAACTCGCTTCTCGATTCCGCAGAGACGCCGCCTCGTCGTTGCTGAGGTCATTATTTCCGAGGCGATTGCGCACGTCGGTCAACGCTCGCGAGAGGCTGTCGAGTCTAGTGCGTTCCTCGGGCGGAAGCTGGTTGGAGACGCGAGCCTGCGTGCGCAGGTCCTGAAGGTGGCGGGCCCGGGAGCGATCGAGAGCGACGAAGGCCTCGCGGGGGCGATTCTGAGCGAGCAGGGCGCGGACGAGGCCGCGGTACACGTCTCGCCATTGGGCAAAGGCCGTCATCGACCACTGCGACGCCGTGAGCGATTCGCGGTATTCCTCAATGACGCTCATCCCTTCTCGGTAGTATTTCTCCGCCGTCGTCCAGTCGCCCCGCATCTCGTGCAGGCGCCCCAGGGTACGGAGAATGCGGCGCTGGTAGTCGAGGTCCCCGAGCGCCTGGGCCTGCGTGAGGGCGTCGCTGAGTGCAGAGTCGGCGCGTGCCCAGTGCTCCGTTTGCACGTGAAGCACGCCGAGCTTGAGGAGGGCGAGCGTCTGGAGACGTTCATCTTCACTGGTGCGAGCGTACTGGCGAACCTCTTTGTTGAACCGGTACGCCTCTTCAAAACTCCCAAGGTAGCCTAGACTTTCCGAGAGAATGTTCGACGTGCGGGCATATCGTTCAGTCCCGGGGTCCGTGTGGCGCAGGGATCGACGAGCCAAGTCCCGGACGCGGGCCAAAGCCTGCGGGTCAAATTCGGTGTTCAGCGTCTGCTCGAGGAGTAGGTCGGCCTGTACCGAGAGGATTCGGGCACGAAGGGTCGAGTGTGTCTTTGCTGAGAGAGAGCTTTCCAGGAAGGTTCGCTCCGCCCGTTGTAGGAAAAAGCGTGCGGACTTGTAATCCTGGGTACGCTGATGGAGAATAACGACATCGAGCAGAAATTGGACGCGACGGTCGGGAGAGGTTTTGGGGGTAACCTCGTAAGCTTTGACGTAGTGCTCGATGGAGGCCGAGAGATTACCGAGAAGATAGTAGAGAAATCCCTGGTTCTGATGGAGAGTGGGAGGCCAAGTGGTACGTTGCTCTTCGGTAGAAGGGACAGGGGCGGACGAGATAAATGATCGGGCGTCCTCAAACGCACTGTGGGCCTGAGAAAACTGACGCAGAGCAGCATGCAGGGCTGATTCCACGTAATATGTCCGGACGACGTTACCAAGGTATGGGCGGGACACCTTTGAGGAGTCAACGGAAAGAAGGCAGTTGCGCGTCTTCTGTACCTGGGCGAGGTATGAACGAAGAGAGTCGGGCGGGACGGGAGGTGTGTCGGTCCACATCTTAGAGATGCCACCGCTCCAGGTAATGGGCGGAGACGGTTGAAATGGGGCCCGGTTTACACAGTCCTCCAGGCCGTCGGAGGAATCCGCCGGAGCAAGAGAGAGTAGAATTCCAAGAGCCAAAGCCAGCATCAAAATGGGGAGGCCAAAGAGGATGATCTTGGAGTCTGAGGCATGCTTTTTGCCTCTCGAAAAAGTCCCGTGGCGGTCACGGATATTCAAAATTCTCGTTTTCAATCACATCCCAATCCGGACAACTCATGGACAACGTATCTCGGAGTGCTTCTCGGTACCGATCGTTTGCTCTCGTTAATGCAGCTGGTGGGAATGAAGACCCCTCTTCGGGAGACGGGGGAGAAGATAGTTAGGTAAGTCCATTTTCTTCCAGCACGGAAAGAGGGGCGGGTCCGAGCAGGGCTCGCCCCTAAGGTATGAATAAGGCGGAAGAATCCCGAACGAGTGGTCGACGACCTTCGGTTTGGAGGTCAGTTGGATAACATACGGCGGACATAAAGCGATGCCGTACAGGTACATGAACCGTCACAGTCTGGGCAGTGGGGCCGTCCGTCGAATCGTCCGTAGTAGCTGTTGATCGTCGCCATGCGGGTAAACTCGTACTTTGCAAATAGTATGCGACTATCGACGGTGTGGGGGCGGTGCCAGGCGATGATGAAGGCCAGAAGGCTCTGCTTAGTCAACAGATCATAGCGTTTTTCGAAAATGGTAGAACCGCTGTCTGGCCCTTGAAGTGGGTATGCACACAGATGCAGTTATTGGGAAACGAGGGGGAATTAAAGTGCGAATGGTCCCTTGGAGAAGGAAGAAGTGGAATTGCGTCAGTGAAAAAGGATCAATTGCTTCCTACAAGATAATCTTGAAGTAGGGAAATAATTTGGCCGGAATCTGTGATTATGTACCCTTTAACGCTGTATCCCGTCTTCAGTTGGGTGGATTCGAATAACTGGGAAACCCTGTCAGTCAGCTTCACCCTCACCAAGTACCGAGTGCGGTTAGAGGAAAGACCATTAGCTTTATCTCGATCGATCGGTTGTGCAGCCACGGAGGACACAGTACCTTTGAGGAGAGTTCGGCGTGAGTCCCGGAGGGCGCGAATCTCTATCTTGGCCGGGATGCCGGGATGAATATCGTCAACAACTTGCTCGTCGGCATAGAGATGGACGCGCCACGCCTTCGAACTTCCCACCTTCATGATGTGATCTCCCTTCTTGAAGCGACGTCCCAGGAGGCGCTCAAGCTGGTCAGTGAGGACGACTCCCCCTGCAGGGGATCGGACTGTGAGATGCTCCAACTGCGTTCGTACTCGGTCGATCTCCACTTGCAAGCGGCGTATTCGGGCAGCTTGGATTCGCTGATCTACATCTCGAATCCGGTCACGCTCTAGATCCTTCTCGGCCTTGTTTAGCCGCACGCGGGCTCGGCGGACAGCGCTAACCGCCCGGTCGAGATCAATGTGACTACCAGGAGTATACGTGCGCATGACAGAGTCGATAGGGGCGTCGCGGCCATATGCCGCAAGTCGCTCACGGAGGGTGGCTCGCGCCTCCAAGAGATTCGATTGGGCTTCCCGTCGGGTGAGCTGTTGCTGACTGCTTTCGATCATCCCAGCTCTTTGCATCCGCTCCAGGCGACCACGCTGGACGGCAATCTCGGCCTGAAGCTTGTCGAGACGATGGGTCAACTCTAATGAGTCGAACCGGACAAGCACCTGGTTCTGAGACACCGTGTCACCGGAGGAAACATGGACGGAGGCCACGGTCCCCCCTTCTTCCGCTCGAATGGGCCAAACTGTACGTGGTTCGAGTGTGCCGGGAGCCTCCGCCGTCAGATCAACAGACACTGTGGTAGCCACCAGGAGTGCTCCACCCATGAGACCGACAAACAGCAAAATTGTCCACGTAAGGGAATGGGAGACGAGAGGAGGATCCTCACTGCTAATTCCCGAAATTTCAGGCAGCGGACTCGGCTCAGAGGTCCCGTTGGTGTTGGACTTGTGAAGCTTGTCCGTAACAGACATGGGTAAGAAGGACAGGGTACAGCGAGCAAACAAAGTCGTCGAATGTTACAGAGTGCGACCAGACAGATAGCTGGGTTCAGGCGGGAGAAGAAAGCCCCGCTTCGCAAAGGTCAGAATAAGGTTTGCAAGAATATTGAAGCTCCTCATGGGGGGCGACGCCAGCAATCCGACCGTTCTCAAGCATGCATACGCGATCGGCGTGACGAACCGACTGCACCCGGTGGGTCACAAAGAGAACGGTTCGATTTGAGAGTTCATCAAACAAAAGAGGAAGCAGGTCTGCTTCTGTTTTCAGGTCAAGGTTGGAAGTGACTTCGTCAAGCAGGTAAATAGGGGCATCGCGGAGTAGGGCACGGGCAAGAACAATGCGTTGGCGCTGGCCCCCCGACAGACTCGATCCCCACTCTGAAACGTTAGTTTCGTATCCATCCTCCGCGTTTCGTATAAGTTCGTGGATCTGACAGATTTGTGTGACACGGTCGAGATCGGAGCGGGAAACCTCGTTCGCCCCCATCGTGAGGTTAAAGCGAATCGTTCCGTCGAAGAGGGTCGGATCCTGCCAGACGCCAACTACCTGTTTGCGGAGATCGGATAGTGAAAGGTCGTCAAGGGACATACCATCAAAGTAGATAGAACCACGGTCAGTTCTGTGTAGTCCGGCAATCAGTCGAAGGAGTGTCGTTTTGCCTGAGCCACTTGCCCCCACTACTCCGAGCGTTTCTCCAGGAGGGATAGTGAGATCCACGTTGCAGAGTACTTGGTCGTCTCCGTATCCAAACGCCAAATTCTTCGACTCAACTTTTCCGGAAAGGGTTTGGGTCACTGCAACGGACGATTTCCGAGCCTCGGAAGAATTTAACTCGGTCGATTCTTTAAGGTACTCGAACATCCGCCATAGGTGAACTGCGAGACGCTGAAAACGAAGATATTTACGAATCAGTTTTCTGAGGGGATCATAGAGAAACTCAACGTACGAGGTGAACGCGATGAAGCTGCCAAGGCTCATTTGTCCACTCAAGATAAACGACCATCCGAGCCAAGTGAACAGTGCCATATTCGTGGCTCGAAGTCCTTTATTGAGAGACTGAACTAGGACCTGGTAAAAGCGAGATTGCCGATGAGCCTCCGTGGCTTCACGCAGTTTATTGCTCGTGATGTCATACATCTCGTGTTCGAGGGCAAAAGACTTGACTGTCTGAATCTGGCTGAGCGTTTCGACGGTATGTGCGTAAAGACTGTCGTATGCGTCTGAGCTTTTCTTAGAGGCCTCGCGCTGGCGGCGACCGACAATTGTGACAGCGAGCACAGAGAGGGGAAGCGAAACGACAGCAACCGATGCCAATTTCCAATTAAGATAGAAAAGGAAAGGAGGAACTAGAAGCAGAAAAACACCCTGTGAAATAAAGGTCTGAAATATGGACGTGAGGCGTGAGAGAGCATAATTGGCGTCTCTAAAACGATTGGATAGGGTCCCAACCCGATTGGAGGTAAAGAACGATAGGGGAAGATGCTGAAGGTGATTGAAAAGAAGGAGCCGCACTCGATTCTTAGCTGGGACCTGATAGTGGAAAATCTGATACCGGCGCAGAAAGTCAAGAACAGCCGACGTTACAGTCACTGCCAGAAGGCCCCCAATGATGACGTGCATGAGCGAGACATCCTGCGAAGGATAGACCTCATCAATCAGGAGCTTTGTGAGATATGGAGGAATCATTCCGAGTATCCCGTATACGGGACCGAGCATTAGCCCCTTGGAGAGAGGTGCCCAGTACGGACGAATCAGGCGAGTGAGCTGGATGAGGTACCGAGTTGCATCTCGGAGTGACGGGGTGTATGAATCAGTCTCTTGAGCCGAGGACATTTCGAAATCTCAAAGGGCTTTTTATCTTGACAATTGGTGTCCTTTCGGCTATCTCCAAAGTGGATACTCATCTTGTGAGCGCAGGTGGCTCAAGTATTCCTCTCATAGTCCATACATACACCATGACGAACGCACTCGCCAACGTGATCGGCCGTTCTTTTTCACCACAGAATACTAGAGGAGGAACGGATGATCCTTCCTCAAATGATGACGATGATGATGAATAGGAGGCCAATGTAAGTCGTCAAGGGTACAGGGGCGGGTCCGAGCAGGGCTCGCCCCTAATGTATGGATAGGGGGGCAGAATCCCGAACGAGCGGACGATAAGCTTCGCTTTGGACGTCAGTCGGAGGACATCCGGCGGGCATACAGCGAGGCCGTGCAGGTGCAGACGTCGTCACAATCCGGACAGTGAGGTCGTTCTCCTACCCGAGTGTAATACCGGTTCACGGTTGCGGCAGCCGTGAAATCGAACTTCTCAAACAGTCTCCGGCTGTCCGCGCTGTGCGAGCGGTGCCAGGCGATTCCAACCGCCCGCGGCACGTCGCGGTCGGCCAACGTGGCGAGGCGCTGCTGGTAAAAGGTGGATCCAATCCCACGTCCTTCCCAGTCGGCGTGGACACAGGAGAGATGGAAAATACCGTTCCGATCGGCGAGGGGGAACCGAAGGGGGAGCGTGTCGAGCCCCAGGTACCGTCGCGTGTATGCGGCGTCGCCCACGTCGAGAAATGAAAGGCCGATGAGGGTGCGAGTCGACCGGGCGATGGCCACAAGACCGACCGCAGAATGGGTAGGACGAAGTGCTGCCTCGATCCACTTCGACTGCGTGGACTCGTCTCCCCCGAACCGATGCGACCAGAGGCGCTGCACGGCGTCCGCGTCGGACGCGGCCATCCGGCGCAGGTGATAGGAAGAATTCTGGGGCATCGAGGGACGGCGTCACGTGAAACAGGCACGAGCGGCACGAACGAAGGCACAGCCCTCGTCGTATTGTAGCTGCCGGCGGAGGGAAGACGCAAGTCTGTCGGCGATTCACCTGTCCACGAATACGGCTCTTACCAATCCGTGAGAAAGCACGTATATTTCTGTTCCCAAAAGAGAGAGGACCGTGTAACGTCAAAAGCGGGATCGATTTTTATGGACTTGTTCACGGATCGGTAGGGCCTCCAACATGATCCTTCGCACTCTGCACCTGCGGTCGTTCCGGGCCCACGCCGAGACGGAACTGGAATGTGCCCCGTCGGTCAATCTGCTGTACGGCCCAAACGGCGTCGGGAAGACCAACGTGCTGGAGGCGGTGCACTACCTCTGCCTCACGAAAAGCTTTACCGCGTCTCGCGACCGGTACGCCGTGCGGAAAGAGGCACCGTACTTCGAGATCGAGGGCACGGTGACGGGCGTGCGGCAGACGCCGATGGAGGTGCGGCTGGCGTACGTGCCGGGCGAGGGAAAGAAGATGTTCGTGAACGGGGCGGCGCTCGATCGGCTGGCCGACATCGTGGGCGTGTTGCCCGTCGTCATTTTCTCGCCGGAGGACGCCGACCTCACGGCCGGGGGCCCCAGCGAGCGCCGCCGCTTCGTGAACAATATCCTCAGTCAGGCGCGGCCGGTGTACATGGACGACCTCATGAAGTACCGCCGCGCGCGCCGCCAGCGCAACGAGGTGCTCCGCAGCTACAAGAAACGGCCCGATCCGCCGCCGAAGGAACTGATCGAGCCGTGGACCGAGGAGCTCGTCACCCTCGGCAGCCGCGTCATTCACCGCCGACAGCAGTTCCTGCAGACGTTTACGGAGTATCTGACGGACGCGTACGACCGGATCGACGCCGTGGCCGAGCGTCCGACGATCGAGTACGACACCATCGACGACCTTCCGCCCGACGCGACTGTGGAAGACGTCGAGGCGATCTTTCGCGATGCCCTCGACCGCAAGACGGGGCAGGAGCGCGACCGCGGGACCACGCTCGTGGGGCCGCAGCGCGACGAGCTCATCTTCCGCCTCGACGACCTGGAGGTGCGCCGCTACGGCTCGCAGGGACAGCATCGAACCTTTGCGATGGCGCTCAAGCTGGCGCAGTACTTCTACCTCAACGACCGCAGCGACACTACGCCGCTTCTGCTGCTCGACGACGCCTTCGCCGAGCTCGACGCCCGCCGGACCGAGGTTTTCCTCGACCTCCTCTGCTCCGACGCGGTGGGGCAAACGCTCGTCACCGCCACCAGCCGCGAGTTGTTTGACGAGGCGGTCGATTTTGGAGCGGACGCCCACCGTGCCCTGTCGGTGGAGCGAGAAGACGGCGCCGCGTGCGTTACTGATACGTGAATGGGTTTCCAAACCCGATTCCGACTGGTAGCATACCACGGTTCTCACCGGACGGAGACCTTTGTTTACCTACCTATGCACGGATCAGTAAGACCGTGTCGTTTCCTGCGTCCCCCAATCCTGCGGAGGCCCAGCAATAAACGGCCTCATTCCCCGCACCCCATGCGCTCGCGGATCAGTCGAAAGTCGTGATCGGGAATCTCGAAGAGGCCGCGACGGACGTAGAGGCCCCACGCGTCCTCGTTTTCGACGAATTGAAGCTCCCGCAGTAGCGGGTGGATGTCGACCTCCCGGCAGTTCTCAAACGTCACGTCGACCCGATAGGGATGAAAATTCTCGCGCATCTGCACCTGGTATACCGTATCGTCGGCCACCTGTCCCAGGGCCGTAAACCGCTGGCATTTCTCGGGTTCGCCGAACTGCATGCGAGGGGAGTAACAGGCGAGACGGTCGCCCGCATCAAGACGTTGGAGGGGAGCCTTCTTCCCGTGGCCGGCCTGGATGAAGTTGCCCTCTTTCGCGGTTTGGATGTGGTCGCGGGACGCAACGACGATGAACGACGGCATGGCAGTCAGGACGATTGTGAGGTGGAATCGAGAAGAGTGCACGGGATCGGGTCGTAGCCCTCGGCCAATTCAGCCGATTTCCGGAGGTGCGGCTGCACCTCCTCTCGGTTAAGCATGGCCTCAAAGTGCTCACGCGATTTCCACTGCGCGTAGTTGACCACGCGGGTGCCGTCGCGGCTGGCGTGGATGTTGGCCGACACGAAGCCGGGGAGGTGCTGCATGGTCTGCTCGGTGGCGTCGATCAGCACGTCCACCAGTTTTTGTTGATGCTCTTCGGGCACGGCGAAGACGTTGACGAGCGTAAACACGTCGTTGGAGGGAGCAATTGTGGGCATGGATGTTCTCGGAACGAGTGAGTATGTTATCAGGACACTGATAAGTGTAGACCAATAGTATCAGTCCCCTGATAAAAGGTCAAGGTATGGCAATGCAACATTTACGTGACGGCCGGCTCGGCTACGTGCTGAAGCACGTGCAGAATGCACTGCGGCAGGCCATGGACGAGCGGCTCGGCAAGGCGGATCTCACGACGCCGCAGTATGCTGCGCTGACGGCTCTTGAGCACGAGGAGGGACTCTCGAATGCGGAGCTCGCCCGTCGGTGCTTTGTCACCCCGCAGACCATGCACAGCATCGTGACGCGGCTGGAGGACGAGGATTTGCTTCGGCGCACGCCGCATCCCAATCACGGCCGCATTCAGCAGCTGCACCTGACGGACGAGGGACGAACCCGCCTCGCCCAGGCCCACGAGATTGTGGAAGCGGTCGAGGCGGCCATGACGAGCGAGCTCAGTCCGGAGGAGGCGGATCAGGCGAGAGGAATACTGCTCAAGTGCGCAGAGGGACTGGCCAACCTCGAAGGAGGGCGAGAGGAGTAGGGGAGATTCGCTGGAGGAGGAAATGTGACAATCCGTAGAGGAGGATGAAAATGGATCCTCGGATCGTTTCCCTGGAAACATCGATAGGGCGGCCAAAATTCTCATTCCGCACGCATTTTCGACTCACGCTTTTCCGGACGATGAACACTTCTGCTCTCCGTCGACGCGTTGCGCTGCAACGGGCGCGGTTCCTTCGCCTCGTTCTTCCAATATTGCTTCTCGTGGCGGCCGTCGGCAGTGGCTGCGTGAGCACCGGCACGAACCCCATCTCCGGCAACACCCGCGCCTACGGCTACAGCTGGGAGCAGGAGGTGAAGCTGGGCACCGAGGCCGACCAACAGATTCAGCAGCAGTACGGCGTCTACGACAATGAGGAGTTGTCGGCCTACGTGGAGAAAGTGGGCCAGGAGATTCTGGCCGAAAGTCACATGCGCCGGCCCAGTACGCCGGAGAAGTTTCGCAATACGGAGTTTCACTTTCGCGTGCTCGACAGCCCCATCATCAACGCGTTCGCGTTGCCGGGGGGCTACTGCTACGTGACGCGCGGCCTGCTGGCCCACCTCAATAATGAGGCGCAGCTGGCGGTGGTGCTGGGGCACGAGATTGGGCACGTAGCGGGACGACACGCCTCGAAGCAGGCGGCCAAGCAGCAGATCATGCAGGGGGTGCTCATGGGCGGGGCCGTTGCCGGGCAGGTGGCCTTTGGGGGAAATGTGGCAGAGAACGTAATGGGCCTCGGCGGCACGGCGGCTCAACTCCTGTCCCTCAGCTACAGCCGGGACAACGAGCGGGAGTCCGACCGGCTGGGCGTCGAGTACGCGACGATGGCCGGATACGACGCGGCGGAGGGGGCCGAGTTCTTTACGTCGCTCAAGCGAAAGTCCGAGCAGAGCGGGCAGAGCCTTCCCACGTGGCAGTCCACCCACCCCGACCCTGGCCAGCGCGAGGACACGATCATCAAGCTCGCGCAGGAGTGGGACCAGCAGGTCGAAGGCGAGCAGACGGCCCGAAATCAGGATGCCTACTACGCGGTCATCGATCAGATCATTCTGGGCCAGGATCCGCGGCAGGGCTTCGTGGAGAACGAGGTGTTTTACCACCCCGATCTCAAGTTTCGCTTTCCCGTCCCTAGTGGCTGGCAGGTGCAGAACGAGACCAGTCAGGTAGCAATGATCCAGCCCGACCAGGAGGCGTACGTGGTCTTCCGGATCTCGCAGGCAGACACGCCGACGGCCGCGGCCGAGGAGTTTGCCGGGCAGGAGGGGCTCACGGTCGTGGAGCGAGGGCAGGAGTCGGTGAACGGGCGCTCGGCGTACCGCGTGCTGGGGGAAGGGAAAACCCAGCAGGGCGGAACCGTGCGCGTACTGGCGTACTTCATCTCGTACGACGGACGGGTGTACGTCTTTCAGGGCATGGCGACCGCTCAGCAGTACGCCACCTATCGGCCCGCGCTGGAACGGCCCATGACGGGCTTCGACGAGCTGGTGGATCGCCAGAGGCTCGACGTGCAGCCGACGCGGATCACCATTCGCCCGGCGTCCCGCGCGGCAGCCTTCCGCACGTTCGTTGATGAGAGCCTATTGCCCGACGGCATTACCCCCAACGATCTCGCGATCATCAATCAGGTCGAACTGGAGGGCACGGTGGAGCAGGGCCGTCCGCTAAAGTTGCCGCAGTAGGTTTTCCGGGAGTATGGACGTATGAAGGTGGGGAAGTGTGTAGGTCTCCACGTTGGCGGAGGGGAAATGAGGCCCGCTATTCTCCCCCCGGCATCACCGGCTCTTCCTCCTCTTCCGTCGGCGGAATGACGCGGCCTTCGCCTCCGACGACCATCTGATTGTCGCGATAGATGTACGTGCGAACCTTCACGTGCTTCTTGTCTTCGATCTTCTCGGAGACCTTAATTTGAACGCGCACTTCCGACCCAATGGGCACGGGGCGGAGGAAGCGGCACGAGATGCCCACTGCGATGCTGCCGTGACCGGGAAAGTCTCGTCCCAGCACCTTCGAGATGAGGCCGAGGAGCAGAACGCCGTGTACGATGGGACGGCCGAAGCGCGAGTGTTCGGCCGCGTACTCTTGGTCGACGTGGAGAGGGTTGTCGTCGCCGGTAATCTCGGCGAATTTCTGGACGTGATCGTTCGTGATCACGCGCGTCCATTCGTGGGAGTCGCCAATTTCAATCGATTCGTACGTGTGAGCCATGAGGACCGGAAGTTGCGGATGTGTGTACGTCGGAAGCATCTGAAAGGGGGCCGCGCCGCAAAGTATAAGAAGCGAAGAGGGAAAAACCCACCCCGTCTCGGCAATCGGTTGTTTGTGGGGAGACGGGAGCGGATGATTCGTACGGGCGAGGTGAGGGAGACGACGGGCGAGATCTGCACAAATTCACGTTACGATGGGTGGGGGGAAAGCGGCCTTAAGAAGAGGTTGGGCAACGGACGACCCAAGTTCCGATCTGAAACTACTGATCTTGCAAAACGACTCTAGCGGTTTCGAGCGTCGGTCCCCTGACGTCCCAATCGTCAGCGGTTGCCGGCAGCAGTCGATCCCGAGCAGATTCCGCACAGGAGAGACAGACGGAAATACCGATCCGTGAGAACGTACCTAAACGACTTTTTTCAGCCTGTTGAGAACCGTGCGCAGCTAAAATCGAAACCAAACTTCAGAAACTTATTCACGGATCGGTGG
>JAHENZ010000017.1 GCA_018609755.1 Salinivenus sp. | reverse complement strand
CGACCCTCTCCGAGGACGTAAGCCGGGGCCGTCTTTTCGCCGGACGGCAGCACCCTCTTCATGAACATCCAGCACGAAGGCCTGACCCCGGCAATCACCGGCCCGTGGCAGCAACAGCGCCAAGGGGCCAGCAGCTCTGCGTAAACGCCTGCAACCGAACGTAGCGGACGGCCTTCGGTTGAGAACACCCACCAATTGACCGATTTCACTGTCCTCGCTACGTGCTATGCAGGATCTCCGTGCCGCCGCCGTCCAGTTCAACCACGCCCCGGGCGACAAGGACGCCAATCGGGCCACCGTTCGCGCCTTCACCGAACAGGCCGACGAGCAGGACGTCGACCTCCTGTCGTTTCCCGAGATGTGCATCACCGGCTACTGGCACCTCCGCAATGCCAACCGAGAGACGCTCGAATCGCTGGCCGAGCCCATTCCGGAGGGACCGTCCACGCAGCTGCTCCTGTCCCTCGCGGAGACGCACGACCTCGTGGTGGCCGCGGGCTTCATCGAGGAAGCAGACGACGGGGCACTCTATAACGCATTCGTCGTGGCGCAGCCGAACGGAGAGATCGCCGTCCACCGGAAGCTGCACTGCTTCCTGAACGAGCACATGTCGAGCGGCGACACCTACACCGTCTTCGACGCGCCCGGCCTTGGGCGACTGGGCGTGCTCACGTGCTGGGACAACAACCTCGTCGAAAACGCTCGCATCACGGCCCTGAAGGGAGCAGAGCTCCTGCTCGCCCCCCACCAGACCGGCGGCTGCGACTCGCGGAGCCCCGAGGCGATGGGCCTCATCGACCCGGCGCTCTGGCACAACCGTCACGAAAATCCCGAGGCCATCGAAGCAGAGTTTCGAGGACCGAAGGGCCGAGAATGGCTCATGCGCTGGCTTCCCGCCCGCGCCCACGACAACGGCATGTTCCTCGTCTTCAGCAACGGCGTGGGCCTCGACGACAACGAGGTGCGCACCGGCAACGCGATGCTCCTCGACCCCTACGGCCGCATCCTCGAGGAGACGTGGAAGGCCGAAGACAAAATGGTCGTAGCCGACCTAGAGGCGAGCCTCCTCGACATGTGCACCGGGCAGCGCTGGCTCCGGGGCCGCCGGCCCGACCTCTACGATGCCCTCACCGCCCGCACCGGGGAGGAACTCGACCCGCGGGCGGCCCGCTTCCAGGACGAATGACGTCTCAGAACGGAGGAGCTGGCCGGCTCCTCTGTTTGCCGTCGGTTGCTTTCACTCGGCAGAAGCAACAGCCGTAAGCTCAAGGGAGGCGTCGTAGTCCACCTCTATCTGCTCAATCACTTCATTTTCTACCACTTTGACCTCGGTCGTAGGGATGGGGGGAATGGACGCCTGCGTGTCTGCAGAGCGAAGGGCATCTTGTCCATCCGCCCCGCCTTCCAGCAGTAGCATCACTCCCAGGGCAATCACGAGAAGAAATCCAACGCCGATGTGAATTTGGTATCGTTCGAGGATGCTCGCGGCATCGTCTGAGGAGGTAGTCATGGGAAAAGTCGGTTTGGTTGAAAGAGTCGCACTGGGGAACCCCATCTCTATCACATAATCTTCGCAAAAACCAAACCTTCCCCTCACAATCTGCCTAAACGGCGTATCGATGCGTAACAATTACCGTTTTCCCTTCTCTCCGTGGATTTACGTACCATTCCACCTCAATTATTTTCCCCGACTACCCCTTCTCCCTTTTCTGGCTCCCGCCTCCTCGTGCAAAGAGTAAATTTCTCCAATTGCTACTCCACGTCGTTCTGATGAAGGAGCGTGTACGTGAAGGCATTGCCCCACTCGTTCGCCCCCTTTTCGTAAATATTGGGGAAGTAGTTGAGCTGGAGCGGATCGCACACCACCTGGCAACCAGCACTCCAGTCGTCGACCGGAGACTCGGTCCCGATTTGCCCGGTGAATGCTGATGCCGAAGTGGCCCGTTTCCTCTCGCCCGGACTCATAGTCTAATTCACGGTCCCGGTCAAAGTCGCGAATGCCCGTCTAACGTCCCCCTCTTCGTGCATGACGAAACGTTAGATTGAAGACCTATACGTGTCTTAAAGATGAAACCCCTTAGCACGACCCCACATCGGGGACGGTCTTTCTCCTTTCCCCAACACCACCTCGCCCTACTCATGACGAATCGCGCCCTCTCTCCGCCCCTCTCTCGGCGGCTGTTCCTCGCGACCCTGCTGCTCGTCGGCCTCACCCTGACCGCCTGTCGCCCGACCATCTCGGAGTACAGCGCACGGGCCTACGAGCAGGCCACGTCTCTGAAGGTCGAGTCCCTCGCGCTCATGGAGAACGCGACCGATCCCTACGGCGAACATGCCTCGGCCGTCCAGTCCCTCCGAACGGAGCTCCGGAAAGCGCACGAATTTGCGGAGGGGCGACCCAACAACAAGATCTCTGCGCAGCAGTGGCAGATCCTCATTGATCCAGAGCGCGATCTGCTGGGCGGCTTCCTCCGCGACTGGAAGGCCCAATCGTCGTTCTCGGAGGCCTTCGTCACGGAAAAGAAGCACCAGATCGCCGCGGCCTTCGACACGATCATCGAGCTGGAGAGCGGGAAGCGATCCCCCGACGAGATTCAGGCTAGGAACTGATTTAGAAGCTCTAACCAAACCGCTGCAAAGCCGACATAAAAGGCACTTCGGTTTGTCGCTCCTGGACATCTCTGTAGGATTATGAGATTGTCCGCCGGACGAGAGCGAACCTTCCCTTGTAGTGCCGTTGGAGTCCAACGGCACTACAAGGAGGGGGTAGACCTTTTAGAGGAAGAAATGCCCGGTGCCAGGGTGCCTATTGGTCCTGCGATTAATCTTGCAAAGGCATACAGATGTCCTAGAGCGACATGGATTAGGCTCTGTTAGAGGTTCTTAGTGGGCGTGCACAACTGAAACGCGAGACATCGCAGATCTCGTGACGCTGGTTCCGTCTGTATCTCCTGCGCGGAATATGCTCGGGATCGACCGCTGCCAACAACCGCTGACGATTGTGGCGCCGGGTGACCGACGCTCGAAACTGCCAGAGTCGTTGTGCAAGGTCACTAGGAAGAGCCTCTCATCCCTCACTGGTTTCCTCCATTTTCGGTCCTCTCATGCCCGATTTCGCTTCCCTTCTCGATGCCCTCAAGGACGAAATTATCGATCTGGCGGCCTCCCACTTCAACGACGTTCGGGAGGAGGCGATCACGGATGGTGAAGCCTTCTTGGAGCGGACGAAAGACGATTTGCAGCGCTGGACGCGACTGCTGGAGGACGGCGAACTCTCGAAGCAGGAGTTCGAGTCTCTGGTTCGAGGCAAGAAGGACCTCGCCGAAATGAATGCGTTGAAGCAAGCCGGCCTCGCCGCCGCAGAGGCAAATCAGTTTCGGGACGCGCTCCTTGACCGCGTCGTCAACACGACGGTCCAAGTGCTTCTGTAATGAGCCCTTCGTGCATGAATCTTCCCATCGCTGACAGCACGACGGGGCCCCATGCTATAGAAAACGCCCACGGGCCTCAGCGGACCGGTGGGCAACTCTCTCAGAGCAAATAAAAAAGGCCCGCCGGTCGAGCGGCGAGCTGCGTTTCTTTCAATCATGTCTATTCATAGTATAACAAAATCGCCCCCGGGGTACAGATAAACTCAGGGTAACAGTTTTGCAACGCACAGAGAGAGATTCGCTCCGGAATCCCCTTCTCCTTCTACTGACGCCCCTCTGTCTCACGATTGCCCCCCAGTCCGGGCAGTGCGTAGCTCAGCAAGAGAAAGACGCCGCCTGCGCCGAGGAACATCGCGATGCGCCAGAGGGCAGAGAGGGCTGCGAGATCGACAAAGAACAATTTCCCCACAAAGAGGGCCAGCACGGCGAGTCCCGCCTTCTGCACGAGCGATTTCCGATGCCACGCACCGGCCGCGAGCAGGAGAACCGCCGTGGTCCCCCACGCCGCAGAGATGTAGGCCTGGCCGTTTGGAACAGGCAGAAGCTCGTGCATCCACCATCCGAGCCACCCCACGAGCACGGCCCCCTGATAGAGGCGGCGGCCCCATGGTTGACGGCACCACTGCGCTGCAAGAAGCCCACTTCCCAAAACCGCCAGCTCACAGAGGGCCCCAAGGCCGACGAGCGGGAGTCCCTCGGCCGTGGAGCCCCCGAGACGCACGGACAATGCCCCGACGAGCACCCCGAAGATAGCGTGCCCCGCGTAGCGGTATAGGGACTCCGTCCTCCACCGCCCGAGCCACAGAAGGACGAGCCCAGACCCAGCGCCGACCAGGAGAAGATACGCCCCGCCCTGTGGGAAAACCACCAGCTCATTCGTCCACCATCCGAACCGCCCCAGGATGAGCAGACTCTGGTACAGGCGCCGCAGGAACGGTCCGCGTACCCAGCGAAGTGCAGCAACTCCTGCCCCTAGTGCCACCAGTTCACTCAGGGCCCCCGGCGACACGAGCGGCAGTGCGTCAAATTCCAGCGCCGCAAACCGGCGCCCGAGCCAGACGGCGACGATTCCAAAGATAACGTGTCCGGAGATCCGGAGCAGGCGATCCTCCAGCCGATGGGCGAGCCCGAGGAGAAGGGCCGCCTCGACTGCCCATACCAACAGAAGCGTGGCCCCGCCGACGACCTCGCTGAGCGCGTAGGTGGCCAGTACCGCCGCGACGAGGCCGTGGGGTGGGGCGTACCGAAGCAGGGACTCGCGTCGCAGTCCGAGGTAGACTGCCCCATACAACAGGGCGCCGCCCCCCGCTACGCCGGCCCACAGGAGGTCGGAGCCGGCCCAAAGCAGTCGAGACGCCGCCAGTGCCGCGAAGGGGGAGGCCGGCACTAACCCGTACGCAGGGCGCCGCCCCGCGAGTGCCCGGCGCCAGGTAGCAACGGGCGTCGGCGGCAGGGGCCATTGGTCGGGCGCGCGGCGTCGAAGCACAGCCCGAAGCACCGGCACGCCGCCGAGCAGCAGCCACGCCACAACAATTCCACTTTGAAGGACCCAGGCGCCCGCCGGTCGAGAAGCACCCAGGGCCGCGTCCACGCAAGGCACCAGGAGCACCAGCCATCCCCCAGCCACGGTGGTGTAGAGGAGCGAGCGCCAGCCGCGGTAGAGATAGACCGCCATCGCGCCCCCCAGCACGATGCACGTGTACACCACAAGCCCCGAGACCCCACCCACGTCCGCATACAGCAGAAATGGGGTACCTAGCCCCCCGGCCGTCCCGATTACCGCCATGCTGGCGTAGTCCTGTTGCAGCGCGAGTCCAATCGAGAGGATCGTGATCGCGACCATCGAGCCGAACGCCACCGGATACGACACCAGGCCGTAGAGCTGATAGGCGGCAAAGACGGTGCCGTAGAACGTCGCGCTGCTCCCCCCGAGCAAGACCTGCCGCAGGCGGGGACGCTCGTCGTAGAGTCGAAGCCCCCCCGCAAGCAGCGCCCCGCCGGTCAGGGCTCCAAACCCGACGCGGACCGGGGGCCCCAGCCAGCCCTGTTCGATGGAGTATTTAAACAGAAAGGCCAATCCAAAGAGGAGAAGCCCCATCCCCACGTAGCTCAGCCAGTCCTCGCTCCGGAGCCCCACGCTGAACGTCGACGCGGCCTCCGTCTCCGCTCCCTCAGCAGCGGGCGGCTGCGGAGTGCGGGACGGAGCGTCTGACGCGTCGGACACGGCGGACGCGGACGGCTCCTTTCCCTTCTCCGGCGTCTTCTCCTGCGGGTTGGGCCCGAACCCGTCGCCGCCCTGCGGCGGCTCGCCCTCCGGAACATCATGTTCGCGTTCCACCGCCCGTTGCAACTCGCGCACGGCCGTTTCGAGCTGCTCGATGCGGCCCTCCAGCCGCTCGATTCGAGACTCTTCCGAAGACATGAGAGAGGAAGCATCTGATCAATTCCGGGCGAACGACCGACCGCCCCAAACGGGACCGATCGCGCTTCGCCGAAACTGAGAACGACCCCAAATCGTTGCACACGAGAGGTTTCTTTTCATGCTGCCCTCCGCTCCATGGCCGAGCTTCATCTCACCGACATTGACGACAAGGTGCTTGCTCGGCTTCGTAAGCAAGCACAACAGAAGGGAATCTCTCTCGAAGATCAGGTTCGGGCTCTTCTGCAACAGGAAGCCGAGGAAGACACTGGCGATTCAGACGACACCTTTCAAACGCTGAGAATGCCCCCGGCGGGCCTCCCGGTCTTCGACCCGACGCGGGACGTAGATGAGACTCTTACGGAATGACGTGTATGTGCGTGTGCCTTTCCGTCTGGAGATCTGCACATTCGAGGTTCACGCCCACAGTGAAGTCGTGAGTATCGAGGCGCTCTCGAAGTACGGACTGGACGCGATTCACAAGTAGCCAGCACGCCTGCTGCTCGCGCTCCGCAAGATCAAAGTAATCGCTCACGTGGCGCTTCGGAACGACGATAGTATGGTCGTCTTCGGCAACGATCGAATAGGCTTGAGCCGATTCGGAAAGGAGAGCAGTGTCCGAAGAAGGGGCGCAAAGGGAGCACCCAGACTTGTGATCAAGCTGCGGATAGGGCCGATATCGGTAGATTTCGCAAAACTCGGTTCGCACAGCCGTCTCGAACGGTAGTCGGACGTTGGTTTGATACGTGGGTACGCCGTGCTTGTAATGCTCTCGGAACCCCGTTCTTCGGAGGTCCCGTCGAACGGTGAAAAAAGCAGATCCAGAGGGTCGGAGATATTCGGACACGTCCATGAGAACGTCCGTCTGCTCCCGCTGCATGAGCACGTTGAGGACGTAATGACACAGAATGGTGTCAAACGTGCCGTCCGGCCGCTCGGGAGCATAGTGCGGATCGTAGCCTACGACCTCGAACCCTTTCTCGCGCAGAAAGTCTATGTCTGCCCCATGCCCACAGCCGTAATCTAGCACGCGACCCTGGACGTGACCGAGGCCAAGAAGCTTTCGGGTTGGAAAAGACGGACGGTCTCGATCTTTTGCCGTAAGATGTGAATACGGATTTTTGCGGCGAAACACGGGAAACGTAGAAAGAGGTGATCAGAAGTGCGATAGGAAGAAACAGAAGGGAGGGGAAAGAAGAGACTATTCCACACTCCATTCGGCAATCTGCTGATCGGTGCGCAGGCGAACCCGCTGGCGACGAACCCCGGTTAAAAGATCATCGAGCGTAAGCGATTGGTCGGCAGCAAGTGGAAGAGCGGCGCTTGCTTCCTCGTAGAACCGCGATTTGCAGTCGGTCCGCGCGTAGGCACGATGCCACCATCGTTTGATCCGGTCGGCAGCCTCTTCCAACTGATGGGCAGAGGGG
Source organism: Salinivenus sp. (assembly GCA_018609755.1). Classification (GTDB taxonomy): domain Bacteria; phylum Bacteroidota; class Rhodothermia; order Rhodothermales; family Salinibacteraceae; genus Salinibacter. The sequence continues at coordinate 4,736 of JAHENZ010000017.1, read as the reverse complement.
AGTCGATCCGACTTGCTCTGATTCAGCGTCGGTGCCGTCGGCACCAGATTCCAGAGATGATTGTTGGGCCAGTGTTTGAACGGAAAGCAGTGGTCGATTTCGTAATTGTCCCGGAGACGACGACCGGACCACACGCAATGGAGAGGTTCTCCAGCCTCACGGAGCTCAGAGGCAAGAGACCGAACTTCGCTGGTTGAATGCTCGACATTGGGCCAGGCGAGAGCGTCGCGGTAATCGCCCGATGAATCGTCCCCATCGTATTTTTCGAGTAGCTCGACCCATCGGCTCAGAATTGACGGCTCAATCCAACTGGCATGGTGCGCCAGGGCGTCCCAGACGTGACGGGAAATTTTCAGTGCCCCCACCGTCTTCAGAAAATCAAGATTGAGGGCAACTGTGTCAGCAGTCTGGATATGACCGCTACCGTATTCGAAAACCTGATCATCCGTCCCTGGATAGGTAATGAAGTGAGCAGGCCCTTCTCGGATGGTGTCCCGAATCGAGCGGAAGGCCTCGATTAAATGACGAGCTTCATCTCCGGTAAATCGTCGTCCGAGGCGCAGATCCGATTCAGGGAAGCGCTGGAGAAATCGGAAGTGTTCATCGTCAAACGCAGGAGAGCCATTTCCCTTCGGCATCTGGCGGTACCCCCGGTCCAGAATCAGCCAGCGGTACATGCGAAGCCAGTAGAAAGCGACTAGTCCCAGAGGAATAGTCACGTGATCGCGGCTCTTCTCCAATACCGCTCCTTTCGCACTGTCGGCCACTCGGAGCACCGCTCGGAGAAGGGCCGGTTTGTAGGTAGCAGAGGTATCGTCGTTGATGAGGATGTGCCGGATCAGCGGAAGCGCTCCGGTGCCATCGTCGGACAGTCGAAAAACCAGTGAGGTCCAGTCAACATCTTGCCGGCCCAACTGATCGATGGAGCTGGTATCCTGTAGGAATTCGAGTGCGTGGGCCCGTGACAGGTGGCGAAGTTCGGCGACGGAAGTGGAGTAGGTCGTCCGCTCGTCGCCGGGTTGCTCGGAGCGAAGCGAGAAGACGACGTGGCCGCCCGGCTTCAGAAGCCCCGTGAGCTTGCGGAAGGCCCGTTTCCGAGACGAGTGAGGCACATGCATCCACACCCCGTTCAGTAGAATCAGATCGAACCGATAGTCGAGATCGTGAACGTCTTCCAGCCCAGGAAGGCGATCGTCAATCCATTGGATCCGGGCTGATGGATGACGGTCACGAGCGGCTTCTCGGAGCGCATCGGAAGGCTCGACGGCAACCACCTCATGACCCTGCTTGGCAAACCAAGCGGCGTCGCGCCCCGATCCAGCGCCCACATCGAGCACCAGAAGTTGCGTGCTGGGAAGAAGAGACAACCACTCGGTGTGAATCTCCGCTGTGTCCACGCGTTCGTATCGCGATAAAAAATCCTCAGCGCGTCGATCATAGACGGACATCTCGAGAAGCAAAGGGCATAAGAGAGATGACAGCCGAATGGGCGAACGTTAACTACGACACTCACGACTGGTTTACGCTCGACCTCCACGCGGAGAAGGGTACGTTGCCCGAGCCGACGCGAACCGGCACCTACACGGGCTTGTGCTGCGTCGTGGCTCCCTCCCCGCCCGGGGTGACGGTGTACTGGGTCGTAGAGACCGCAACCGGCTGGGACGCCCACCTTACGTCCCATACTCAACCGGTGCGGACCGACTCCCACACGCCCGTGCCCTCATGCCCAAGTGCCCAGCACCTACTCTACCACCCGCGTCTGCGCCAGCTCGTCGCCCCAGCGCCGACCGTCGGCGCGCGTGAGCACGCGGTAGCCCTCGTACAGCCCCACGGCCAGGCCCAAGAGGCCCACGGCCATGCTAAAGATGCCGCCGAAGAGCGGAAAGGCCGCCACGGCCGCCGCCACCGGACCGAGGCCCCACATCCAGTTGCGACGCACCGACGTTTCCAGGTCCATCGGCCGTCCGTCGAGCCGCTCCACGCGCAGGCCCATCACGTGTTTGCCGAGGGAGCGCTGGTCCATGTACTCAAACTCAAATCCATCGCGCGTCACGTAGTACCCCGCCCCCAGCAGGCCGCCGATGAGGGGGATGTTGGACAACACCCCGGCAATCAGACCGTCGATAAAAATGGCAAGGAAGCGATTCAGCTTGTCGGGGGCCGAAGCACCCGACGCATCTGCAGAAGGAGACATCGCACGTGTGAGGAAATGAGATCGAAGCAGCGAATTGCACTTCGAAGAAAACGGGGACGAACGGAAAGGGCAAGCCCGACCGGGCAGGGCAATCGTATGCTAAAACTTTCTGTTGAAGACGGGGGCTCGTCTGCCTCCGTGGGACAATACGGCCGGGGAAGCGCGGGAGAAAGGGAGAGTGGGGGTGGAGCGCCCGGTCGTATTGCCTCAATCGAAGATACCGATCCGTGAAGAAATCCATGAAGACCGTGTCTGCCCAGATGATGAACGGCCCTTGGAATCTAGATCCCCTTACTCACCCGGGAACATGTTCAGATACGTTCGCACGGATCGGTAAAGACAAGTCAGTGGGTGTAAGATGCGATTGCCGTACCCGACTGGACAATCATGCGAACATCTGCACTGAGCGATGGCATAGCGTTACTCAATCACATTGAGGACTTTATCAGCCTCAACTGTAGAGGGAGCCGAATTTCCCCGCAACCTCTGCAATCAACCAGTTCGAGTAACGCTATCGCCCGGCGGCTGCGGCATCGCTTGTGCCGAAGCGTACGTGCGGACGTGAGAGCGTAATCGACAATCCGATGTCCGATGGCAGAGGCACGCTGTTACGACGACAGAATGTCCCGCTCCAGCTCGCAGAGTGCGTTTAGCACGCGTCTCTGGTCGGCTTCTGACTCCAGGTCTACCTCTTGCAGCGGCAGTGGAGCCGTCTCCGCTTCCATGCCCGTTCCGGCGTCCGTGGTCGTGATGACGCCCAGACGAAGCGGAGCCTCTCGGCCCGCCGGGGTCGACCCCAGCCGAACCCGCATCTCTCGCGTCGCGTCCGCGATGGCCTCCAGCAGCCGCGCGGCCTGGGGAGTGTCCGTCGAGCGCGGCAACGCCGTGTCGGTGAGATCGATCGGTGTGCCGTCTGGGCCGCGGATTTGTTCCGAGAAATGCTCACTTGCGACCGCGATATAGGACCTCATCCCTCGGGGACCGTGTTGATTTATGGGGTACAAATGACAGTAGATGTCTCGTGGATTGGCGTGACGGACGTATGGGGGCCACCCGGCGCAGGGTCCCCATCGGCCGCCGAGCCTCCCTCCATCCATTCGAATTTCTCCCGCCGAATAGCACCATCCCCTGATGCCTGAACCGCCCGAAGCCCGCGCTCGCCTCGCAACCACCGATCTCTCCGGCCAGACCGCCCTCGTCACCGGTTCTACCAACGGCATCGGCCGAGCGGTGGCATTGGCCCTTGGACGGCTCGGGGCCGACGTACTCGTACACGGGCGCGATCCGGACGCCGGCGCGACGGTTGTGGAGGAGCTGACCGACCGGGGCGTCCGGGCGACGTTCGTTCCGGCGGACTTTGCCGACCCCAATGCCGTCGAGGCCCTGGCCGAGGCGACGCGGGACTGGTGTGACGGGCTCGACCTGCTCTTCAACAATGCCGGGGCGCTATTCCAATCGGGCGCCCTCGCCAACACGGGAATCGAACGCACCTTTCAGGTCAACCACCTGGCCCCCTACCTGCTGACGGCTCGCCTGCTCGATCACCTGCGGGAGGACGCTCGCATTGTCACGACGGCCTCAGACGCGCATCGGGGCGCCTCCCTGAATCTTGACCGAGTGGAAGGGTCGAATCCGATGTCGGGTATGGAGGCGTACAGCCACTCCAAGCTCGCCAACATTCTCTTCGCGTCGGAACTGGCACGGCGGCTGGCGGCAGCTGGACGAGCCGTCCGGTCGCACAGCGTCCATCCGGGGTTCGTCCCTGGGAGCCAGTTCGGGCGGTTTCTTCCGGGTCCCCTCTCGGGGCTCTTCCGCATGCTGGGCGTGGTGCCGGGCACGGCCTCGGTGACCGACGGGGCCGCGGAGCTGCTCCACGCAGCGCTCTCGACGGACGCTACGGAGACGTCCGGTCGCTACTTTACCGGCCTCGCTCCCGTCGAGCCGTCGAGCGCAGCCCGAGATGCCGACGCGGCAACCCGCCTCTGGAGCCGCAGCGCCGAAATGCTTGGGATTGAGGAGCCGCTCGCCGGCGCTGTCTCGCAGTCCCAAGGTACGCAGTCCTGACCCTGCCATAGACAACCGACCGACTGATGTCTTCCTCCTCAGCACGCTCTGAACCGCCTCCCCCCGACTCTTCGGAGCCCGACCGTCCCCCCTGGGCCGGCCACTGGCGGGTGATTCACTACGACGGCGCGACGCCGGAGCGTCCAACCTACTACGACGCCACGCCCACCTCGTGGGATGTCCTTACGCAAGAGGAGGACGGCTTATCCGTGGCCCGGCACCCCATTCTGGAGATTCGGAGGAACCGCCTCGTGCTCAAGGATGAAGGAGAACCAGACGAAAACACGGAGACGTGGCGCGTTGAGGTTACAGACGACCACCTCCGGGTCACGGCCCTAACCGGCCCTCACGAGGGGGCAGTAGGGATCGCGGTGCGTCCCGTTTCCCCCGCCGAGTAGAGCGCGGCTCGACGGGTTGGATTCATACCGAGCCCGGAAATAGACTTCTGGTATCGGAGGAGGCGAGCATCCTTCAAAGG
>JAHENZ010000016.1 GCA_018609755.1 Salinivenus sp. | reverse complement strand
TTTACGGCGCTCGGCTTCGCCATTGCCTGGCGGATGGACACCACGCGGGGCTTTCACGCGGTCATGAATCTCTTCCTGCTGCCCCTCTGGTTTCTGTCCGGCGCGATGTTTCCGGCGGGCGGAGCCGCCTCCGTGGTACAGTGGCTGGTCTGGGTAAACCCGGTGTCCTACGCCGTGAGCGGACTGCGGCACGGCCTGCACGGGTTTGGAACGGAGGCCGCTATGCTCGCCGGGCCGGTTGTGTGCCTTGCGGTGACGGGCGGGTTCGCTCTCCTCATGATTGGATTGGCGGTGTGGCAGGTGCGGCGGCCCTTCTTTGAGGCGTGAAGAGAAGCCCGGTACAGCTTCAGCAGGTTCGCCGACGGGTCGTAGGAGGGTTCTTCTACCCGAGTGCCGCTTCGACGAAGGGGTCAGTCGTCGGTTCCAAATCCGGAGCGCTCCATGGTGCCCCAGCTCTTCTCGTTGCGGAAGTAGGACCACAGTCCCTTCAGCCGCCACCAGGCATTCAGTTGGCGGTACCCGAAGGTTTCCACGAGCGGAAGCGTCATCAGCTGCAGCAGTTCGCCGGTGTCCCGGTACCGGCGGAACGTAAGCTCCTCCAGCACGACCGCGATGCTCGAAAGAGCCGCTCCCAGCATGAACGCCACCAGGAAGAAGGTGATTGCGAAGGGGCCCGAGATCGCGCCTTTCGCGAGGGCGATGGCAAAAATCACGTATCCCAGAAACTCGAGGACGGGGCCGAAGGTCTCCAGCACGTAGAAGAAAGGATAGGCGACGGTTCCTACGACTCCGTAACGCGGATTGAAGAGCATCCGCTGGTGTCGGACCATCGTGTCGGCGAGCCCGCGCTGCCACCGGTCGCGCTGGCTTTGGAGCACGCGGTAGGTGGACGGCACCTCGGTCCAGGCTACCGAATCGGGAACGAAGCGCACCCGGTAATCCGTCCCCTCCTCCCGCAGGTGGCGGTGCATGCGCACCACGAGCTCCATGTCCTCCCCCACCGTGTCGGTGCGGTAGCCGCCGACCTCGACCACCGTTTCTCGGCGAAACAGCCCGAATGCCCCAGAGATGATGAGCATGGCCCCGAGCGCGTCCCACCCGACGCGGCCGAAGAAGAAGGCACGAAGGTATTCCAACACCTGGAGCTTGGGGAGCCACTGCCGGGGCAAAGACACGTCCGTCACCCGGCCCGACTGAACGGTGCACCCGTTCGCAACTCGCACGATCCCTCCCACGGCTACCGTACTTCGGTCTTTGAGGAACGGGCGTACGAGCCGAATCAGGCCTTCCCCCTCCACCAGCGTGTCGGCGTCCATCGCGCAGAAGAGTGGCGAGTTGCAGTAGTTGATGCCCGTGTTCAGCGCGTCGGCCTTGCCGCCGTTCTCTTTGTCGATGACCCAGAGGTTGGGATGGATCTGGCTCTGGTACACGCCGCGCACCGATTCGGTGTCGAGCGACGCCGTGGGAGGGCGTGCCGCGCCCTCTAGGTCGAACGCTTCGTGGAGCCGCTCCATCGTGGCGTCCCCCGACCCGTCGTTGACCACCAGCACCTCCACGTTCGGGTAGTCGATGCTGAGAAAGGCGCGGGTGGATTCCACGCAGGTGGCCTCCTCGTTGTAGGCGGGGGCGATGAGGGTGACGGGCGGAAGCGCCTCGGTGCTCAGCGCCTCGTTGGAGCTGTAGGCCTGCAGGAAGTGGCGGTACCGCACGAGCGCACCGGTGGTCACGACGCTCAGGAGCAGGTAGCCGCCGTTGAGGAGCACAAAATAGCCCAGCAGGAAGTAGCTCACCCACTGGAGGATGAGGTCAGTCATGCTGAACGTGGGAGCAGACCTTCTGCGAGGGATGTGCGTTCATGGGAGCTCTGGGCCAGCTGGCGGATCGGGGACGTCAGGCCGAGCTCGGAGAGGCTGCGGGCGGCACTGAGCGCCACCCAGCGGGACTCGTCGTTGTAAAGCAGGGACGCGAGCAGGTCCTCGTCCGCCGCCGTTCCCAGCTGCCCGAGGGCCCGCGCCGCGTGGATCCGGACGAACGGAACCTCCGAGTTGCACTGTGCGCGGACGGCGGGAGCGTGGCGGGCGTGGCCCACCCGACGGAGCAGTCGGAGAAGGGCGGCCCGGAGTTCCGGATCGTCGGCGTCCTGTTCAAGCAGGGACTTGGCCATCGGGGCCGAGGCGGCGTCGGCGAGCCAGCGCAGGGCTTCCGCACAGATCAGTCGCGTGAACGCGGACTGCGGTTCGTCTTCACTCATCGAAGACGCCATGGCTTGTCGGAGGATGGGGGCAGCGTCTTCCCCCAGTTCGACGAGCGCGGAGGTGACCTGACGGCGGTCGATATTGGAGAAGCGGTCGAGGTGACGAATCACGAGGTGGGCATCCTCGGGGGGGCCGCGCCGGGCAAGTCCCATCATTGCCCTCCAAGCCACGGTCTCGGCCGGGTCGTCCAGGGCTGCCCGCAGGGCCGGAAGGTGTGTGTCGTCACCGAACAAGGTCAGCCGCTGCACTGCCTGGGCGCGGACGACGGATCGCCGAGATTTCGTCTTCTCCTGAACGGCCGCGAGAAATGGGCGGGCCACCGCGCGAATGCGATCGAGCTCCTGTCCCCGAACACTCGTGGCGTAGACGCCCAGAAAGGAGAGAAACCGGCTCCGCTGCCGGGACCGGACGGCATCGGAAAGGGCGTCGGGGGCTTTTTCCCCCGCAAGGATGTCCAGCAGCGCAGCCCGCCACTCGTCTCGCTCCGTCCGGTACGTGCGCTGCCGATATTTCTTCCAGGCGTGCACGCCGAGGGTAATCATTCCCGCGATCATCGTGATGAGCATGAAGGCCCCCGTGGCGACGATGAGCACCAGCAGCGTTCCGCCGACCTCTCGCAGTGGACCGATGCCCGGAAGGGGGATCCGAGGGAGGTCCAGCGGCCAATCGGCCAGCAGGAGGAGGGCACAGGACCAGCCAGTACACGGGACGAGAAGCGGCATCGAGGGGGCGAGTGATCGAACTACCAGGTCGTAGAATCGGTCTCTGCTGCGTCGTGGAGGGCCAGGAAGCGGCGAATCTGGGCGGTGGCCACGCGGGGCGAGAAGGGACGCGTGATGTACCCGACGGCCCCCTGCTCGTAGGCCCGGACGATTTCGTCGTCGTTGCCACGCCGGCCCAGCAGAATGATCGGCGGGTCCAGTGGGGGGAGCTGGCGAAGCAATTCCATGCCGGTGCGTCCCGGCAGGCGGGCGTCCGCCACCAGGATTCCCATTGGTGTGTTCGCCATCGTCTTGCGAGCCGTTTCCCCATTGCTCACCCGCGTCACGTCCACGCCGCTTCGCTCAAGCCGATCAGAGAGAAGCTCGGCACTGGGAGCGTGCTCAATGGCAAGGAGGGCCCGCTGAAGACGATCGGTCTCCTCGGGGGCTGGGGACGCGCTCACGGGCATCAGGAAATTTGGGGCGAGCAGGCAGCGACATTCCGAAGGAGATCAGGAGGTACGGTCAACCGTCATTCCCGGCAGATTCCGGGGGCCAGTACGATGTCCACGGGGGCGATTCCAAAAGGTCCCCGAGTGCGGGACCGGGCACCGGACGCGTAAACAAGTAGCCCTGGCCGTACGCACACCCCAGGCTTCGCAGGCGGGCAAGCTGGTGCTCGTTTTCGATGCCCTCGGCGGTGGCGGTAAGCGACAGCCGGTCGGCCATCTCCACGACCGAGTGCACGAGGGCATCTCCCCGTTCCGAAAGGTCAAGCTGGGCGGTAATTTCCTTGTCGAACTTCACCCCATCGGCCGGGAACTGAAGCAACGAGTGCAGGGAGGAGTGGCCCGTCCCGAAGTCGTCGATCTCGATGCGGACGCCCAGATCTTTGAGGGCCTGAATGGTCTCTCTGTCCGTCTCGTTGCTTGCCCCTACCGATCGTTCTGTAATCTCCATCGTAAACTGGGCCGGCTCAATGTCGTACTCCCGTAAGACCTCGGCGACGAAATCACACGTTTCGGGTCGAAAAAACTCCTTCCGTGAGAAGTTGCCGCTCAGGGCGAGCTGCAGGGCCTGGCCGTGTTGCTGCTTGAGGTTCTGGCGAATGCGGCAGGCCTTACGGATCACCTGGTGGCCGATCGGACCGATTAGGCCGGTCTCCTCGGCCACCTCCAGGAATCGTCCCGGCGAAACGATCTCCCCGTCCGCCGTTCGCCAGCGGGCAAGGACCTCGCATCCGTGCAACGCTCCGTCGGAAAGGCGTACAATCGGGTGGAAATAGGGTTCAAATTGATTCTGGTCTACGGCCCGATGCAGCGCCGTGTCGAGTCGAAGGCGCTCCTCCGCCCTCGTCGTCATGGACGAATTGTAAACCACGAACGAATGCCCGGGCGTTTCCTTGGCGCGGTACATGGCTGCGTCGGCGTCGCGCAGGGCGGCATCTGCGGAGTTGTACGTCGAGAGGTCGGAGAGAACGCCCACGCTGGCTTCCACGAACACCTCCTCGCCCTGAATTGTGACAGGCTTCTCAAGTGCGTCGCAGATCCGTTCGGCGACGGTCGACGCTTCCTCCCCGTCTCCCGCCGACGCCAGCCACACGACGAACTCGTCGCCCCCAATGCGGGCCACGACGTCGGTTGAACGCACCTCAGTCCGGAGAGTCTCGGATACGCGCCGCAAAAGGTCGTCTCCGGCGCTGTGGCCGAGGCTGTCGTTGACCTGTTTGAACCGGTCGAGGTCGATGTAGAGCAGGCCGCCCGGGGCCGATTCGCCTTCAAGGGCGGTGTTCATCCGTTCCTCCA
>JAHENZ010000015.1 GCA_018609755.1 Salinivenus sp. | reverse complement strand
CGCTCAGTAAACGTACGGTAGGCCTCGAAGAACGTCTCGTCTCCGAGAATCGTGCGCAGGGCGTGTAGCATGACGCCGGGCTTGTCGTAGGACGCCACGTAGCGCGCCGGTCCGTCCACAGGATACCGATCGGCGTGGCGCATCGACGGAACGTCGACGGAGGTCGCAAAGCGATAGTAGTAGTGCTCGGAGCGCGCCCAGGCGTCTTGATCCGGGTAAAAGTCATCACGCCCTTCCGATTCATTGAACGTCGTCGTGCCCTCGTCAAACCACGCATAGGCTTTCTCATTCGTCCCCACCACCATCGGAAACCACATGTGGCTGATCTCATGATAGGTGACGCCGAACAAGGCCTCTGAGGACGTGGGATCGCCAATGTGCGTGATCATCGGGTACTCCATCCCTCCACCGATCGGGCCCTCCACCGTCGTCATGTGGGGATACGGATACGGGATGAGCATGTCCGACAGGTGCTCGATCGAGTACTGCGCAAACTCTGCGGATCGCTCCCAGGTGCCCTTGTCGGGCCGGTAGAAGGCGTGAATCATGCTCGTGCCCTGCCCGGTCTCGGCCGACGTGGCGTCCCAGACAAAGTCGTCCGACGTCCCAAACGCAAAGTCGCGCACCTGCTCCGCGGAAAACTGCCAGGTGAGCGTGCTGTCCTCTTCAGGCGCCGCCACCGTGGCCGTCTCCACCCCGCGCTCGCTACTGTCCACGACGGCGATAACACTATCGGTCTGAGAGGCCCGGTCGAGGCGGACCTGCACCGAGTCCGTCAGCACCTCACTCGCGTTTTGCAGCGTACCGGTGGCGCCCACGAGCCAGCCCTCGGGCACCGTGACGGACACGTTGTAGTCGGCATAGCCCATGTAAAATTCGCCGTCTCCCTGGTAGGGCTCCGCCGCCCACCCGTCCACATCGTCGTAGACGGCCATGTGGGGATACCAGTAGCCGAGGTAGTACACCTCCCCGTCTTGCCCCATTCGAAAGTTCTCGGCGCCGGGAATGTCGAAGTGCCAGCGTACGTTCAGCGTAGCCGTCGAATTCGGCGGGAGAGGCTCCGGCGGAAACACGATGAGCCGCGTGTCCTGGACCACGTAGCCTTGCCCCAACCGCTGGAGCTGCTGCCGCGACTCCACCCGGCGAAGCGAGTCCACCCCTCCGAGGTCCAGTCGGTCGAGCGTCGTGCCACCCGTGACCTCCGCCGGTCGGTTGCGGAGGGTACCCTCCTTGTGGATGTTTTGTCGGAGGTGAACCACCAACTGGCGCAGGGTGTCCGGCGAATTGTTTCGGTAGCGGATGGTACCCGAGCCACGCAGCACATTCGTGGTGGGATTTACCCGCGCCGACAGATCGTACGTCGCCGTGTTTGTCCAGTAGTTCGGGCCCGGTTCGCCCGTCCGAGTGCGCGTGCCCTCTTGCACGGCCCGCTGAACGCCGCGATCGGGCGTGATGGGATACGGAATGGACCGCCGCTGCTGCAGCGTGCTATCAGACGTGGCAGCAGGCTGGGCCAATACCATTCCTCCAGTGAACAAGAAAAGACCAAAACCAACAAGGAAAATCCGGACGTGCATTCGGGCAAGAAGCATGAGTTGCAAGAAGATTAGACGCTGGACCTGTACGGAGAACCGATTCCGGGGATCCTCAACGACCGTCCCTCCTTACTGCTCTCGTTCCGTCGACACTCCTCCGTGACGCTGGAACCACTCCAGCACGTGAGCCGCCTTGGCCGCGAGGTGACTGGGCCGGGCCGCAATGCCGTGGGAGGCACCCGGCACCCGGACGAGCGCCGTCTCGACCTGGCGGAGCTTCAGCGCCTGATAAAACTGCTCCGACTCCGACATCGGCGTGCGGTAATCCTCCGTGCCCGTCATGAACATCGTCGGGGTCGACACCTGATCGGCGTACGAAAGCGGGGACCGCTCCATGTAATGCTCCTCGTGCTCCCACGGACGGCCGGGGAACCAGTACTTCACGCCGTAGGGGTACATGTCCGCCGTGAGCGCCCAGCTGTACCAGTTGACGACCGGTTTGGCGGCCACGGCGGCGCGAAAGCGATCGGTATGTCCCACAATCCAGGACGTGAGCACGCCGCCCCCGCTGCCCCCGGTCACGTAGAGCCGTTCCTCATCCACGTAGCCCCGCTCCAGCACCACGTCGACACCTGACATCAGGTCGTCGTAGTCGTGGCCCGGATAGTCGTGGTGGATGGCATTGCCGAAGTCCTGACCGTAGCTGGTGGAGCCTCGCGGATTGGTGTAAAGGACGACGTAGCCGGCTGCGGCATAGAGCTGCACCTCCGCCGAGAAGTACGGACCGTACGCCGCGAACGGCCCGCCGTGAATCTCCAGAATGAGGGGATAGTCCTTCGACTCGTCGAAGTTGGGGGGTTTCACGATCCATCCCTCAATCGTCTTGCCGTCGTAGGACGACTCGTAGGTAAACTCCTCCACGCTCCCAGTTTCGACCTGCTCGAACAGGTCCTCATTGAGCGACGTGAGGACACGCGGCTCTTGCCCTGCCTGGGCCACCGCAACGTCCGCCGGCCGCTGCGGCGTGGCGTGCGTGTACGCCACCCGGCCATTCGAAGATAGACTGAAGGACCCACTCGTGTAGGGCCGCCCAATCGAGGTGCCGCCCACATTCTCAGCTACGACCTCGCGGGTCCCCTCCAGCGAGACGCGGCCAATGTTCGTCGAGCCCTCATCATCGTACTGGAAGACAATGTGATCTCCGTCCGCCGTAAACGTCGGGTCCTGCACGTCGCGATCGAATCCCTCGGTGAGCAGGCGGTTGTTGCTGCCGTCCCGGGACATAACGTAGAGCTTCGTCACCTGATAGCCCTGCTCCCGGTCGTCGAAGCCGGTGTAGGCAATTCGTTCGCCGTCCGGGGAGACCGCCACGTCTCCATCCGGTCCCTGCCGACTCGTAAGCGGCGTGACCGATCCGCTCCCTAGATCCATCGCGTACACTTCGGTATTCAGCGGATCAAGGCGCCAGTCTTCGTGCCGGTTCGCGCTGAGAAGAAGCGTGTCCCCATCCGGCGTCCACTTGGGCGTGCCCCCGTGATCATACGGCGCGGTTGTAATCTGGCGCGGCGTGCCGCCCGTGGCCGGAAGCGTAAACACCTGTGTGTGCCCCTTCTCTTCATATCCACCGCCATCGGAACGGTAGTACGTCTGCGTGATGACGTCCGGCTGTTCGGCCCAGTCGGCCCCCTCCGGTGGACTCGGCATCTTCGCAAAGGGCTCGTCTGGCGCCTCCACGACCATGGTGAACGCCAGCCGCTCGCCCTCCGGTCCCCACGACAGGCCGCTTGGCGAGTGCTCAAGCTGCGTGAGGCGGGCCGTCTGCCCCGTATCCATCCAGCGGACGTAGATCTCCGCTCCCTCGTCCGTCGCGGCCACGTAGGCAATGCGGTCGCCGCTCGGGGACCACCGCGGCTGCGAGGCGCGCGCCTCCGGATCCGTAAGCGGTCGATGGGTAGATCCATCCGCATTCACGATCCAAAGGCGCGACGTACGGCGATCCTCCTGCTCATCCATAAAGGTGCGGGCGTACACGACTCGGTCTCCCCCCGGTGCAATCTGCGGATCGGTGGCGTACTCTAGGTCAAAGACGTGTTCGAGGTCAAACCCCAAGGAGTCCTGTGCATACTGCGCCTGGGCGAGGCCCGGCAGCACGAACGCGAGGACGAATAAGCAGACAACGGTCGATGACTTTTTAGGCATAGGTTGAACGGCCGTCTTTGAACGGAACGGTGTACAGATATGGTAACGACTGCCCCGAACGAGTGCGAGTAAACAAACTCAGCCTGTCGAGCGCAGCACCATCAATATCGGTTTCACACAGGAAGGACAAAAGGCCCGTGCCGCCATTTTTGTCACCGGGGTAGAAGGAAGCAAAAGACAACCCAATTGCATCGATTGCAGATGTACGGTCAGAGACAACGTCTATCGGGAAGGAAGCGCCTCTTCTTTCAACCTGTGGAGCCGAGTTTCAAGCCGTTCCAGTGCCGACTTTACTTGTGACAAGGCCAGCTGGGCGTCCTCCAGATCCAGCTCTCGCCCCATCGTTTCAAGCCGGTCGGCCGCTACCCGTAGGGCTTCCGCTTTCAAACTCCCTGCCGCCCCTTTCAGAGAGTGTGCGACCTCTGCAAGTCTCTCCGCATTGTCCTCCTCTAGAGCTGTTTCCAACTCTGCCACGTATTCGGAGCTCTCCTCCAAAAACTTGTCCACGATCACTTGAAAAAACTCCAGGTCTTGATCGACCTGCCTCATCAGCCCCTCCCGATCGAGAACCGCGGCCTCTCGTTCGTCCAGCCGAGGTGGGTCCATTCCTTCTTCTGTCTGCGTCGACACTTCCGCGGGACGATCCTCTCGCCCTGATGCCTGGGAAGGACCAGATGTTGAAGTCAAATCTACCTGCGCCTGTACGCGCTGAAGCTCTTCTTGTAGCGTTTCTCGCTCCAGCGGCTTCGACAGATAGGCGTCCATCCCCACCTCATAGCACTTGTCCCGATCTTTTTCCATGACCCTGGCGGTTAAGGCGACGATTCGTATCGAATCCCCCTCCCCTTCTTCCATGGCACGAATTCGCCGCGTCGCCTCGTATCCATTCATTTCTGGCATCTGCACGTCCATCAGAATCAGGTCGTATCGGCTGCCTCGTTCCCGGGCCTCTTGCACCGCCTCCACCGCGGCGGCACCTGTCTCAACAATCTCCGTCTGATGCCCCTCCTTTTCCAGTTGCCGCTCAATAAGCGTCTGATTGACGTCGTTGTCTTCTGCCACCAGTATGCGAAGCCCGTCCCCTTCCAGTGAAGGAGATTTGCCCGTTCCCCCATCGCCGACCAGTTCCGTCTCCATCTCCCCCTTCTGCATGCCATGACGTCCCAAGGCCGATTCTCCCAGAACCGCCTCCATTTTCTCTCCGAGCTGAATCTCCGTAAACGGCTTCACCAAGTGCGCCTCTCCTTCAAGCCGATGATCTTGTCCGGCTCCCTCAACAGTGGACAAACGCAAGATGGCTACCTCCGTCGCGTCCCATTCCTCCCGAATGGCCTCTGCGACCATTTGCCCCTCCAGGTCTGAGAGCTGCTCGTCAACGAGGGCCAGCGAGCACGGAGACTCCCCTTGCCGCCGGGCGCGGTCAAGATACCCAAGGGCCTCCGTTCCGTCCTCGTAGACGAGCACCTCCGCCCCAGCCGCCTCCAGGGCCTCAACCACCACTTGTCGCGTAAAGTCATGATCCTCAACCACTAGGACCTTCTGGTCCTCGACCCCCGACAGGACGTAGCTCGAAAACCCTTTTTGCATCAATCCCGTCTCGGGACCGAAGTCCTCTGCGGTTGCATCAACAACGTCCAAGGTGATCGTAAAGATGAATTCCGTTCCCTCTCCCGGCTCGCTTTGAACCTGGATGTCGCCCCCCATCACGTCTACAATCCGGGACGAGATCACGAGGCCGAGCCCCGTTCCTTCATGATCCCGGGTGGTCGACATGTCGGCCTGTTCAAAGGCTTCAAAAATCTCCGCCTGCTTCTCTTCTTCAATGCCGATCCCTGTATCCCGAACCCGCACCTGCAGGTGTGTACGATCGTCCGTGATGGGGTCTTCCCCCGACTTCACCGCCTCCGAGTCGGCCTCCGTGGTTGCCTCCGCCGGCTCAATTTCGACCACGACTTCTCCGTCCTCGGTAAACTTGATTGCATTGCCCACCAGATTGACCAGAACCTGTGCGAGCCGAGTCGAGTCTCCCCTCACCCGCTCCGGCACGGAGGGATCCACACGTAGGGCCAGCTCCAACCCCTTCCGATGCGCTCGCACGGCAAGCGTCCGGAGCGTCGTTCCAACCTCTTCTCTGAGGCCGAACGGCTGCTCATTAAGCTCCAGCTTCCCGGCTTCGATCTTCGAAAGGTCCAGCACGTCGTTGATGATGGACAGCAGAGACTTCGCCGAGGATTTGGCCATCGTCAGATACTCCCGATACTCCGAGTTCTTGTTGTCTCCCGTATCGAGAGCCAACTCAATCATCCCCATGATTCCATTCATCGGCGTGCGAATCTCGTGGCTCATGTTCGCCAAGAACTCGCTCTTTGCGTGGCTGGCCGCCTTGGCCTTTTTCTTGAGCTCCTTTTCCATCTGAAGCTTCTTGCGAATCAGGTCCGTCTGCTCGCGCACCTGTCGCCGCAGCAAAAT
>JAHENZ010000014.1 GCA_018609755.1 Salinivenus sp. | reverse complement strand
CCAGAAGCGAGCAGCTTCGCCAAGAATATTTCTCGACGTAGGCAATCTCAGATTGCCATGCTCGAAATGACGTGCCGTAATTCGGGAATTTTGAGATCGCGGCTTCAACCCGCAAATTCATCTGTAACGGTCCACTAGTGACCTTGCACAACGACTCTGGCGGTTTCGAGCGTCGGTCCCCTGACGCCACAACCGTCAGCGTTTGCTGGCAGCGGTCGATACCGAACATATTCCGCGCTGGCGATAGAGACGGAAACAGCGTCACGACATCTGCGATTTCTCACTTTTCAGTTGGGCAAGCCCACTAGCCGAGAAAAGTCTCGATACTTTCGTACGGATCGGGAAAACGCCATCGTCCCGGAATCGTACGAGGCGCGATTCGACGACTCTCTTGAACGTCTGAATGTCTATGTCGAGCTCGACCGATTCAATTTCCTCCTCTCGCTACCTCGCCCTCGAACACCTAGAGCGGGTAGAACACGACGAGGCCTTCGTGGAACGTCTGGAGGCCGAAGACGCCGATGCTCGTACGCGCCGACAGGCTCGCGAGCTCGTGGCCGGGGTGACACGTCAGCGCCGCTGGCTCGATTTTGTGCTTGCGGAGGCGTACCACGACGACTACGACTCCATGGAGTCTCGCCTCCGCCACATCCTGCGGCTCGGGCTCTACGAGCTTCTCTTTCAGTCTACCCCCACCCGTGCGGTCGTCCACCAGTACGTAGAGCTGGCCAAGCAAACGCTCCGTCCCGGCGCGGGGAACCTCGTAAACGCACTTCTCCGCACCATCGACCGGGACCGGCAGCACATTCCGAATCCGGACACCGGAGACGACGCGGAGGATCTGGCCATTCGCTATTCGCACCCTACCTGGATGGTGCGACGATGGCTGGAGCGATTCGGGATGGACGAGACGCCCGACCTGCTGGAGTGGAACAACCGGCGCCCCATGTACAGCGTTCGCGTGAATCCGCTGCAAACGAATCGGGACGCGGTGGAGGACTGGCTCGACGAGAACGACGTGATCTTCGTCGACTCGCCCTACATCGATACCCACCTCCGCCTGAAGCGGCTCCAGCCCCTCGTGCAGGGCGATCTGCTCGACGACGGCCACGTGGCGGTGCAGGACGAAAGCGCGGGCCTCGTGGTGCAACTGCTCGACCCACAGCCGGGAGAAACAATCATCGATGGCTGCGCGGCCCCCGGCGGCAAGACGATGGCGATCGCCGCCCGTATGAATGGAGAAGGCACCATTCTTGCCGTCGATTCCAACGAGAACCGGCTGAAAAAGGTAACGGAGGCCGCCCCGGCGCAGGGAGCGGAGGATCTCGTGGACACGGAGGTCGCCGACCTGATGGAGATGGCCAACCTCCCAGATCCGCCCCAGGCCGACCGCGTGCTGCTGGACGTGCCCTGCTCCGGCCTTGGCGTGCTCGCCAAACGGGCCGACCTGCGCTGGCAACGGTCGCGGGACGACCTGGATGAGCTCGCGGCGCTGCAGGACGATTTGCTCGACGCCGCCGCGAAACTCGTGCGGCCCGGCGGTCTGCTCGTCTACAGCACCTGCACCATTGAGCCCGAAGAAAACGAACATAGAATCGACGCCTTCCTCGCCCGCCACACCGACTTTACCCTCGAATCGGCGGAGGGCTACGTGCCCGACGACGTGGTGTCAGAGAGTGGGTTTCTCACGACGCTCCCCCATCGCCACCGGACCGACGGCGCCTTTGCCGCCCGCCTCCGCCGCGTAACATCATGAGACTTTACCCGCCATACCGTCTAATCGCTCTCTTTTAGAACTTCCTGCCGCATGTCCCCTTTCCGGCTTGCCCGACGGGTGTTTGTCGCTTTGCTTCTTCTCGTCCTCGGGACCGGCCCGGCCCACGGCCAGCGCATCGCCAAATACGGCGCCGACTTTCTGGCGGGCGGCGTGGATGCCCGAGCGCTCGGCATGGGCGGCGCGTACGTGAGCCTCGCCGACGAGGTGAGCGCGGGCTACTGGAATCCGGCGGGCCTCAGCCACCTCACGTACCCCGAGATCAGCTACATGCACGTCGAGCGCTTTGCAGGTGCCGTCTCGTTCGACTACGGTGCCGTGGCGCTGCCGGTCACGGAGCAATCGACGGTGGGCATCTCCGCCTTTCGCAGCGGCGTCAACGACATCGTCAACACCCTGGACGCCTGGAATCCCGATCGAGGAACGCCCATCGGAAGCTACGAGAGCCGCATCACCCGCTTCTCGGCCGCGGACTGGGCGCTCTTCGTCAACTACAGCCGCCGCTTGAACGACCGTCTCACGGTCGGCGTCAACTTTAAGGGCGTCCACCGCTCCATCGGCGACTTTGCCGACGCCTGGGGCTACAGCATGGACGTGGCGGCACAGTACCGGACCGGCCCATACCGGTTCGGGGTCGTCATTCGCGACGTGTCGACCATGCTGCAGAGTTGGAGCGTCAACCCCGATGCGTTCGAGGTCAACTGCACGAACCCAGTCGACGAGGAGCCGTTCGAGGCCTGCATCAATCCTGAGACCGACTCGGTCTACACCAGCAACGCCTCACGATACCAGGCCGTCTTTTCGCAGGAGATTCCCTCCGGCGGCACGGCCCTCGTACTTCCCGTGGCCCGGCTCGGGTCCGGCGCGGTGTGGCCCGTGGGCGACGGGCACCAGCTCACCGTGGGGCTGGACGTGGACGTGGCGGTGGACGGGCAGCGGGCCTTCGTGCCCAATATTGGTGACGTGTCGTTTCACCCGCGCCTGGGTACGGCCTTCAGCTACAAGGGCGTGGCGGAGCTCCGGGCCGGCCTCCAGCGTCTCCAGTACGGCGAGAACATCGGCCTCGACCTGACGCCCTCCGTGGGCGCCGGGCTCGATCTCCAACAGGTCTCCGTCGACTTTAGCTTTGGCGACTTTGCCGGCCTTACGGCACAAGACCTGGGCTACTCCTACCGCATCTCGGCCCAGCTCCGTCTCGAACAGCCCGGCCTCAAACGTGGCGGGGACGAGTAGAGGAGTGTTGAGGTTCGTCCCCTCCTTCCGCTCCTCTCCGTCCCTACAAAGCCCTTCAGTAGTCGTACCCGCTCACTTCATCGGGGGTGACCTCTACGCCCAGGCCCGTCGCAATCCGGTTGACGAAATTGAAGTAGGCGGTGATCAGAACGATGTCGAGCACGGAGCGGTCGGTCCACCCGGCCTCGCGGAGCGCCTCCACCTCTGCCTCCGTCATGGCGTCCGGCGAACGAGTCAGCAGTGCCGCCACGTCGCAGGCCCGCCAAAGCTTCTCGGAAAGGTCGAGGACAGTGTAGTCCGTCGCGAGCTGCTCCACCCGCGCCTCATCCCAGTAGGCCGCAAGGGCCTCCGCGTGGTGCTGCACGCAGTACATGCACTCATTTTCGGCGGAGACGACGACGGCAATCGCCTCTCGCTCGGCGCGCCGCACCTTCGATTGGCCAAAGAGCAGGGTGTCATAGAGCTGCAGATGTGCGGCCAGGGCGGACGGGTTCAGGCTGTGCACCTTCAGGATGTTCGACACCTTCCCGCGGGTGTCGAGTATCTCGTCGTACAGGGCGCGAAGCTCGTCGTCGGCCTCGTCAAGGTCAATCGTGTCGATCCAGGACATGCTCTGTAGAGTACGGGCGTGTGGAAGTATGGGGGGTTAAAGGGGTGTGTGCCGTCCGAAAAACGGTACGCTTTTCCGATACGTGCGCATCGACTGCAGACAGCGGTCTCCCCAGCAAAGATGTGTGCACAAACGCACGGTCGTGTTACTCTACTCAGGTCAGTTTCTGCCGGCCGACACCGAACGTCTTCGGGGCATTTTGGGGCTGCCGAAAGGGACACCCCGATGGGAAAGCACGCTCCCAATACAGACTGATGACTCTTTGGGACGGAGAAGTGGGAGGATTCCATCAGTGCACAGATCGGCTAGCAGCCTCTGCGAAAACAACTTCAAACCGTTGATTTTCACCAATAGAGATCACTCTGTAGGCACCTGCAGGCGATCCAGCCGGTCGGCGAGGTGGTTCTGTACGATCAATGAGCCGATGTTGAGCGCCGAGGTGGCCGCGGGTGACGCCGCATTGATGACGTTCACCACACGGTCCGTCTCCATGATGAGGAAGTCATCCTCCAGGCTGCCGTCCGGATGCAGGGCCTGCGCTCGCACCCCGGCTCGCCCGGCCACCACGTCGTCCATCTCCAGGTCGGGAATGAGGTGGCGCGCCGCCCGCACGTACATCCCCTTGCTGATGGACTGAAGGAGCTCACGGAGGCCCTTGCGCCAATGCCTGGCCGCCAGCCGCTGAAAGCCCGGATAGGTTAGAATTTCGCGGAGCTCGCCCCAGTGCACGTCCGTCAGCCGGTAGCCTTCACGCGCAAACGCCAGGACGGCACTCGGCCCACACTCCACCCGCCCGTCCACCATCCGCGTAAAGTGGACGCCGAGAAACGGAAAATTGGGATCGGGCACCGGATAGATGAGATTGCGGCAGAGGTCCCGGCGCTCCGGCACGAGCTCATAATACTCGCCCCGAAACGGCACGATTTGAACGTCCAGTCCCTCTTGCCCGCTCATCTCCGCCACCTTGTCGGCGTAGAGGCCCGCGCAGTTGACGACGTGCCGCGCGCGAATCGTCCCCGCCGTGCTTTCGATGACGACCTCGGTCGACTCGGGGTGAAGATCGCGCACCGCCGCCCCGGTCTGAATCGTATGGCCGTGGTCTCGTAGACGGTCGGCCAGGGCCTGTGCGACGCCGTGGTAGTCCACAATGCCTGCCTCCGGCACGTGCAGCGCCTCCACGCCCCGCACGTGCGGCTCCAGTTCCTCCAGCCGCTCCGGTCCAATCCGCGTGCACTCGACCCGATTGGCAACGCCCTTCTCCTGGATGCGATCGAGCTCCGGGAGTTCGTCCTCTTCTGCGGCCACCACGACCTTCCCGCACATCTCGTAATCGACGCCTTCCCGCTCGCAAAACTCGACGAGCGCCCGCTTGCCCTCCCGACAGTTT
>JAHENZ010000013.1 GCA_018609755.1 Salinivenus sp. | reverse complement strand
AGCTTCAAGCGCGGCTGCGGGCTGTTCTTCACGTCGTCCTCCGCCTCCCCCGCCACCGTCAGCAGGCGCAGCAGGTCGGCTTCTCCGAAGCGCTCGGCCTCGTCCGCATAGCGGCAGCGCGTGCTCTCGGCCACGCCCTCCAGCGCCTCGCCCCCCAACGAGTGGGACACCAGCAGATTGCGCAGGTGCTCGGCCAGCCCTACCAAAAACTCCTGCAGGTCGTACCCACTGCGCACCACGTGCCGCACCAGCTCCAGCACGCCCGCGGTATTCTGTGTGGCCACGTGCTCGGTGAGGTCGAAGTAGAGGTCCTGGTCCACGACGCCCATCGCCTGGGCGAGCTCGCTGTATTCGAGCGTCGGCCCGCAGAGCGAGATGGCCTGATCGAAGGCCGAGAGGGCGTCGCGGAGGGCGCCGTCCCCTTTCCGGGCCAGCAGCATGAGGCTTTCCTCGTCCGCCTCAATGCCTTCCGCGTCACAGATCTTGCGCAGCCGCTCCACGATGTCCGGCACCGGAATGCGGCGGAAGTCGAAGCGCTGACACCGCGAGAGAATGGTGGGCAGCACCTTGTGCGGCTCCGTGGTCGCAAAAATGAAGAGGGCGTGGGGCGGCGGCTCCTCCAGCGTCTTCAGCAGGGCATTGAACGCCTGCTTCGAGAGCATGTGGACCTCGTCGAGGATGTAGACCTTTTTCTGGTCGCCCTGCGGCGGGATGCGCACCTTCTCGCGCAGCTCGCGGACGTCGTCGACCTTGTTGTTCGAGGCCGCGTCCATCTCGAAGACGTTGAGGCTGCGGCCGTCCTCGAACGAGGTACACGAGTCGCACTCGCAGCACGGCTCGGCGCCGTCCTCCCGCTCCTCCAGCGGCGTCTCGCAATTGATGGCCTTCGCCAGAATCCGGGCCGAGGTGGTCTTGCCCACCCCGCGCGGGCCGCTGAAAAGATAGGCGTGCGCGAGCCGGTCGAGCTTGATGGCGTTCTTGAGCGTATCGGCCACGTGCTCCTGCGCGACGAGCTCTTTGAAGAGCGACGGCCGGTACTTGCGCGCGGTCACGAGGTATTCCTGATCGGCCATGGCGACTGCAGCGGCGGACGTGAGGAAGAGACGAGACTTCCAAGGAGATCGCAAACGATCCGTCGGAGACGAGTGCACCGGCAAAATGCTCCCGATTCACTCCGGCGGCAATATACCACCGCCCCCGGCGCGGAATCAACTTCGATTCTCGCCCGGCGAGCGATTGTGCATTAAATTTGGAACGATGGCGGCTCGCTGTCCGAAGCTCCGAGAATTATCCTACGCGGCGGTCGGCCCTCTTCCGGGACGAGACGATCGCACCTCGCGGCTTGAGTTGTCTACAGATATAACGCCGCAATCTCCGTCGTCGGCGTGAAAACGTCGAAGCCTGCCCGGTTGGTGAGGAGAATGACCGTGAGATCGTCGTCCGGGTAATGCATGAACGCAGCCTTGCCGCCCCCCGAGTGCCACACGCGCCGGTGGCCGTCTTGCGCGCCCACCGTCCACCCGATGCCGTAGCCCTCGATGGCGTCGATCGTCGTCTTCTCGAACGGCACCGAGGTCCACATCTGAGCGCGGGTCTCCGCCGCTAGAAGTCCCCCTGCCGACAGCGCCGTCGCAAAACGGGCCAGGTCCTCGGTCGTGCTGAAGAGCCCCGTCCCCGTCGGTATGAAGTCCTCATACGCCTCTGCAAAATCGAAGGCCTCGTCACCGTTGCGGTAGGGTGTGGCGAGGCGGCTCGAATCGGGCACCGGCTCTCCCAGGAAGAAGGTGCTCTGCATGCCCGTCGGGGCGAAGATTTTCTCTCGCGCAAACGCCTCCCAGGATTGTCCGGTCACCTGCTCGATGATGCGCCGCATGATCTCAAACCCCGTCTGGTTGTACCGCCAGATTGTCGTGGACGTATCGCGGAGCGGCTTCTGCTGGACGGCCGTCCACGCCTCCTCCATCGTCGAGCCGCCAAGACGGTCGCCGGTCTTCGGATCGATGAGCGAGGGCAGGCCCGAGGTGTGGGACATCGCCTGCCGCACCGTCACGCCGCGCCACGCGTCCGGGAGCGACGGCAGATGCGTGTGCACTGAGTCGTTGAGCGCCAGTGCCCCCTCCTCCACCAGCATCATGACGGCGGTCCCAGCGAAAATTTTCGTGGTCGAGGCCAGCTGGAAGATGGTGGAGTCCGTCACGGGGCGCTCGGTCGTGCGGTCAGCCACGCCGTAGTTGAGCTGCTGCGCCACCTCGCCGTTCTGCACGACGGCGACGGACGCCCCGGGCACGTCGTGCTCGCTCCGAGCCTGATTGACGATCGAAGCGATAATGTCGGCCCGTTCCTCCGGGGTGTCGGGGGAAGAGCAGCCAGATAGAAGAGCGAGGGCGACCGGCAAGACGAGAAAAAAACGGCTCATGTCGATAGGAATCCTGCAATCGAGAAGGGGAATCAAAACAGTCGGAAACTCAGGCCCAATTCTGAAGCACAGCATCCTCAGCCTCGTAGTCGGGAGCGGGTGCATCCGATTCGGCCCGCCAGGCCCGTTCCCACTGAACGGTACGGCGCAGCGCCTCTTCCATCGTCACGGGCGGCTCGTAGCCTAACTCGTCTTGGATACGGCCGGTGTCGGTTGCCAACTCGTACCGCCAGTCGCCCGGCATCTGAAGGTGCTCCTTCAAGTCGTTCCGGTCGCCGTGGAGGGACTGGACGGACTCGGGCAGGTCGGCGTCGGTCGTGCCCCGATGAAAAACGACCGTTTCGTGACCCCGCCGGACAAGGTGGCGGACGAGAGGTGCGCCGATGAAGCCGGTGGCGCCGATGGCGAGAACGGTCATGGGAAAATGGGAGGCGTGATTTGTAAGACGCGATAAGACAGGCCGGACTTTTCCATATCCAGTCGAGATCTGCTTTACTCGACGGACGAACAAGATCACCCCCCGCTTCCCGTCCGGGTATCTTCGTACAGCCACACCATTCGGTCCAGGTACCAGAGCTTGCCGGCGTAGACGAGCGCGGCCCCAAACACCGTGGGCCAAATCGACAGTTGTACCACGCCCCATCCCACGAAGAGCGAGCCGATGCCGTTGACGCCGTTCAAAATATTCGGCACCACGCGGTGATGCTCGGGCACCGGGTCCTCGTCGCGATTCATCCACAAGCGCTCCCCGAGCACCGACTTTGAGGCCCAGGTGTCGAACGACTCGGGCCGCCCGAAGAGACGTGGGTTGAGCCACGTCCACAGCAGCGCCACCGCCCCGGGTCCCAGCGCCCACCATCCAATCCAGACCCGGCTCCAGGCCGCAAGAATTAACAGGGGCAAGACCGTCGTGCGCGACCACACGCTCCACGGATTGGCGTGCCGCGCCCACGTGTCGTCGTCCAGCTGAAAGAGCGAGGCAATGCGCTTGCTGAGCGTCATGAGGACAGGAAACAGTGCGCGATGATAACGAGCGGCCCGTGCCTATTCTTCCGTACCGGGTGGCCCACCGGAGGTTGCCTCCTCATCGGTCGCGCACAGCTTCAATCGACACCCTGTCCCTCCGCATCAGTGAAGTGCAAAACGGCTGAAGGGCGACTCGTACGACATCGGGCGCTTTCCCCTGCGGCAAATGCCTCGACGTGTGCGCCTCCGGCGTTTCGAAGAAAGCCAGCAACGCTCAGGACCACTCCGAATCTCGTGTAGAGCACACCGGGCGACGTTCGCACGCCCACACTCACATCCCAGCACAATGGGGTGGATTACGGCAGGTGAGCCGCCCTCGCTCAGCCGGAACCATCCCCTGCAACCGCGCCCTCACTCCCGGCGTCCGATGGTCAGCTGAACCTCCTTCGGCTCTCCATCTCGGAGGACGCGCATGCGGACCGTATCGCCCGGGCGGAAGTCGTAAATGCGGGCAATGTAGTCCTCCCGCGTCTCAATGGGCGTGCCTTCAATTTCGGTGATGACGTCGTAGATCTGGAGGCCGGCCGCTGCCGCAGGCGACTCGAAATCGAAGTCGTGCACGAGCACACCGCCGCTGCGCTCCAGGTCAAGGGCCTGGGCAATGCGGGGCGTGACCGAGACTGTGGCGAGTCCCGTGTAGTACGACCGATCCACCGCCCCTCGCTCTTGAATTTCCGACACGATCCGCGCTGCTCGTTCGGCGGGCACCGCAAACCCGAGCCCAATGGACCCCCCGCCTCCGCTGTAGATGGCCGTGTTGACCCCCATCACCTTCCCCTCAGCATTGACGAGCGGGCCGCCGGAGTTGCCCTGATTGACGGCCGCGTCGGTCTGGATCATGTCGCGGTAGAGACGACCGTCCTCCTCGGCACGCAGGTCGCGCCCAGTCGCACTCACCACCCCCACCGACACGGAGGGCTGACTCGCCTCAAAAAGGCCGAATGGGTTGCCGAAGGCAATGACCCATTCGCCGACGACCGGAGACGAGGTCGTGTCAAACTCGACGTGGGGCAGCGCTTCCCCCGACTCCACCTTCAACACCGCCAGGTCGGTGGCCTCGTCGCTCCCCACTTGCGTGGCCGACATCGAACGCCCGTCGGGAAAGAGCACCTCGATCTCGTCCGCCGCCCCCACCACGTGTTCGTTCGTCACGACGTACCCGTCCGACGACACGACGAAGCCGGACCCCGTGCCCTGCACCCGCTCCTCGCGGTAGGGCGACTGGCGGAGAAAATAGCGGACGTAGGCGTCGTCGTAGGCCTCAAACCGCGGATCGCGGACACGCATCGTTTCCTCTACGTTAACGGTGACGACGGCCGGCGACACGGCCTCTACGGCCCGCGTGATGGCCGTCTGCCGCGACTGGGCGACCCGCGAGGGGTCCGAGGCCCGAACGTTCTGCGCTGTGGCGTTTTGCGCCACTCCCCCGACGGACACCAGCAACGTCAATCCAACGAGACCAAAAAGGGCACGCATATTGCGAGAAAAAACCAACTGGGGAAAAACAGAGACGGTCGCAATTCAACGAGTGCGGGAGGGAACGTTCCTCTCCCCCGACAGACATTTAAATTTAAAAGTGCTCTGTGGCACTGTGAGTTGTGGTCGACGGCGTGTGTCTCACAACGCAGGCGTGTCATTCGTCGTCTGCCCCGGACCCTCTGCGTCCACATACACCTATCAAAAGTGCGTTGGGTAAGAAGCCCCCTGCTTCCCGACGCTCAACGGTCGTTTTGAGAAAATCTCGAAACGTCCGTTATCTTCGAACCGGCCCGTCCGCGGCCTCTCGATTCTTCTTCCTTCATCCTTTGCTCTTCTTGAGACCTTGACTACGGACCGCTCTACATCCAGCTGGCCGAGTCGCTTCGAATGGGGACTCATCCTGGCCTTCTGGGGCACCATTGCCCTGCTTTCTGCGGGCCAGGAGCTCTTCGACGACGGAATGCGAGGCCTCCACTGGGGCGCCGTCGGCCGGGAAGTGATCGAGTACGGGATCTGGGCTCTCGTCACGCCGCTTCTCTTCCGGTTCGTGGAGGCGTTTCCGGTCGAACGCTCCACGTGGACCCGAGCCGTTCCTCTCTATCTGGGCGTGGCGCTCGTGACCTCCATCGGGATCGATCTCAGTGAGGACGTGGTCGTAGCGGGCTTCGACCCGAGCTCCTACCCTCCGATCGGCCCGATCCAGCAGATCCTCGGATTCTGGTTCATGGACGAGCTGGTCACATATGTCGTGGTCCTCACGGTTGGGTTTGCGCGCACCTATTACCGGCAGAAGCAGGAACAGCAGGAAGAGGCCGAGCGGCTGGAAGAGCGGGCCGAATCGCTGGAGGCACAGCTCACGGAGGCTCGGCTGGAGGCCCTCCGGATGCAGCTCAATCCCCACTTCCTCTTCAATACGCTGCACGCGGTAAGCACGCTCGTGGACCGAGATCCCGGCGGGGTCCGGCGCATGATTGCGCGTCTCAGTGAGCTGCTGCGCCACGTGCTCGACGAAGACGCCCCGCAGGAGGTCCCGCTGTCGGAAGAGCTGGATTTCCTGGACGACTACCTCGAAATTCAGACGATCCGCTTCCAGGGCGATCTCGACACCGAGATCGACGTCCCCACGGAACTGCACGAAGCGCAGGTGCCGAACCTCATTCTCCAACCCATTGTTGAAAATGCCATCAAGCACGGCGCCAGTCAGGTCCGCGGAAAGGGACGCATTGAAATTCGAGGCCGACGGGAGGACGACCGGCTCATCCTCTCGGTGACGGACAACGGCCCCGGTCTCTCCGAACCGGAGGAGGAGGGCCTCGGCCTTCGCAACGTACGCGCACGCCTACAGGAGCTCTACGGCGACGATCAGTCCCTCCACCTTGAATCGGCCTCGGATGAGGGAACGCGGGCGACGCTCGAGCTTCCATATCACTCCAGCACCTCTCTCTATACAGCGGAGGGCATCCTGGAGCCTCAAGACCAATCGACAATTCCAGCTGCCTCTGCCGAATAACTGATCGCAACGCTCCGCCAAGCCATGGCCTCCAATGCTCCCATTCGAAGCCTGATCGTTGACGACGAGCCCCTGGCCCGCGAGCGGCTCCACGAGCTGCTCGACGATCGCCCGGACGTCATCGTAGTGGGGGAGGCGGAAGACGGCCTCGAAGCAGCCGACGCGATCCGAGAGCACGAGCCCGACCTCGTCTTCCTCGACGTGCAGATGCCGGGCATGAACGGAATCGACGTGATCGAAGAGGTGGGCCGTGAAGACATGCCGATCACCATTTTTGTGACGGCCTACGACCAGTACGCAATCAAGGCCTTCGACCTCGCCGCCGTGGACTACCTGCTGAAGCCGTTCGACGACGAGCGCTTCGAGCAGGCCTTCGAGCGGGCTCGCGAGCGCATCGTCGACCAGGACGCCGACGCCATCTCGCGCCGCCTGCTGCACCTGCTGCAAGAGCAGGATCCGGAACTGCTGAAGGAGATGGAGGCGTCGGACGAACCGTACCTGGAGCGCATTGCCGTACAGGGACGAGGAAAAGCCCGTATCGTCTCGGTAGAGGACATCACCCACATCACGGCGGACGGCTCGTACGCGGAGCTCCACACCACCGACGGTACGCACGTCATCCGCGAGCGGATGAAGGCCCTTGCCTCTCGCCTCGACCCGAAAAAGTTTGTGCGCGTGCACCGCTCGGCCATCGTCCGCCTCGACGAGGTGGAGCTCATCCTCCGCAGCGGCGGCGGCAACTACGCCGTGCGACTGGAGGACGGTACCACGGTCAGCGTGAGCCGCGGGCGCATCGAGGAGCTGCAGGACCGCCTCGGGGTGGACGTGGTGCAGCGGGATGAATAGAAGAGGCTGCCCATTTTGGGAGCAGTGACTCCGAGGTTTTTTCCATCTGATACAGCTTGTTGAGGGGCGAGAGGGGAGAGGCGATGTGAAGAGCACACCACGCTGCCAAGTCCCACACTCCCCCTCGCCCTTCTCCTTTCGCCTATCGCTGCCGTCCTCGGCTGCCGTGCCGCTCTAGAATGGCGTCGGCCTGCTCTTGAATCTCCGGTCGCTCCCGAAAGGATCGGATCGTCTCCTGTGCGTGGTGGTAGGCCTCCAGGTGATCGACGATGCGCTCGGGATAGTCTTCCCCCACCACGACGCCCATAGCTTGCTGCTCGATCGGCGGCATGCGCCAGGGCTCGTGGACGTAGGCGTCAGTCTCCAGGTGAGCAAGCTCCGGCACCCAGCGGCGGATGAAGGTGCCCTCCGGATCGTGCTCCTTGCCCTGCTTGACCGGGTTATAAATTCGGATCTGGTTGATGCCGGTAGTGCCCGATTGCATTTGCACCTGTGGATAGTGGATGCCGGACACGTAGTCGGCCATGAGGCCGCCGTAGGTGGGGGCGAAGCGGCGCCAGTCGAGCCAGCAGTCGTACGCCGCAAAGGAGCAGAGCATCGCCCGCATCCGAAAGTTGAGCCAGCCGGTGGTGCGGAGGCAGCGCATGCAGGCGTCCACCATCGGGAAGCCCGTGTGGCCGTGCAGCCACGCGTCGTACAGCGCCGGGTTCCAGTCATCGGCCCGCAGGGCGTCGAAGGCGGGGATGTAACTCTCGTGCTCGATGCGGGGCGCGTCCTCCAGCTTCTGCGTGAAGTGGCTGTGCCAGTGCAGGCGGCTGTCGAAGCTGTCGAGGACCTTGCGCCAGTCGTCGGCGGCCGGGTCGCGTCGCTTGTCCAGCTCCTCCCGCCGCTGCCGCAGCTCGTACACCACCCGGCGTAGGCTGATGGTGCCGAAGGCGAGGTGTACCGACATCCGCGAGCAGGCGGTCTCTCCCGTGAGGGGACTCGACATGGCCTGCCGATAGTTTTGCCCGCGCTCGTGCAGAAACGAGTCGAGCGTGCGGTGGGCCTCGGCCTCTCCGATGCGTTGGAGAGCGGCGGTGGATGGCTGCAGGCCGAGGTCGGCGTGTGACGGCATCGAGCCGGGCGCTACCCCATCTACGGGCGTGAGAGCCTCCGGCGGGTGCGCGAGCGGGCGGCGCATGGCCTGCTCCCAGTGGTCGGCCCAGTCGTCGCGGTCGTGCGGCCCACGGATGACGCCCCGGCACGGGATTTCGGTGAAGCGAACGTTCTGCTCCTCCGCCCAGGCGCGAACCCGGCGGTCGCGTGCAAACGTCCGCCCGTTGCCAACCTCCTCGTGTGCCCAGAGCCGAAGCGGTCCGACCTGACGTCGCAGCGACTCCAGTACGTCCGGCATCTCGCCACAGCGCACCACGAGCGGTTGCCCTCGCTTGTTCAGACGCGCCCGGAGCTCGATCAGGGCCTCGCGGACGAGCGTCCAATGACGGGAGCGAAAGTCATCCGCTGCCGCGATGGAGGGCTCCGCCACGTAGAGGGGAAGCACCGGCCCGTGCTCGGCGGCCCGGACCAGCGGGCGGTGGTCGTCCACCCGCAGGTCTCGCTTGTACCAGACGACCTGGACGGGCGTGGCCATGAACAGAGCGGTGACGTGTCGGACGATGACCGGATCGTCTCTACCGTTGCCGCTCCTCTCGGATTCCCCCAAGCGATACTCGTTACGCCATCGTCGACGCCCACCAGGGGGCCTCCGGCGTCGGCTCCCCAGAGAGAAGTGTGCGAAGCGGGACGGGCTGGAGACTCACGTCCCCGAGTGCATCCGCCGCGACCCATTCGAATGAGAGATAGCCCTCCTGCGCCCTCGGAGCCGTGTCGGACGGGAGCGCCGGGGCCTCGACGGAAAAGCAGTGGTTGAGCTCGTACTGCGGATCGCCGTTCCGCTGCCAGCGATGCTCTACGGCCCCCCGGTACGCCCCCACGGCCGCTTCGACACCGAGCTCCTCCTTCAGCTCACGCCGCAGGCAGCCCTCCAGTCCCTCGCCGTCCTCCACGTGTCCGCCTGGCAGAAAGGTGTGCGACTGCCCGTCCGCCCGGACGACGAGCACGTGGTCGTTGCGTCGAATGACGGCACGGGCAAGAAGGTGGGTAGTCGGCATACGAACGGAAACGGGCGTGAGAGCGAATTGCAGCGCCGTGGCTCTATTCCGCCGGAGCATCCCGTTCGTTCCCCCTTCGCCCTCGATTCATGACGGGAAGGACGAAGAACGCAGCCCCTCCAATCTCGGACTGCGGCCGAACGAGATCCCAAAGAAGGATCGCTAGAACCGCACGCCGGCGGTCACCATGAGAGACCGATTGCTAAGAGATAGATCCGAATTCTCCTCGTCGTCAATATTTATGAGTCCGAGCCCATATCGGAGATCCACCGTCGCGGCGACAGCCCCGAATCCCACGTCCACACCGCCCCCAAATTCGAGGCCAAAGTCGGTTCCGCTGATGCGATTGCTAATGTTCGAAGGCGCCGCGCGTCCCCCCTGCAGGCTTTCGAAGTCTGACTCCGCCACGAGATTGAACCCAACCCTGGGCCCTGCAAGCAAATGTGGAGCGAGCCCGCCTCCCCCAATCGGGACCCGATACCGGGCCAGCACAGGAATGTCGAGGTAACTCAGCCGTACGCTCCCCGAACTGGATCTCGACAACTCCTGGAACTGAACGGTAAAATCAGCCCCCTGCTGAAGATATCTCATCTCCGGCTGCGCGGCAAACGGCCCGGGAAAATCGACGAGAGCGTATCCCCCGACCAGAACGCTCATTCGCCGTCCGACATCGACGTCAAGACTGAGGGGGACCCTGTCCAAGTCAGCAAGTGCTCGCACATACTCTTCCGCATCGCCTCCAAAGCTAGACGCGTTTCCCCCAACTCTGACCCCGGGCTTTACGCTTACCTGTCCCTTTACGCACATCGGCATAAGCAGAACCCCTGCGCCAACCCAAACCATGAGCCCAAGTACAAGCGCGCACTGCTTTTTGGTGTAGTGCATCGGTCGTAACACGTTGCTCGTTCAGGGGATCGGAACCGAGAGGGATGGAATGACGATGTTCTTCCTTCTAACAGACCGGGGACAGTCACACTCCGACTCTCAACGCAAAGGGAAAAACAGAGGTTCGTTCATTTTCTGATTGGAGTGCGCCTGCGAAGGGGATTCGCCTGTTCTCCCCCGTGTGCCCCTTCCGTCGGTATTTCTTCTCTCCCCGTGCCTTCGCATCTTTCAGGGTAGCAAATCGCACGCAGACCGATCCTCCTGCCCTTCATGGACGACGCCGATCCCATTCTGCTGGAGCTGTACCGCCACCGGTTCGAGGGCGTGGCCGACGAGATGGGCGGGACGCTCCAGCGCACCAGCTACTCGCCCAACATAAAGGAGCGGCTCGACTTCTCCTGCGCGGTTTTTGACGATGCCGGTGGCCTCGTGGCCCAGGCGGCCCACATCCCCGTCCACCTCGGGGCCATGCCCGCGAGCGTGGCCGCCGCCCTGAATAGTGTGGATGCCTGGACGCCCGGCGACATTGTCATCCTCAACGATCCCTACGAGGGCGGCACGCACCTCCCGGACGTGACGATGGTCTCGCCGGTGTTCGTTGCAGACAATACCATGCCCTCCTTCTTTGCCGCGAGCCGTGCCCACCACGCCGACGTGGGCGGCATTACGCCGGGCTCGCTCCCGCTGGCCACGGAGCTGGTGCAGGAAGGGCTCGTCATCCCGCCGGTGAAGCTGTACGAGGCGGGATCCACGAACGAGAGCGTCCTGCGGCTCCTCCTCCGCAACGTCCGTACGCCGGAGGAGCGGCGCGGCGACCTTGCGGCCCAGCGCGCAGCCCACGCCGTGGGCGAACAGCGGCTCCAGACCCTCGCGGCGGCGCACGGGGCTGAGGAAGTCACGGCCTATGCCCGCCACCTGCAGACCTACAGCGAACGAAGAGTCCGTGCCGCCCTGGACGAGTGGCCGAACGGGACCTACACCTTCGAGGACACGCTCGAGCTCGCCGACGACAGCTCCGCCACAATTCGGGTGACGGCCACCATCGAGAACGAATCGGTGTCGTTTGACTTCGACGGCACGGATCCGGCGGACGACGGCAACCTGAACGCCGTTCTCCCCATCACCGAGTCCGCTTGTTACTACGTGGTACAGGGCCTCGTGGACGGCGGGATGCCGATGAATGCCGGGAGCCTTGCGCCCGTGTCGGTGACGGCACCGGAGGGAACGATCGTCAATGCCGACCCGCCGCACGCGGTGGCCGGCGGCAACGTGGAAGTCTCGCAGCGCATTGTAGACACGGTGCTCGGGGCACTCGCCGAGGCACTCCCCGACCGGGTGCCTGCAGCGGGCCAGGGGACGATGAACAACCTCACGATCGGGGGCACCCGCCCGGACGGCTCTTCCTTCGCCTACTACGAGACGATCGGCGGCGGCATGGGCGCGGGGCTCGACGCGGAGGGACTCAGCGGAGTGCACGTGCACATGACGAACACGCTCAACACGCCCATCGAGGCGCTGGAGCAGACGTACCCGTTCCGGGTCACGACCTACCGGTTGCGCAACGACAGTGGCGGGGCGGGTCGTTACCGAGGCGGCGACGGGCTCGTGCGGGAGTACGAGGTCCTGGTGCCGGTTACCGTCACCATGCTCAGCACACGCCGCTCCGAGGGGCCGTGGGGACGCGAGGAGGGGGACCGAGGGGCGCCGGGGCGCAACGTGCTCGTCCACCCCGACGGGGAAGAGGAAGCACTGCCCGCCCACTTCTCGCGACGCCTTCCGGCGGGCAGCCGCCTCCGCATCGAGACGCCGGGCGGTGGGGGGTTTGGGCCGTCGGACGCTGAGTCTCCGAGATGATTGATGGCGGCGTTCATGCCGGTCCACTTCCAGTGTTGCCAGAATGTGTGGGCGTCTGGGCGTATGGGGGTTTTCCTCAGAGGCACTGTTGCCACTTTCAAAGAGAGAGAAACAGATCTCCCCCAGAAATTGCATCACGCGTTGTGAACCAGCCCAGACTCGTTTTCTCTGTGCAGCCTGGTTCTACTCCCACACTCCCATACACACACACGGATTCAAGACCCACATAGTCAGATTTCGGCAGGGAGCCTCCTCCCACAATCGAAGCGTGTATTGCCTATCCCCGCTCCTTGGCCGTCGTCTCGTCCCACTCGTAGCCGGACGTGAGGGAGGAGTACTTCGGCTCCCGTTCGGCGGCCTCGTCGTGGGGCAGGCTGCCGCGATGCGAGCGCAGATACGTAAAGGGCGTGTGGTGTAGAAAATTCGAGACGCGGCCCGTGTAGACGTCCGCGTAGCGCTCCACCTGCCGCGCGAAAAGGCTCTTGTCCTTGCCGGTGCGCATGAGCGGCCCCCAATTGTCGTTGACGAGGCGGCTCGATTCTTTCGCGAGCGGGGCAATGCGCTCGTCCAGCGCCGTAAGCTGTGTGCGGAGCGACTGCATGTCCTCTTCCAGCGACTCCGGATCGGCCCCACCGGTCCCATCATAGCCCTGCTTGAGGCGCTGCCGCTGCAGCCGCTTGGCCGAAAACTCTGCCTCCAGCCGCTCCTTCTTCTCCATGAGGTCGGAGAGCTGGTCCTGCTTCTCGACGAAGGCCTGAAACTCTTCAATCTCCGTCTCCAACTCCCGGACCACCAGCGCCGTGCGCCAGCGCAGTACCTTCTTCGACACGTTGACGTCCACGAACAGGTGGTCGCCCACGTAGAGAATCTCTTCTCCCCGCAACCCGAGACTCTCTTCCACGAGCGGCGCGTTGGCCCCCACGTACACCTGTCCCTCCTCCAGCGGTCCGTTCTGGTGCTCACGAAGAAGCCCATCTTCACTCTCCACTCGAAACGCCGGCATGCGGACCGAGAAAAAGTCCGGCTTCCGTGCCCCCACGATCGAAAGGTCGAAGAGGTCGCGCCACGTCATGCCGTCGGGCAGAAAGTCGTTGAACGCGTACTCCAGCATCGGCCGGGCGTAGTCCCACTCCGAATTGGTGATGAGCAAGACCTTCTTGCCGGCCCGCTTCTGATCGAGGAGGGTGAGTGGCATCTCCGGATCCAGATTCACGAAGCGCTCCGGGTTGTCGACGATCTTTTCCTTGAGACGCCCCTCCATGTGGGCTTCGTCGAGCGTGTGCTGCACTTCCTCAAAGAGATCGGTGTAGCCCATCGACCCGCCCAGCTCGTTCGCGTCGAGCAGGTCCACGAGCTGCATGTACATGCAGGCCGACGAGATGGAGAAGAGCGTATTCAGGAAGTGCCAGCGGTCGTCGGACAGTTCCACGAGCGTGCGCTGGTACGTCTCCCGCTGCGCGTCAAAGTTGAGCGGCTGGGTGCCGTGGAAGGCCCGCTTTACATAGCCGAAGCGGTTGGCCTTCACGACATTGCCGTGTTCGGTGTCGATCACAAGGCCGCGAATGACGAGATTTGGGTTGAAGGTGAGGTCCTCCACCGGCCACCCCTTCGCCAGCAGTCCCTCCTTGATGAAGCTATACGCCCGCTGCTCCCACTCGCGCATGTGGTAGTGGACGAGCGTGTAGTCCATGTCGTACCCGATGGCCCGGATGCCGCGCAGATTGAGGGTGCGGTTGCAGAACAGGCCCCGGGCGGGATCGATCGATTCCATAGAACGGAACGGATGTGCAGAATGTCGTTGGGAATCTGGGTAAACGGGCCGAACCCGGGATTGCTTCATTATGAAACCGTTCGGATTACCGTCCCTCACGTGGTTTCCGAGTTGGACGAGAGGTTCGGGAGAGAATGCCCGCTGTTGTGCTGCGGGAGAATATTGAAGGGGGAAAAGTCACAGAAGTGAGCATACGCAGTAGGCCTCAAACCGTGACCACGAAAACGGATGCCGCTTGTAGGATCGGTGACACGGTGCAGCCGTAGGACCGGCGGACTCGACAAACACATGAAAGAGAAGACCGCCTTCCCTTCTACGTCCCCGAAGGAATCTCCATCCCTCACGTTCATCGTTCTGCCCTTTCACGTGCCCTCCTCCTCGCAATGACTCGACGCCTCTTTCCAGTGCTCCTGCTACTGCTGGGGTTCTGCAACGCGCTCCCGGTCCTGGCACAAACCGACGGCCTTCTCCAGCTCGACGACGAGACGCATCAATTCCTCCAGTCGCAGCAGGCAAAAGGGCATCTGCCGGACGCTTTTCTCTCCCACCAGCCGCTGTCGGTGTACGAGGCACAACGCTACCTCGACTCCCTCGCCGTCCGCGACAGCGCTGAGCAACTCCTCACGCCGGCGAATCGAGAGCAGCTCGCCCTGCTTCGTGGAACCGTGGCTCGTCCCGGCGCCGGATGGGCCCAGCGCACCTTCTCGCTGTACGACAATGGACGGGACCTGATCTCGCTCTCCGGGGAGGACTACGCCCTGCAGCTCAATCCGCGGTACTATGGCTTTTTGGGACCGTCCGTCCACAGCGAGGCGTCGGGCCGATTCGCAAACGACGTGGCCTGGCGGAACACGCGTGGGCTCCGCTTTTCGGGCCGCGTGGGCAATTCCCTCTTTTTCGAAAGTCGGGTATCGGAGAATCAGTGGCGGCCCATCTGGCCCGCCTTCGAAAACAAGACCGCACCGCGAGTGGGACACATCTCCTTCTACGACGACGGCGACCCCTACAATTTCTTTGAAGCCACCGGCGTGGTGGGCCTGCGCTCCCGTCACTTCGAGGTGCGGATGGGCCGCGCGCGAAACCACTGGGGACCGGGGCAGGGCAGCCTCTTCCTCTCCGACTACAGCACTGTCTACGACCAGGCCCAGGTCCGGGCGACGCTCGGCCCCCTGCAGTACAACTATCTGCTGACCCGTTTCCTCGACACCGAGTCCCAAACCATCGCCAGTGGGCCGCGCCGTTCCTCTCGCTACGGCGTCTTTCACCACCTCACCCTCCACGTGACCGACGCCCTCACACTCGATCTCTACGAGGCCGTCATCATGGGGCGCGACACGACCGCTGGAAGCACCGGCTTCGACCCCGGCTACCTCAATCCGGTCATCGTCTTTCGTCCGATGGAGCGGGACCTTGGAAGCGCCGGAAATACCCTGCTAGGACTCGGGGGATCCTGGCGCCCCCTGTCAGGAGCGAAGGTCTACGGCCAGTTCGTGATCGACGAGCTGCGCGTTCCGGAGATCGGCAACCAGTGGTGGGCCAACAAGTGGGGCTGGATGCTGGGGCTGCACGTCGTAGAGCCGGGCGTGCCGCATCTGTCGGCCCGCGTCGAGGCCACGCGCCTCCGGCCCTACCTCTACAGCCACCGTACCTCGGCCTCGGCCTTTACGCACATGAGCGACATCGTCACGCATCCCGCCGGCCCCAACAGCGTCGACCTGTCGCTCTTTCTCGACTATGCGCCCCCCGGTCCGTGGCGCGCACTGCTGCACGGCAGCTGGACGGTGCATGGACGCAACGAGCTCGGGCCCGACGGGACCGTCACTGCCAACTACGGGGGAGACGCCACCGTGCCCTCGCGCCCTCGCGCCCGGAGCCGTCC
The DNA here is from genome assembly GCA_018609755.1 of Salinivenus sp. Classification (GTDB taxonomy): domain Bacteria; phylum Bacteroidota; class Rhodothermia; order Rhodothermales; family Salinibacteraceae; genus Salinibacter. Next base: position 15,340 of record JAHENZ010000013.1, on the reverse strand, counting down.
GGTGCCGATGCTGCAGGGCATCCGCCAGCGCTTCGGCGTGCTCGAAGCGGCCCTCGGCTACGAAGTCCTGCCCCACCTGCAGGTCACCGCGGCCCTTCGCGCCGAGCGGCTTGCCGACGCTGAGCGCGGCACGGACACCTACCTCAGCCCGCGCCTCGTGTTGAACTGGGGGCTGCCATTCCAGCACCTTCGGTATTGAGACTACACTCCCATCCAAAATGTCGCTTTGCGCTTCCCGCCGGAAGTTGGACGATGTGGAAGTGCCGAACGAAGGCCACTCGCCTGAAAAATGTTTAGATGCTTTCGCACGGATCGGTAGGAGCCCCCCGATCTTCGGCCCGTGCTCCGAGAGGCCTTAACCGAGAGCCCCAACGGTCCGCCCCCGTCACTTCTCGCCGGACGTCGCCCAGACCCAAAGCATTAAACTAAGGTTATAAACATTCGACCAGTTTTCCCAAAATGGCTGTCTGCAACATAAAAACAAGGATTTGCAACATTTGAGAAAGCATTTTTTCCCTCACATCTTTTCTTTTGCTCCTGGAAATTCGGCGATCGACGTGGAGACCGAGAAAAATGGCGATCCCGCTCCTCCGAGAGGACGCCTTTTCTTCTTGACACGACTCATCCTGAGATCGACCCATGCCCCCCTCCGACGAGCCCAAGCCCTTATCGGACGCAATAAAGAAAACGTTCAAAAAGAAACATGGGAATCAACCCAAACTCCCCGATGGGCTCGATCCGGTGAAGGACATTCCGGTGCACGTCCACGCGGTCGATCCCGAGGTCGCGGAGCAGGTCTCCTCGCCCGAGAACGAGAAGACCTTTCACCTCCAGGCAACGATCGCCAATACCACCCCCGGCACGAAGACCGGAAACGGGAATGGGCTGCAATTGAAGTACCTGGCCCATCTGCCGGGGAAGGAGTTGCCCGGAAAGGAGCACGTAAAATTCGGCATCAATCTGAAACTCTCGTGGTCTCCCGACCACACCGGATCCCGCCCAAGCCTAAACATTGAGAACGGCTCGCTGCGGGGAAAACTCAAAATTGGAAACGACGACACCGCACAGGTCTTCCGCGTCTTTTATGACATCGACAAGAAGGTGCTGGCGGCCGGCTGGGATCAGAAATGGGACGCGGAGGCCAACGAAAGTGAAGGCTCCTCGTCGTTCAACCCCGCGCCCCTTGCTCAGGTCTTCGATGGGGGCGCCAATCTTGCGTTCCCCCCGACCTTTCCGTTCGCCACGACGGGCGCCTTCTTCGTCTGCGACCTCGATCGATCGTTTCTGGTCGCCCAACTTCAGACCAAGCTGGGGAATGCGTTTTTAGCGACGGGCCCCAAGCATGAATTCGGCGGCTCCTCGAGCTTCTCGTCGACACAAACAGGGAGCTCGTCCAAGAAGCCGACATACGTGAGCCTCTTTGGCGCCGAGCTAAAGGGGGTGGAGATTAAAACCCTTCCCCTGCTCCAGAAAAAGCTGTCCGCGCTGGGCCTCCCTTCGATCGGTGCCAAGCACCTCGGGATTGTGGCCGCAACGGCTGCAAAGAAGGAGGTGAAGTTCACGGCCCCCGACCTCAGTGCCCTCGACAACGACCAGTTCAACCCGCCGAGCACGGCCGGCTGGAAGAACCTCAAGCCGGGGAAGGCCCTCGACTTCTTCGAGAAGCTGGAGGTGCAGGAGGGCGTGTCGCTGATGGGAGAGCTCTCCCTCGGAAAAGTAAGCGACGTGTTCGTCATTCCGTTCTACCGTCCGGACGAACACCATCATCACCGAAAACCGAAAGCGTTGAAGGCTCCGGGGGACGGCTCCTCGTCGACGGTCGACGGGCAAGCGTCCACACCGATCACGCCGCTGATTGAGAGTCCGGATCCGGATGCGGACGTCGCCGCTGCGGATGAGAAGAAGAGCAGCAGTGAGGAGAGTACGGTGCACTGGACCCCGCTACAGTCGACCGTGGCCGTGTTCGACTTCGTTCGGATCGGCACCCAGGTCCAGCAGAAGGACGGGCAACCGAAAATCTCGATCCTCCTCGACGTTAGCGCCAAGGTGGCGGGCCTCAAGGCAAAATTCTACGGCCTCGGGGCTCGCTTCAAAACTGAAGGCGAAAAATCGGGCACGGGCGGCATTGTCGACCACTTCAGTCCGGTCCTGCAGGGCATCCAGATCGGATTTAACAGAGGAGGAATCGACGTACAGGCCGGCTTGCTCCGGACGACGGAGGACGGCACCGAGATCTATACGGGCGACGCTGTCCTCCGCGCCGAAGGCTACGGCTTTTCGGGCGTCGGATCGTTCACGACCCAGAAAAATCCGTCCCTCTTCCTGTTCGTTTTCCTGGATGCCCCCATTGGCACCCCCACCATCCACGTCGAGCAGATGGCGGCCGGGTTCGGGTACAACCGGGGCGCGGAGTCTCCCCACATCTCCAGCCTGCACAAGTACCCCCTGATCAAGACGATGATCAAGGGGGAGGTCGACCTCCGCGAGTACACCGAAAACTTCCCCGTCAAGGAGGGCAACGTCTGGCTCGGGGCGGGCGTCCAGTTTTCCTCCTGGGAAATGATCAACGCCAGCGTGATTCCCCTGCTCTCGGCGGGGACGCAGTCGTCCGTGAATATCATGGGCACGGCGAGCATAGCGATTCCCAAGGGCTCGAACCCCCCAGTGCTCATCGCCCTGGCCCTCGAAGCGTCCTTCTCCTTCAATACCGGCCGCCTCTCGTTTGGGGGTGAGCTGCTCCCCAAAACCCACATCGTCTTTCGAGATGCCGACTTCAAGGGGGGATTCGGAATCTGCACGTGGCTGCCGACCCCGTTGATGTCGTCCAAGCAGAAAAAGAAGGTCGGCGACTACGTACTCACGCTCGGGGGCTATCACCCAAAGCTCACGGTGCCGTCCTACTACCCGAAGGTTCCTCGCCTGGGCGCCGAAATTACGGTCAGCGATCACGTCAGTATTCGAGGGGAGGTGTACGCCGCCCTCACGCCGTCGGCCATGATGTTTGGCGGGACGCTGGCGGCGGTCCTTCAGTACGACGCCTTCAAGGCCGCCTTCCAGGCAAAGCTCGACGTGCTGATGCGGTGGAAACCCCTCCACTACGACGCCCACCTGCACGTCAACATCAGCGTCCAGGTCACGGTCCACTTCTTCGGCACCCACACGATCAGTGCCCACGTGGGCGCCGACCTGCACCTCGAAGGGCCGCCGATTCACGGGACGGCCAAGATCGACCTTTCGGTCTTCTCCACGACCGTCCACTTCGGCGAGAAGCCCCAGTCGTCTCATCGGCTGTCGACCTGGGCCGAGTTCAAAACCTCGTTCCTGCAGGGAGGAGATTCCCAATCGGAGCGCATCCAGTCCTCGGGGGATTCCCTCGCCCGCTCTCCATACTGCGACGTGCACCTCACCCAGGGCTTGAGACAGCGGTACCCAAAACGACAGAAAAAGCCGCCGGTCCCCTCCCAGAATGGCTCCCCCCAGCCCCGCGATGCCGCCGCCCGCTCGAACGGCACCCCAAAGCAGAAAGGCTGGATCGTACATCCCCGCACCCTCCGCCTGGAGGTGGACACGCAGGTCCCCTCGACGACCGTCGTGCTCAAAACAAAAGATGGGAGCCACTCCGTCTCGTACGAGGCCGGCCAACAGGGGTGGCACGACGAGTTCGGCGTTGCCCCCACCATCAAGCAGGACGGGACCGGGGGCATACAACCGGGCGAATTGCAACCGAAACTGACGATCGAGCTGCACCGAGTGAGCTCAGAGGGCACGACGGACGAGGAGCTCTTCACCCGGTTCAAAAAGAACCTGGACGGGCTGCTGAAGCAGGTTCCCAAGTCGATGTGGAGCGGCACCCCGACCAAGCTCTCGGCCGGGAGCGATGCCCACATTCAAGATGCCCTGATGGGCGTTGCGCTGGGGGCCACCATCGATACGCCCTCGAAAACAAACGAGTTTGCCTGGAAACACCTCGTCGAAGACGACAAAACGCGGACCGTCTCGTCGGCCGCAGCGCCCCAGCACCGCCGCACGCTCGGGGACCGGCTCACCCGATCCAGCATCGCGAAGGCATTCCAACAGTCCGGTGTGCCCAAAGAATCCCTGCTCGAAGATCTTCAGGCCAGTGGGTTCAACGTGAATCCCAATCGCCTGTCGGTGCAGCACCTCGACGACGCCGACGAGCAGGGCTTCCTCGTTCCCCCTCGAAGCATGGACTGGACATAGAGCCTCCCCGACGACCGGAGACTCCCCCTTTGCCACTATTGACGCATAGCTTCCCATTGTAGCCGTGAGCGAGTCGACGCAAACAGTAGAGCGCGAAGTCAAGACCACTAAGAAGGAGATCACCTTCCTGGACTACCACGCCCCCCCGCTAGCAGACGGGACCTACAAGATTGACGCCGTCCAGGAAGTGTACAAGAAGGAGGAAAAGCTGGACGGCCCCTACGAGTCGGAGTACGAGTTCGTGGTCTCCGGTGTCCAGTTTAGCCTCCCCGGAGACACCATCGAGTCGGTGTACCCCCCGGCCGGGAGCACCGGACTCTACGACGGCCATCTTCCCCACGTCGTCCTCAAGGACACCTCTCTTCCGTGGCAACGGAACCCCGGAGGAGCGTCGGTCGAGGACGCCGGGAGCACGACCCTCCCGTCCTGGCTCGCGCTGTTCCTTTTCGACGGGACCGAGGGCATTCCAGAAACCAAGCAGGGACACGTCTCTGACCTCAAGAAGGAAAACCGCCCCTCTGGCATCTTCTACCCCTACGACGAGATCCAGCAGGGACCCAACTTCGAAGAGACGACGCCCTGCAGCTACATCGACGTGAATGCCGACTTCTTCAATCGCATCGCCCCGAGCACCGACGACCTCCCGTACCTGGCCCACGTGCGCGAAACCGATGCTGCCCAGCAAGCCCTCGATCACCGGGAGGCCCGAACGGGGATGATGCCGCTCCAGCCCAGTCTCGGTTCCAACGGGACGAGCTCCTCTCCCCCTCCCGGCCAGAAGGACCCATCGACCAAGGAATCTGCTATCGTCGTGGGAACGCGGCTGCCCAAAGCCGCCCTCAAGCGCGAATCGGGCCAATCCGTTCCCACCCAGAACACGGTCCACCTCATCTCGCTGGAAGGCTACGGCAACTACCTGCCGGAGGCCAACGGATCGTCCAACCTTCCCTCCGGCACGAACGGCGTTCGGCTCGTGTCGATGCATCACTGGACCTTCAACGCGTCCAAGCACGAGTATCCGCTCTGGAAAATCCTCCACACGCAAAAGAGTGACGCTCCCACCCACACGGTGAAAAATCCGAAGACGGGAAAAATGGAAACCAAACGAGAGCCCGTCTACACCGACACGCGCCCTCCCTTCCTCCACCTTCCCTCAAACGACCTCGCCGACAGCCTCTCGTCGGACGCAAAAGATGCTGTACGGGCCGGATTTACGCCGATGATGTATCACATGCGGACCGGAGACGAGGTCGCCGCCTGGTATCGCGGTCCCCTCTCCCCCCTTCCAGTCAAAGACGAGGGGTCGAAATCCCCCTACGACCACGCCGACCAGCTGCTCCACCTCGACGACAAAACCGGAATGTTCGACGTGTCCTACGCGGCGGCCTACCAGCTCGGCCGTCTGCTGACGCTCCACGACGGCCACGCCGCCGAAGCGATCGCTCGCTGGCGCAACGCAAAGCTTCGCCGCAGTCGCCAGGCGCTCACTCGACGTCGACTGCTTCAGTCTCATCCCCCGCACCCGGAGGCCTCCCCCTCCGATGGCGTCGACGCCGCACAGTTTCAGTCGGCAGTCACAGATGCCCTCGCGGAGACACTTTCGGACTTTCTCGACACCCTCGACGCCGACTCCCCACCGAGCCCGTAGCTTGCCCCGCCCGAAATTCCCCGCTTTCACGAACACGAGCACGATCCCATGCCCGATGACTCTGCGATTCACGACCTCCTTTCCGACCCCGACGCCGTCCGGTCCCTCCACGAGGGCCGTGAACGAGCCTCCTCTTCCGACGAAGACGATGCCTCCCCGGAGGATGATCACAAGACGAATGCCCAGGAGTGGCTCGGCGACCTCACCCTCCTCCAGGGCGTCCCCTTTCCCTATCTCCTGCCGGACGAGCGCGCCCTCCCCAAAAATTCGCTCCGGTTCTTCTACGTCGACAAAAACTGGGTTCGGGCCCTCCGAGAAGGCGCCCTCAGTGTAGGCCGAGACCACGCGGCCCACGAGGCCCACGACGAGGCCTTCGGGGATGAGCTGAAAGCAGCGGCAAACCGGACCGCAACCACCATTCGGGCGCGTCTCCTCGGACAGGCGCCCCCCGATCCGGAAGCAGCCGCCCAAAAATTGAACGGCGCCGAGACGCAAGATCCTCCCAGCATCCCCACCATGTCCGGCTTCCTGCTCCGGTCCGTCGCCGTGGCGGACTGGCCGGGACTGCGGGCCACAGGATACGAGCAGAAAAACGAGGAGGATAAATTTCGCGAACTCCGACTGCTGCGCTTCGAGCGGCTCTCCGAGAACCTCCTCCTCGGGCTCTTTCAAGGAACCCTCCAGAAGCTGCGCCTGGGCCGGGCCGTCGAAACCCTCCACTTCGGCCTTACCAAAAAGAAGGGACACTGGGCCGTATCCCTCCGCAACCCTGACACGGGCGCCCCTGAAACGGACACGCTCAGTACAAAAGGCGCGATGCGCAATCAGGGAACCGATCGCGTCGTCCAGGCCGGCTCCCTCGCCAACAAATTGGCCGACCACTTCGGCGAAAAGACGTTTTCGAGCTCCGAATACACCCTCCAGATGGTGCAATCGACCCGGGAGGTCGTGTTCAACGTCCCAAGACAATCGACGGCCGCACCCGACGGCTCCCGGTAACCCTCCCACTCGCAGTCCCAGACTGTCCAGAAACATACGTTCTCTCGAAGCCTCTCCACGATCTATGTCCGACACCACGATGACTCCGACTGACGATTCCCCGACACCCTCTGTCGAAGAGTTTTCGTCTCCGATCCTCCCCACCCTGGGCCAGGAGGGGGAGGTGAAAACGTCCCTCAAAAACAAAAACGCCCCTTCCTCCAACGAGCACATCATCTATCAGGACCCTCAGCACAACGTGCTCGGAATCGAAATTCAGAACGGACAGGACCAGACCATCACGTTTGCGTCCGGTGGAGCCCCGACGGATCTGCCTGCGGCGCAAAACGGTGATGCCGGCTCGGGCCTCTATTTCAACTTCGGAGAAATGGATCCGACATCCTTGAAAACGTTCGAGCCGGGCGACGATCAGTGGCGCACGCGCGTCGTCGAAAAGACCGGGCTCCTTGAAAAGAAAGAGCACTGGCTCATCATCGATCGTCCAAAGGGAGACAGTGTGGACGTCGCCCCCGACGACACGCTCTGGATCCCCCTGAACTTTCCGGGCGCCCCGGACACCTCCCGGCAGTCGGGAGACGTGAGCGAGCAATATCGTCTCAAGAAAGCCGGGACGAACGCAGGCACGTCGGAATACACGGTGTGCGCGTTCGGAGAAAAACCGCCCGAACCCCTCTCGGTCGGCATCGACGGCAAGGACCAGGTTCAAATCCTGATCGAAGGGGAACAGCAGCAGGTCCCTCCCTCCACGCTCATTGTCCGGCTGCGCAATAGCAGTGACGTGCCCCTCGTCCAATCAAAATCGGGGGAGCAGACCGAGTTTATCGTTTCTCCGTCAACGGCTCCCGCAGACTCGACCCCGGCCTCGGACGTTCTGACCTCCCCGAAATTTGGGGCGGGGGTTACCGCACAGGCAGAAAATTCCGTGGCTCAGAATCACTGGACGATCGACACCAACAAGGATGAGAAATACATCCACTTGAAACCGCAAAAGGAAGAGGTCCTCGGCCCCAACGAACAGGCGCTGTTCCGCCTCGACAACATCAAGACGACCTTCGGCCCAGGGCCGTCCAATCTGTACGTCTCCGTGCGGAGCCTGCCCGGCTACCGGGACACGACCCGGGTCGTGACCGTGGACAAAATTCGCGCCCGCCCCACCGTGCAGCACTTCGACGCAACGGCGACCGAGAAGAAAGGAAACGAGACCAAATACACCCTGGAGTGGGAGACCTATGGCTACGAGACGCAGACGTATCTGAAGGTGCCCTCCCTGGGCATCAACGAAAAGAAGCCCCACAAGGGGTCACAGGAAATCACCCTTCATCAACCCTATGCATCTGTCACCCTCGAATGTCGAAACGCTGATGGCTCCAAACCAACAGGGCACGCGCACTGGAAAAAAACCCTGACGCTGGAAGGGAGCCCTGCAAAAAAGGGACTGGGACAAGTCATTTACCCCGTCTTTGGAAGCATATATGGCCATAACTTTGAAACAGAAAACACAGAGAAGTTTGATGACGGCGGTGAGGTCGAAAAGACAATGGCCATGACAAAGTCCCCCAACCATATATTCTGGCAAAATCGAGTAGGCCCCGGGGACGAAATAAAGTATTCAGACCCGAATGGGACCAATTGCGATACGCTAAAGAGAAGCAAGAGGTTTAGAGCTTTATCAACTGCATACTCAGGAAAAGACTGTGTGTACTACTCTCGAGAGGTGGCTGGTAAAGGCCAAGGTGTATGCATAAGCAAGGAATGCTCAAAATCAGACGACAGTAAAAACCTACCAGTCAAAACAAATACAGACAAAGACACTAGGCCTCCAGTTTACATCTTGAGTAGCCCGTCCGGCCTATCTGGTAACACCAAATACTTTCCTATAATTTTTTCTTCGCTAAATCACTTGGCTGGAGCTATTATCGTCGAAGATGGATGTAAATGCAAATCATTTTCTCCAGTACAAATGAAAAACTTATGTTGCCTTGCGACGGGTGCAACGTTCGTTTCAGAACAGAAGGGGGAAAGATGGACAATACTGGTTTATACCATATCAAAAAAGATAAACTATGAAAGCAGCTATTATCTACGATCCGTAAAGATCTATCTTAAGTCCAGAGGACACGGCAGAATTAAATCTGTAAACAAGATCAAAAAAATTGGGGATTACGCTCAAACGGAATACGCGGGGCTGGACGTCGAGCCCCAAACGAAGGACCCAATTTGGGTGGAGCCCGGATCCTGTGAGGAGGAACCCCTCGCCGACCTCAGCTCGGCCAACCAGCAACTTTATCGGATTCGTCGCTACATCCGCTCCCGAGATACGGTCGCCGACCTCCTGCAAATCAGCCGTCCGCAAAAGCCCAAGGTCACGGATCGCTCGCCGGAGCAAGGACTCGTCGTCTTCCCCCGAGCGAACGGCTCCGAAGAGAGAATCTGAGTCCTTCTCCATTCGCCTCCTTCCGCTGCACTCCGTTCCAACCTCGTTCCTCCGATCGATGCCAGACTCTGCTTCGAACACCCCCGGCCTCGTCGTTCCCATCGACGTGGAGGCCCTGTGTCTCCGTCCCGACTACCTGAAGGGGAACGCCTTCGAACGCCTGACCCCGCTCGCTCAGTTCGAAGACCTCAAAGTCGATCCCGACGAGCGCGAGCATCCGTTCATCAGCCGATCGGCCCTCACGACCGCCTTCTCCGACACCTCGAAAGCGGAATCCTCCGACGCAGGGCTTCATCTGCACTGGGCCCTCCCCGACGCCCTTACGGAAGGGACCTCCTCGGGCCGGCACGGCGAGCCCGACTTTCCCAGCATTCCCAATCGCTGGCTGGTCGTACGAACGATTCTGAAGGACGGGGACGGATCCGGCTCCATCAGCCGTTCGGCCTGGGTCGTGGAAAGTGATTACGTCGCCACCGTGCCCTCCCACGAACGGAGCAACCAGGGCGCCGTGTGCGTCCCGCAGCCAAACAACCCAACCGTCTGGCTGGGACGCGACGAGAATGCCTTTCTGCCCCAGATGTATGGATACATCGGGCGCGTCATTCCCCTGGACAAATGGCAGGACCGCAAGAAGCCCAGCGGCGCCTCCTACCAAGAACAATCCTATCCCGGAACACTCTCGGCACTCGGATACGGCGAGCCGGCCTGGGCCGCCCTCTCCCCGGCCTCGGGCCCGACGTTCTCCTTCTTCGACGCCGCCGACCAGTTTCCCTCCTTCGATCCGTCAACGGACACGCTTCAGTACGCGGTGGTGGGCTGGTACAGTGACGGGAGTAAAGACCCGGCCCGGAATACGCCTCCCCAACAGGTGTTGGACGACCACGACTGGGCGCTCGCCGATCAATCGCCTCCGTCCTCCTTCGACTACTCCCTCTACCACGGCACGGTCGGCTCCATCCCCTGGACCCGCTCCGAGGGTGATCCGCAGATCCCGTCCGCGGACACCCTCTCCATCTCCGTCGGCAACAACGCCCCGGAAGCCATCTCGGCGCTGCTCGCCGCCGAACACAATCCGTCGCAACAAGAGGCGGAGCCGGAGGCGTCGTCAGACGGACTCGAGTTCTGGCTGAACGCCCTGCAACTCGGGCTCCTCGACGACACCAGCCTGGACGACATTCAGGACCGGGAACGCATCAAGGCAAAAATCCACGCCGGGGAGTTCTCCGCGGAAACGACCGGGCAGCAGTGGACGGTGAACGCCGAACAGAAGGAGGGCAAAAACAACGATCCCTATGCCCAGGCCCTTCAGCGCCTGAACGACCACCAGATTCAGCTCCTGCACGACCTCAATCAGGCCCAGCGCCGGTTGAATCGCCTCGTGTCCGAGCTCCAATCGCGGCGATTTCAGGTCTTTGCGGACTGGTGGCGATACATGGTTGCCAAGGTAGACGGACGGAGAACGTATCACCGGGGGAAAATCGGGTGCAAGGGCAAAGACGGAGTGACGTTGTGCAAGCTCTTTGAGCAATTGATGGTCGTGGGGGAAGGAGAAACGGCCAAGTACGACGACTTCCTCAACTCGGACCGGGTCCACGATCTGCAGCCCCACGTGGTTCAGTCCTCGTCGAGTCCCCTTCAGAAGTGCAACCAGACCATTCAGCAGAAACGGTCGAAACTGAAAGCCACCCTGAAGGGAACAGAACTCACCCTCACGAAGACCTCGGCCGATCCCTTTGAGGCCCCCAACGATCCGGTCGTCCTGCTGAAAGGCTCCGCCGCAACGCCCCCCGAGCGACACGGGCAAGATGGCAAACACAACGACGACGGGCGTCTCACCTGCCGCCTAACCACCAACCTCGTCTCGACTCTCGAGTACGACGGTTCCACCTCCATCACGGTGAAGCGTTCGCAGATTCCGGGTCTCAAGAACTCCATTCCCTTTTCTCCCGCCCCGTCCGTGGCCGAATCGCTAACTCGGGAATCCCTGCTCCTCGACGCGTCGAGCGTGGTCCACTGGGCGAACGACGTGCCCTCCTCAGAACAGACCGCGTTCCGGCAGGCCGTTCGAACGGCCACGGAGGGCAAGGGCACGAAACAGGCGCTCACCATCTCAGGGACGCTCCCCAGCCCCCTGGCCATTACAAAGTGGTCGCCCCCCTGGAATCCCATCCTCCTCGAATGGCAGGTTCGCGTCTCCCCCCTCACCCCGATCCGGGGAGCCTCGGACACCTACGAGACCAGCGTCATCGAAACCAACTTTTCCGTAGGGCACGCCGACCTCAACTACGAACAGGGCACTCCCACCGACGCGCATGAAACCTACCAGGGGCGCGCGGTGCTCTCCTCGGGCGCCCAGTCAAGCCTCAAACAGAGACTTCAAGCCGTTCCGCATCTCGAGGATCATCCGAACTGGACGAAGAAAAAATTGAAGGATCTTCTCCACAACCTGGATGATGCGTCCATCCTGTCCCAATCGCTGGGAGGCTTTCACGAATGGATGCTCCAAAAGCACCAGACCCTCCAGATTGAAGCGATCGATCCTGAAAATGCGCGACTCACCCAACCGCTCGGGCGAGCGGTGGGCACCAACCCACCGAAACAGGGCGCCCACTCCATTGCCCCCGTCAACACCCACGCCCCCGATCCCGTCACCTGGTTTAATCCGATCCGGGCAGGGGTGGCGGAGGTCAAAGGGCTGCGGCTCGTCGATACGTTCGGGCAGGTGTGCGAAATCGACCTCACCAAGAAGAAGGCGCCCCCCGTCCACGTCGCCGACGCTCTGAAGGTGCCCGACCACATGAACCCCCCCGCCTCGGACGGACCACAGATCTATCTCCCCCCGCGGCTGTGTCAGGCCAGCCGCCTCAACTTTGACTGGCTCAGTGCAGACGGACGGCGGGAGTCGGGGAGTGATCCGGCCTCGTCCCCCATCTGCGGCTGGGTCGTGCCGGTGTACGTCACGGACGGCCTGAAGATCTTTTCCAACGACGGGACCCCCCTCGGCACGATCTACGCGGTCGAGAACAACAATACTCCCACAATCGCCTGGGCCGACGCCCCCCTGAGTGGGGATGCCGAAACGGCCGTCGGCCCTCAGAAGGCCGTGAAAAAGGCCAAATCCGTCCTCACGAACGCCGGGGTCAACGACGCTCTCCTCCAGTTCGTGACCAAGACGCTCGCCAATGGAGGCGACTACCTGCAGGCGCTCCTCAAGGTGATCCGAAATGTCCATTCCAAGGTCGATCCGGGCTACCACCAGGACGCCCCGATTGAATCCCTCATCATGGGCCAGCCGCTCGCCCTCACCAGGGCCCGCCTCAGCATGGAGCTCAATGGCCTGCGCGCCCTCAATCAGAGCTACGAAGCGCTGCTCGATCACCTCCAGAAGAGCTACAACGGCAATGGAAACTCCGGTGCCCAATCCTATGAGGCGAGGACGAGCAATAACTTCGAGAACGTCCGGTTTCCGGTGAAGCTGGGCTCCCTCGAAAAACACTATGACGGATTGATTGGCTACTTTGCCGACGGAGAGTACGACACGTTCCATACCCTGGCCGATGCCGACAATTCCCACATTCGCCCCTCCACCGGATCGGGTGCTCTGTCCCTGACGCCCACGAGTACTCCGGACCCGAACGGCGAGCCGGACGCCGACGGCGACCCGAGCACCCATCCCCGCAACGTGACCCTCCTCATGGATCCCCGGACGAAGGTCCACGCCACGACCGGAGTTCAACCGGTGAAGGCCGTCGACATTCCCACTCGTCACTATCAACCCGTCCTACGCAAGCTGAAGGTCACGGTCCTCTCATCCCCGATCCTCTCCGGGCCCACGCCCGATGCGGCGAAGCGGCAGAATCAGGGATCGGGCAACTTCGGCCTCCCCCTGCCGGCAACCAAGGAAGGGAGCTGGAGCTGGGTCGAACAGCAGGCGCAGGACCCGTCGTCCAGCGTCGAATGGTCAAAGACGCCGGAACAGAAGATCCACGAGGTGAGCGCCAAGAACAATCGGTCCTATCCGCACCTGTCCGTTCGTGAAGGATGGCTTCTGTACGACCGAAGCGGCGAGGGCGGGTCGACCGACGGCGCGGACCAAAACGGATCCGCCGACGGATGAGAGTGGCTCTTCGTTCTCATCCGATGGAGCCCGAGCTGGACGTGTGAGAACGTGTGGAATTGCTCGGAGAAAGTCGGCTACCTTCCCGCCCGCCGGGCGCAAAGCCTCTCCGCTATTGTGCTTTCAGGAGAGGCCTCGCGCCCGACACTGGTCACTCCCGGCGCGCTGGGTGTACCTCTGTGCTCTCATTCTGTCGTACAATGTGACTCCAGCGATGAACGCGCGTCTCATGCTCTTTCTCGTCGGCCTCTCGCTCCTCCTTGGCGCCTGCGACTTACAAGGCGAGTCCCAACGGTCTGTCGAGCAGACCTACACGTTCGACTCGGGAGCAGAGGAATGGGGCCCTATTTTTGCCGACTATTCCACCGATGCGGACACCTCCGCGGACGGCATGGCCCTCACCGTCGCCCACCGTCCCCTTCCCGAGGCCGTACCGGACGGACACGGTCTCTTTCTGAGCGGGCGTAACCACAGCGATGACCTGTTCATGGGCCTCCGCCGCCGCATTACGGGCCTGTCCCCCAACACGACGTACGCCCTCACCATCGAAGCCACACTTGCAAGCGCAGCCCCGTCCGACTGTGCCGGAATTGGAGGGCCTCCGGGAGAAAGCGTCTGGCTAAAGGGCGGCGCCGCTCCGGAAAAACCAACGCGGACCGTGGACGCAACCGACTGGTACCGTCTGACGGTGGACAAAGGCGGTCAGTCGCAGGGCGGATCTCAGGTCCGAGTTCTCGGGGTCATCGCCAACGGGATTGAGGAATGCCACGACACGCCCTTCCGCCTCATCGACCGCAGCATGGACGAATCCCTCGCCGTCACGACGAACGCGGACGGGAGCCTCTGGCTGCTGGTCGGCACAGACTCAGGATTCGAGGGCACCACGCGGCTCTACTACGACTCGATTCACGTCGCGCTTGAGCCTCGAAGCGAGTAGTCCACCGGTCCAGCATTCCAGCGGAGGCTACGGATCCAGCTTACTCTCGGGCACTCCTGGACAAGAAAAACACCCCTAAAGAGGGTACACCCAAATAGAAGAATACACAGTGTCAGGTATCGCATCACACTATTTTTCCCTCAATAAATGTGCACCCTGCTCCGCTTGGCACATTCACTATCGGGCGGAACGCCAAAGGGCAACTCCGCATGCCGGCCGGGTAGCGAGGAGAAAGAGGGCGTCCAGCTCAACGATTTGTACAGCCATCCATCACGATACAGAGAATATCCTAAACGTATAATCTGAGAACACCAAGATTTTTTCCGTGGATAAAAAATATGGCGGAATTATTTCATAATCCGAGATAATTTGTACTTGGCCTTGTGCCTACCCTGACCACCCTTTTATCTCGTTTAGATTACTGTCAAGTACTATAAGTGTATTCATGCCAAAAGTTATGACGTTGCTTTTCTTTTCATTTGGCGTAACCGATTCAAAGAAAACAAGGTACTTATCTTTAACCTTGAAGTAGTTAGGCTTATGTGGGTTATCCCCATTTATAATAGAATTGTACTTTTCATTTAATTTTTTACAAGTTTTTGGACTTACATGCACCTTCTTACTTTCTTCGTCGCCGTGGGATTCCCCAGAACGTAGCGCTTTCGGTGTCTCTCCCTTGAGGTGGGTAACGTTCGCCTCGCGTCGATTGTCGGTAAATTTTTTAGACGTTAAAAAATCACGTGCGATCTTCTGTGCAGCCTGCGAAGGTTTTGGACAAGGCCCTTCGGAATGACTTGTATCCAAAGCCACCGATTGATTCAAAGAGAGAAACGTTCCCCCAAAAGCAACAAACAGGACCAGGAAAACGGCTAAGGCACTGATTACCGATCGATAAGTATCCATGGCTAAAATCTTAGTTCAATTATAGTTGTTCAACAAGAGGTCCATCTAGTAGCCACATCGAGGATGAGTCTCGACGCCGCT
>JAHENZ010000012.1 GCA_018609755.1 Salinivenus sp. | reverse complement strand
GATGTTGCCCTTGTGCACGAGCGTAACGAACTGTTTATCGTCGTTTTCAAGGGCGTAGTCGATCGCCTCGCGGACGAGGCGCTTCGTGCCAAACTCGGTGATCGGCTTGATGCCGATGCCGACCGGCCCGTCGTGGATGGTCTCGTCGAAGCCCATCTGTTCTTCGATGAACGATCGGACCTGTTCGACCTCTTCGGTGCCCGCTTTCCATTCGATGCCCGCATACACGTCTTCCGTGTTCTCCCGGAACGTGATCATGTCCATTTGCTGCGGGTTTTTCATCGGCGACGGCACGCCGTCGATGTAGTAGGTGGGGCGGACGTTGGCGTAGAGGTCGAGTTTCTGCCGGAGGGCTACGTTCAGCGACCGAAAGCCGGCGCCGACGGGCGTGGTCAGTGGGCCTTTGATTGCAACGCGGTGGTCGCGAATGGTCTCGACCGTGGCTTCAGGGAGCAATTCGCCGGTGTGTTCTTTCGCCTTCTGACCGGCCAGCACTTCGGTCCACACGACCTCGCGGTCGCCCCCGTACGCGGTTTCCACGGCGGCGTCGAAGACGGACTGGGCAGCCGGCCAGATGTCGGCGCCTACGCCGTCGCCCTTGATGAAGGGGATGATGGGATCGTTCGGAACGTCCAGCGAGTCGCCGGATCGGGTGATGCGCGTGCCCTCAGCGGGCGGGGTGGGATCGTACGAGTCGGTGCTCATGGTGAATTGGGTTGATCAACAAACAAAATGTCGAAGCCGGGCCGTCGCGAAGACGGGGACGGCGATAAACAGCAGTGCCAGACGTCTAGCACGACGGTGTTCTCAGGCAGTGCACGGTCGTTCAGCCTGTGAAGAGCAGGTCGTGCTCTCAGTGTATAGACTGAGAGTATAACGTACGGGGTGGGGCGGACTCCGTCTACGCCTTACTATTAGGAAATACGAAAAAACGGAGGTTTGGGCGTGGGAGTGGAGAGCGCGGGGGTGGGAGAGAATGGGGAAAAGGGCGAGTGGGAGAAAGAGGAGGGAGCCTCCCTCAGACGCGTATCGCCGAACGCTCGACTCACAACTGTCCCAGCAGGTCACGCAGTCGCAGCTCCCACACCTTAAAGGCGGCCTCGCGGACGATGGCTTTGCTCATTTTGGACTGCCCCTCCGTGCGCTCCGTGAAGATCACCGGCACTTCTTTGATGTCGAAGCCGGCCCGCCAGGTGCGGTAGTGCATTTCGACCTGAAAGGCGTAGCCGTCGGAGTTGACGCGGTCGAGCGGCAGGGCCTCCAGGACGCGACGATGAAAACATTTGAACCCCGCGGTGACGTCATGGATGGGCATGCGTGTGATCGAGCGAGTATAGATGCCGGCCGCGTAGGACAGCACAAGCCGGGGGAGCGGCCAGTCAATCACACGCACGCCGCCCACGTACCGTGATCCGATGGCGAGATCCGCCTCGCCGCTGCGCACCGTTTCGATGAGGCGGGGGAGGTCGTCGGGGTCGTGCGAGAGGTCGGCGTCCATCTCGCAGATGTAGCTGTAATCGCGGGCCAGCGCGTGGCGAAACCCGCGGAGGTAGGCCGTCCCGAGGCCAAGTTTGCCGGCCCGCTCAATGAGCGCGATTCGATTGGGGGTATTCTCCATCGCAGAGCGCACAATCTCGGCCGTGCCGTCGGTGGAGTTGTCGTCGACCACCAGAAGCGAGATGGGGGTGGGCTGGGCCAGCACGAGGTCGATCACCTGCTGGATGTTATCGGCCTCGTTGTACGTGGGGATGATGACTAGTGCGTCGGTCGACGACTCGTGCTCGGAGGAAGAGGACACCAATGCCGATCGTTGTAGAATGGAAGAGAACAGGCGAGTAGTAAAAGATTTGCGTCCGCAAAGAGCACAGAAACCTAATCGGTGGACGCGGAAATGGCAACGGGGAAGGGGGCGATCTGTTAGAGGATCACGTGCAAACCGCGAAGAAACGGTCGACGGTGTATCTCGATCGTAGACGAACGATGGCCCCCTGTGCTCGCTGGGCGGCACGGTTTTCGGCGGTTCAGAGGGGCGAAGGGGCAGCGGTGTGGGGGAGACCACGAAGATTAATCGCAATCGAAACCGAGGGCCGGGGCTCAGATACAAGGGCGTGGCAAAATTGCTTCTTTCGTCACAATCGACGATTTTTACAATGCCGGCTCGACGCTTGGGCCCGGACGGCCGCGGAGGGGAGACGGGACGCCCGTCTTCGTTTGCGGTTCGCTGTTATTCCTCAATTGACCTGGACGCGAGACATGGCTGACACGAATGATCAGGCGCAGGCCGACGGCTCGACGCAAGAGGCTGCCACGACCGACCAGCAGCCCGACTCCCTTTCAGGGAATGGGACCTCCGACGAGCCGGTGGAGGGGCCCTGGACCCAGCAGTCCATCGACATTCCGGACGGACCTCTCGAAGAGACCCTTTCCTTCGAGACGTACCCTGCGGATCAGGTGGAGCACGACGAGCTGGACATCGACGACGACGAGGTGACCGATCTGCTCCGCAGCATGTTGTTGCAGCGACGGTTCGAGAATCGCTGCCGACAGATGTACCAGCGGCAAAAGATTTCGGGCTTTCTGCATCTCTACATTGGTCAGGAAGCCGTGTCCACCGGCAGTGTGAACGCCATTCGGCTGGGGGAAGACTCGATCATTACGGCCTACCGCGATCACGGCATGGGGCTGGCAATGGGCATGTCGCCCGAGGAGGGAATGGCGGAGCTCTTCGGCAAGAAGACCGGCTGCTCAAAGGGCAAGGGAGGCTCGATGCACTTCTTTGACGCCGAACAGAAGATGATGGGTGGGCACGGCATCGTCGGTGCTCACATCCCGCTTGCGGCGGGCATTGGTTTTGCCGAGAAGTACAAGGGCACCGACAACGTCTGTCTCTGCTTCTTCGGCGACGGAGCGATGCACCAGGGCGCCTTCCGCGAGGCGTGCAATCTGGCGGGCATCTACGACCTGCCCGTCGTGTTTATCTGCGAGAACAATCAGTACGCGATGGGGACGGCGGTAGACCGAGCCTTTGCGAAGCCGGACCTCTTCAAGCACGGATACAACTTTGACTTTCCGTGCTCGCTTGCGAGCGGCATGGACGTCTTCAGTGTGAATAAGGCGGTGCAGGATCACGTCGAAAACTACGCCCGGCAGGGACAGCCGTCGATGTTGGAGGTTCGCACGTACCGTTATCAGGGGCACTCCATCACGGACCCGGCCGAATACCGCGCCGAAGGCGAGTTGGAGGAGCGCAAGAGCGAAGACGCCATTGTTCGGCTTGAGCGGTACATGACCGATCGCGGCCTCGCGACGGAGGAGGAGATCGAGGCGATGGACGAAGAGGTCAAGCAGGAGGTGACCGACGCCATCGACGCCGCGGACGCGGCAGATTTCCCGGACGAGGAGGCGCTCTACGACGACGTTTACGCTCAGGAGGACTTCCCCTTTACCGCTTGACACTGACGAATTCCGAGTGTCGAATTTTGAGTTGGCTTTTCGACACTCACCTGACATGCCCATTCGACATTCGCAATTCGAAACTCGTAATTGAATATGGCTACGCTGCAATTTCGTGAGGCGCTGCGCGCCGCGATGACCGAAGAGATGGAGCGCGACGAGAACATTTTCCTAATTGGGGAAGAGGTGGCCGAGTACGACGGCGCCTACAAGGTGAGCAAAGGCATGCTCGACCAGTTTGGCTCCGACCGCGTCATCGACTCGCCAATTAGTGAGCTCGGGTTTTCGGGGCTCGGCATTGGGGCGGCCATGAACGGGCTCCGGCCGATCGTCGAGTTTATGACGTTTAACTTCTCGTTCGTGGCCTTCGATCAGGTCGTGAACAACGCATCGAACATTCGCTACATGTCCGGCGGGCAGTTTGACCTCCCGATCGTGTTTCGAGGACCGAATGGGGCGGCCGGACAGCTCGCAGCCACGCACTCCAACTCCACCGAGGCCCTGTATTCCAATTTTCCCGGGCTGAAGGTCGTTTCCCCCTCCATTCCGGACGATGGAAAGGGACTGCTCAAGACCGCGATTCGCGAAGACGACCCCGTCGTGTTTCTCGAGAGTGAGCTCATGTACGGGATGAAGGATGAGGTGAGTGAGGAGTCGGACTACACGATTCCGCTCGGGGAGGCCCGCGTGGCCCGGGAAGGAGACGACGTCACCATCGTGGCGCACAGCAAGAGCTACCACGTAGCGATGGAGGCGGCCGATCAGTTGGAAGAGCAGGGCTACGAGGCGGAGGTCATCGATCCGCGCACGATCAAGCCGCTCGACATTGAGACCATCGTGCAGTCGGTGGTAAAGACCAACCGCCTCGTGGTCGTGGACGAGAGCAACCCGTTTGCGAGCATTGCCTCCGAGGTAACCCATCAGGTGCAGGATCGCGCCTTCGACTATCTCGACGCACCCATTCTTCGCGTCACGGCCCCCGACACTCCTGCGCCGTACGCGCCGAATCTGCTGGACGAGTACATGCCCAGCGCCGAAGAAACCGTCGACGCCTGCCGCCGCGTCCTCTACGCGGAATGACGATTTTCGAGTGTCGACTTGTGAATTGATCGCTCGACACTCCACACTCTTCTCATTCGACATTCGAAACTCGCAACTCGAAACTGACTTATGGCGATTCCGATCGAAATGCCGAAGCTGAGCGACACCATGGAGGAGGGGGTTCTCTCCGCCTGGCTGGTGGACGAGGGCGAAGAGGTGTCGTCCGGCGACGTGTTGGCGCAGGTTGAGACGGACAAGGCGACGATGGACCTTGAGGCGTTCGATGAGGGAGTGCTCCTCAAAAAGGTCATTGCGGAAGGCGATTCCGTGCCCATCGGCCAGCTCATCGCCGTCATTGGAGAGGAGGGTGAGGACATTTCCGACATCCTGGCCGACCAGGGCGAGGGCGACGGCGCTGCGGCGGAGCCGGCGTCCGAGGGAGAATCGACGGAAGAGCCGACGGAGGAGGTGGCTGAACCGGCGCCGGACACCGACGCGGTGGAAGAGCCGGCCGGCGACGGGCAATTGTCCGAGCGCACGCCGGAGCCGGTGCCTGCCGGGACCGACGCGGACGGGCGTCGCATCAAGGCCTCCCCGCTCGCCCGCCGGATCGCGGAGGAGCACGACGTGGACCTCGTGCAGGTCGACGGATCCGGGCCGGAGGGCCGCATCGTGCGTCGCGACGTGGAGGCACGCATCGAGGAACGAGAGCACGCGCCGGAGCCGACGCCACAGCCGGCCACGGGGACGCCCTCCTACGAGCTGCCGGAGGACGAGGCGCTGTACGAGAGCGAGAACATCTCGCAGATGCGCAAGACCATTGCGCGGCGGTTGGCGCAGAGCAAGTATTCGTCGCCGCACTTCTATCTCACCGTCGACATCGACGTGGAGAAGGCGGTCGAACTCCGGGCTGAGCTCAATGAGCTTGCCGAGCAGCAGGACCGCGCAAAAATCTCCTTCAACGACCTCATCACGAAGGCCTGCGCGCTCTCGCTCAAGAATCACCCCTACGTCAACGCCTCCTACCTCGCCGACGAAGGAGAAATTCGCAAGCACAACCGCGTGCACATCGGAATTGCGGTCGCCATTGACGAGGGACTCATCACGCCGGTCGTGCGGAATGCCGACCGGAAGGGCCTCACGGAGATCGCACGGGAGACGCGCGAGCTCGCCGAACGGGCACGGAACCGCGACCTGGAGCCGGAGGAATTTGAAGGGGCGACCTTCACCACTAGTAATCT
>JAHENZ010000011.1 GCA_018609755.1 Salinivenus sp. | reverse complement strand
CGCTGCATCGGGACGCGGTATTGCGCGAACAACTGCCCGTACAAGGTGCGTCGCTTCAACTTCTTTAACTGGACGAAGACGCTGCCGACCGAGGTGCAGATGGCGCAGAATCCGGACGTGAGTGTTCGGTCGCGCGGGGTGATGGAGAAGTGCTCCTGGTGCGTTCAGCGCATCCGGCAGAGTCAGCAGCAGGCCGACAATGAAGATCGCGACCTGCACCCGAATGAGGTCGAGACGGCCTGTCAGCAGGCGTGCCCGACCGACGCCATTACCTTCGGCGATCTTAACAACCCGGAGAGCGACGTGGTGAAGGAAAAGCAGAATCCGCGTCGGTACGAGTTGCTGTCCTACCTCAATACAAAGCCGCGCCTCTCCTATCTGGGACGCGTGCGGAATACGAATCCGCGCATTGAGGAGGCGCTTTCCACCGACGACGAGGAAGAGAACGAGACAGACGCGGCAGCGGCTGAAGTGTGATCCCTCGTTCCATCCGCAACATCGTAGAACCGAACGTAGAACGTCGTGGCGAATACTGAGGAAACCAAATCGATACCGGCCGATCCCTCGACGGAGGGGCACGGGGGCGCAGGGCACGAGGAGCTCGTGCGGGGCAACCTGTCGTTCCACGACATCACGGAGTTGGTGTCGCGGCACACAGAGAAGAAAGCCCCCCCGGCATGGTACGTGGCGTTTGCGACGGCTCTCTCCGGAACCCTGCTGCTTCTGGCCCTCATGGCCTACGTGGTGTGGAATGGCATCGGCGCGTGGGGCAACAACCAGCCGGTGGGATGGGGGTGGCCGATCGTCAACTTCGTGTTTTGGGTTGGTATCGGGCACGCCGGGACGCTGATTTCGGCGATTCTCTTTCTCTTCCGCCAGCACTGGCGGACCTCCATCAACCGCGCGGCGGAGGCGATGACTCTTTTCGCCGTAATCTGTGCCCTCATTTGGCCGACGTTCCACGTGGGCCGCGTTTGGGTCATCTACTGGACGCTTCCCATCCCGAACCAGATGGAAATGTGGCCGCAGTTTAAGAGTCCCCTCTTGTGGGACGTGTTTGCGGTGTCCAGTTACTTCCTCGTATCGCTGATTTTCTGGTACGTGGGACTCGTGCCCGACCTCGCGACGCTCCGTGATCGCGCGAAGGACTTCTGGCGCAAGCAAATCCTCGGCTTCTTTTCGTTGGGCTGGACGGGCTCAAACCGCCACTGGCGGAATTACGAGAAAGCGTACCTACTCCTCGCCGGCCTCGCCACACCGCTCGTGCTTTCGGTCCACTCGGTGGTGTCCTTCGACTTTGCCGTGTCGGTCATCCCGGGCTGGCACACCACCATCTTCCCGCCCTACTTCGTGGCCGGGGCCATCTTCTCCGGGTTCGCTATGGTCGTGACCCTCATGGTGATTACGCGGGAGGTCTACGGCCTGAAGAACCTCATTACGATCGACCACCTGGAGAAGATGAACATCATCATCCTGGTGACGGGTACGATCGTGGGGTTTGCGTACATCACGGAGTTCTTTATGGCCTGGTACTCCGGGGTCGAGTACGAGCAGTATGCCTTCCTAAACCGGGCCTTCGGGCCGTATGCGTGGGCGTACTGGATCATGATGACCTGTAACCTCGTCACGCCGCAGCTCTTTTGGTCGAAGAAGCTGCGTCGTTCTATTCCTGTGATGTTCGTGCTTTCGATCATCGTGAACATCGGGATGTGGTTCGAGCGCTTCGTGATTACGATTACCTCGCTGCACCGCGACTTCCTGCCGAGCTCGTGGGGGTACTTCTCGCCCACCTGGGTGGACATCGGGACATTGGTCGGATCATTCGGACTGTTCTTCACGCTCTTCCTTCTGTTTCTCCGGTTCGTCCCGATGGTCGCCATGTCGGAGGTGAAGGGGGTGATGCCGCAGGCCGATCCGCACAACTACGACATTGGCAACGGCCACGCGGGGGGGGACGGCGAGCCCTACATCGAACCGGCGACCATTGCGGCAGTGGAACGGCCGGAGCAGGAGTAATCCGGGCAGACCGAGCAGGAGCGAGGCCCGTTCCCAAATTTGTTGGCTGACGACATTCAACCAGACGCGTTATGCTGGACAATCTCATCCGTGAGGGCAAGGCGACGATGGGGATTTACGAGAGCGACGCCGATCAGGTCTACGGCCTGCTGGCGGAGTTCCCGAACCCTGGTGCTCTGCTCCACGCCGCCGAGGCGGTGCGGGAGGAGGGCTATCGCCACTTTGACACCCACAGCCCCTTCCCCATCCACGGGATGGACGATGCAATGGGACTGGGCAACTCGAAGGTCGGGTATTTTGCATTCCTCGGAGGGGTCACGGGGTGCGCAGGGGCATACCTGCTGCAGTGGTGGACGGCGGCCGTGGATTATCCGATCAACATTAGCGGGAAGCCCTTCTTCGCGGTCGAGCCGTCGGTGCCCATTATGTTTGAGCTCACGGTGCTCTTCGCGGCGTTTGGGGCGGTTGCCGGCATGCTGGCGCTCAACGGCCTCCCCCGCCCGTACAACCCGCTGTTTTACTCTGATCGTTTTGAGGGCGCGTCGGACGACCGGTTCTTCCTGCACATTGCCGCCAGCGACGAGCAGTTCGACTCGGAGGAGACGGCCGCGATGCTGCGTCGAATTGGGGCGCAGCACATTGAGCTCGTTCAGGACGACGGCGTGTCCGACCCGTGACGCCTGCAGCCGTGATGACGCCGACGCTTTTTCTCTGAGACTCCCGTACCATCGATGCGACGCCTCCTCGTTCTCGGCCTTTTTGCCACGATCCTCCTGATCGGGTGCCGTGGGCGCCAGTCCGAAGCGCCCCCCATTCACCCACACCTGTCGATGGATTTTCAGGAGAAGTTTGGGGCGCAGGACTACAACCCCTTCTTCGAAGACGGGGCGGCTATGCGCAAGCCGCCCACCGGCACAGTGGCTCGCGGGTATCTCCGACAGAACAGCGAGCTGCACGAGGGGCGCCTCTCCAATGGGGAATACGTGGAGCAAATTCCAATCGCAGTGAACCGGCAGGTGCTTGAGCGCGGGCAGGACCAGTACAATGTATACTGCGCGCCGTGTCACGGAAAATCCGGCAACGGCAACGGCGTCATCATGCGGGGCGATTACGGCTACACTCCTGCTTCCAGCTACCACGTCGAACGCCTCCGGCAAGTGACGGACGGCTACATGTATGACGTCATTAAGAACGGCGTGCGCAACATGCCGCCGTACGCCCAGCAGATCCCGGTGCGCGACCGATGGGCGATCGTGGCCTACATCCGGGCCCTGCAGCGAAGCCAGAACGCCCGTCCCGAGAATTTGCCGGAGAGCGTCGTGACGCGTCTGGAAGAAGAAACGGGCGCGACGCTCCGGAGTGCAGGCGACACGACCACCGCTACTGTTGCTTCCGGCACTGAGTAGCGTCCTCTACATCCTCGCACAATCTTCTTGGGCCGCGGGGCCGGCCAAATTCGGTCCCCGAAGAGCATACCACATCATGGCCGACTCTGTATCCTCGAACACGTCCCTTTCCTGGCTGATCGATCCGCTCGAGTCCACGCGCGACGCGGCGGAGCAGGCCTACCGGTTTGCCGGTGATCGGCGCGCTTGGCTCGTGCCCCTCATTCTGGGCCTGGCGCTCCTCACGATTAGTGCGCTCGGCGGGTGGCAGAATCCGGACGACTTCTTCTTTGCCTACCTCGCGGGCTGGTCCTTCTTGCTCACGACGGCACTGGGGGGCTTGCTCTTTTTGATCTTCCATCACCTCACCCGGGCCTCGTGGAGTGTCGTAGTGAACCGCCTCAACGAGACGCTCATCTGGGCCTTTCCGTTGCTGTTCGTTCTGGGATTACCGTTGCTGTTCGGGATGCACGACCTGTATCACTGGACGCACGCGGAGCTCTACGATCCCAGTAGTTCCCACTACGACGAGATTCTCGCCGGAAAGCGGGCGTATCTGAATTTTCCATTCTGGTGCGTGCGGATGGTCGTGTACTTTTTGGCCTGGACGATCGTCTCGTATCGTCTGTATACCTTTTCGGTGCGACAGGACGTGGATCCCGATGCGTCCATTCCGGCCAAGCTTCGGAGCACGAGCGCCTGGGGGCTTCCCCTCACGGCGGTCACGCTCGCCTTTGCGAGCTACGATATCCTGATGTCCCTCGACCCGCACTGGTTCTCCACCATCTTTGGCGTCTACTTCTTCGCGGGCGGGATTTTGAGCGCCGTGGCTACGATCACGCTGCTCGCGCTGCTCCTGCAAAATTTGGGGGGACAGCTCCAGAATACCATCACCCGCGAGCATTATCAGGACCTCGGGAAGTACATGTTCGGGTTCGTCGTCTTCTGGGCGTACATCGCCTTTAGCCAGTACATGCTGTACTGGTACGGCGGCATTCCAGAAGAGACGGTCTGGTTCCAGCACCGTCTGCAGGGCGGATGGGGCTGGCACAGCGCCTTCCTGCTCGCCTTCCACTTCGTGGTGCCCTTCCTGATTCTACTGCCCCGCGCCACGAAGCGGAGCCACATCATCATGTCGGTGATGTCCGTTTGGGTCCTCGTAATGCACTGGTTCGACATGCACTGGGTGGTGTTGCCGGTGCTGCGAGATAGCGCGGGCATCCACTGGCTCGACGTTACGTGTTGGTTGGGACTGGCGGGAATCTTCGGTGGGCTTCTCATGTACCGTTTGGGTCGTCATTCGATGGTTCCTCAGAAGCATCCGTACCTTAGTGAGTCGCTCCATTTCGAAAACGCATAGTACGTTCAGAGCCCTGCAGGGTCGAGTTGTGCAGGCCCTTCAGAAATGGAACGATTCCGGTGATTTTCACCGCGAGATACAACCCGCGTCGGCGCTCACGCGTTACTCCCATAGACTAAATTGACCACGACCTCCCATGGCTGACGCAACTGCCCATAGCGATCCTCCGGCTCCGCCCGAGATTGTTGCGCCTACGGACGCCGTCACCGTGAATGGGCAAAAGGTGACGTTTGCCTGGAACCCGTCTCGCGAGGCGGATCGCTACCGCCTCCAGATTGCGGAGACGGCCCGGTTCGACGAGCTCGTGATAGACGAGGAAGTGGGCAACGAGACGGCCGTGACGGTCGGGAACCAACTGCCAACGGGCGGAGAAACCTTCTTTTGGCGCGTGGTGGCGGGATCGTACGCAGGATGGGGGGAGCCCTCGTCGGTCGAGAGCTTCATTGCGTCGACGGAGGAGGACGCGGAGCAGGATCTTCTCGCCGCGACGGAGAAGGGGCCCATTACTGGACTGGCACGAGCCGCTAAGCGCGAGGTTACGCGTCGCGTCTTTGAGTTTGAGGACCGATTTGAGGAAGAGAAGGAGCGAGGAGTGGCCTACGAGGGGATTGCGGCGAGCCAGATTATGGCGATTGCCCTGTCGATTCTCGTCGTGATTTCCGTCGCCGTGGTCGTGCTTTTCGGCTGGTACGGACAGGTGGCTCAGGATACGCGAGCCCGGTCCAGCAACGCCGACAACTACGAGTTGCTTCAAGAAACCAGGACCCAGCAAGAAGAAGCCCTCACGCAGTACGGCGTCGTCGACGAGGAAGAGGGCGTGTACCGCATTCCGATCGACCGGGCGATGGACGTCGTGGCGACGGAAGAGTATCAGCGCTCGCAGGAGGCCGAAGGGGACGCGGCCGCGGAGCCGACGCCCCCTGGGGGCAGTGAGTAATGGTGATGGATTCCATTCCATCCATCCGCAGTATGATACACTCGACACCACATTGGAGCTGGGTTATTATGCTTCTCGGCGCCGTGCTGGCTCTGGGGAGCATGGAGGCCCACGCGCAGCGTAGCAATCAAGAGCGCGACAAATTGAAGGGCGTGGGCATTGAGCGCCAGCTGGGCGAGTCCGTCCCGACGGACCTTTCGTTTCAGAATGCGGCAGGGGAGACCGTGACGTTAGGGCAGTACCTTGACGGAAAGACGCCGGTGATTTTGAACCTGGTGTATCACGACTGCCCGATGCTCTGCGGGCTGATGCTCGATGGGTTCACGAGTTCGTTGGAGTCGCTGTCGTGGACGCCGGGGAAGGAGTTTCGGGTGCTCACCGTAAGCTTTAATCACCGGGAGGGACCGGAGCTTGCTCGCAAGCAGAAAACGGCCTACGTGAAGCGTCTCGACCGGCCTGGGGCTGCTGAGGGATGGCATTTTTTGACGGGGGACGAGCAGACCATCCAGCGTCTCACCGATGCCGTCGGGTTCAATTTCCGATGGGTCGAAGAGAAGCAGGAGTATGCGCACCCTACGACTCAGATTTTCTTGAGTGGCACGGGCGTCGTGACGCGGTACATTTACGGCATCGAAGTGCCCGGGGACGACGTGCGGAAAGCACTCGTTGAGGCGTCGAACGGGGAGGTTGGAAATGCGATCGATCAGGCGGCGATGTACTGCTTCCAGTTTGATCCTGAGAAAAACACATACACGGCCGATGCCTTCAATATTATGAAGATCGGCAGTGTGTTTACCGTCCTGGTTTTGGGCGGACTTCTCTTTGTCTTCTGGCGTCGGGAGCACGAAGAGCTTGAGCACTGGGAGGAGCCGACACCGGCTTAACATGTGCCGGAGAGGGGCCGACGCTTTTCACTTATGCATTGAGACCATACTGATCCGACATGGGTGACTTTTGGTTACCAGAAGCCGCATCATCAATCGCTCCGGAGGTGGACGGTCTGTTCATCTTTGTGACGGTGGTGAGCCTGATCTTCCTGGTGGGGGTGACCGGAGCGATGCTGTATTTCGTGTACAGGTATCGCCGGCAGCACCCGGGAGAGCGACCTGCGCCAGTGGAGGAGAGTCGGGCACTGGAGATCTCTTGGATCGTGATTCCGACGATTCTGGTTCTTCTCGTCTTCAACTGGGGGTTCAAAAGCTACGTGAACATGAGCGTGACGCCCTCAGGGGCGTATGAGATCCAGGCGCGAGCCCAGCAATGGAATTTCCTGTTTGAGTATCCGAATGGAGTGACCTCCGACACGCTGGTGGTTCCGCGCGGTCGGGAGGTAAAGATGAGGATGAGTAGCTCGGACGTTCTCCACGGCTTCTACATCCCTGCCTTCCGTGTCAAGTACGACATCCTGCCGAATCGGTACACGTCTGTCTGGTTTAAGGCGACGGAGCGTGGGGAGTACGACCTGTTCTGTACGGAGTACTGTGGCCGAGACCATTCGGAAATGAATAAGGTTGTACGGGTAGTTTCCCAGCAGGATTTCCAGGAGTGGCTGCAAGAGGCGGGGACGCCGAAGGACATCCCGTTACCGAAGCTTGGGGAGCAGCTCTATACCCAGCGCGGATGCCAGTCGTGCCACAGCCTGGATGGCTCGGAAAAGGTTGGGCCCTCGTTTCAGGGGCTGTATGGCAAAGAGAATCACGAGATGACCGACGGAACGACACTCACGGTGGATGAAAACTATCTCCGAGAGTCGATCTTGGAGCCGGAAGCGAAAATCGTACAAGGGTATAACAATCTGATGCCGGGGTCATACTCCGGCCTGTCCGAGCGTGAGCTTTCGGGCCTTATTGCCTTCATCAAGGAGCAGAGCGACAAAGCGCCTCCCGAAGGCGATGCCCAGGAGGAACAGCCTACCGCCGCACGGTAGCGTTCGGGCACCGATCGGGTACCAACACTACTTTCCTCACACATGACACTGAGGAGCTATGAGCACAGACACTCACACCGCTTCTGAAACGGAAGAGCACCACGGCGAGGACGTGAATTACCTAAACCACGAGACGAGTGTCTGGTCGTGGCTCTCGACGAAGGACCACAAGCGGATCGGCATTCTGTACTGCGTTTCGCTTGCGGCCGTCTTTCTCATTGCCGGCGTCCTCGCGATCTTGATGCGGCTGGAGCTGAGCGGGCCCGAGGCAACCATCATGGAGAATGACACCTACAACCAGGTGTTTACCATGCACGGCATCATGATGGTGTTCTTGTTCCTGGTGCCGTCGATCCCAGCCATTTTGGGGAACTTCGTCTTACCGATGCAAATCGGGGCGAAGGACGTGGCCTTTCCAAAGCTGAATCTCGCCTCGTGGTACGTCTACATGGCGGGGGCCATCTTGACGATCGCTGCGGTGTATTTCGGGGGCGTGGATACTGGATGGACCTTCTACACGCCCTATTCGAAGGCAACAGGTGGGGGCGTGTTGTGGATGACCTCGGCCATTTTCGTGGCGGGGTTCGCCTCGATCTTCACGGGCATGAACTTCATTGTCACCATTCACAAGATGCGGGCGCCCGGGATGACCTGGAATCGCCTGCCGCTCTTCGTGTGGGGGCTTTACGCCACTAGCATTGTGCAGGTGCTCGCCACGCCCGTGATCGGCATCACGATGCTGCTGCTCATCCTGGAGCAGACACTGCAGATTGGCATTTTTGACCCAGCCCTAGGCGGCGATCCGGTGCTCTTCCAGCACTTCTTCTGGTTCTACAGTCACCCGGCGGTGTACATCATGATTCTCCCGGCGTTCGGGATCATGTCCGAGCTCATCACGACGTTCTCGCGCTCGCGAATCTTCGGGTATCGGGCCATTGCACTTTCGTCCGTCGCGATTGCAATGCTCGGCTTTCTCGTCTGGGGCCATCACATGTTTGTGAGCGGACAGTCGGTCGTGTCCTCGATCGTCTTCTCGCTGATTACGTACCTGATTGGCATCCCCTCGGGCATTAAGATCTTCAACTGGGTGGCCACGCTCTACAAGGGATCCATCTGGTTGCAGACGCCGATGCTCTACGCTCTGAGCTTTCTGTTCCTGTTCTCGATTGGAGGCTTTACGGGCGTCATGGTCGGCGTGCTGTCGGTGGACGTGCACCTGCACGACACCTACTACATCGTGGGTCACTTCCACTACGTGATGATGGGGGGGTCGGTGATCGCCCTGCTGGGCGGCATGCACTATTGGTGGCCCAAGATTACGGGGCGTCTCTACAACGAGACGCTCGGCAAAATTGCCGCCGGGCTGGTGTTCATTGGCTTTAATCTGACGTTCTTCCCACAGCTGGTTCTTGGGTCGCGCGGCATGCCCCGGCGCTATGCCACCTATCTGGAACGGTTTACCGACTTGCATCAGCTGTCCACGGTCGGCTCCTGGATCTTGGGCGCGGGGCTCTTTCTCGTGTTGGGCTACGCGCTGTGGTCGCTGGCGTACGGCGAAAAGGCGCCGCAGAACCCGTGGGGTGCGGCAACGCTGGAGTGGACCAACGTGGCCGCCATTCCCGACCCGCACAACTTTAAGCGCACGCCTCTCGTCACGCGTGGGCCGTACGACTTCCACCTGGCCGACGAGGTCTTTGGCGGGGGCGACGGCGAAGTGGACGGGCACGGCGTTCGGGTGCCCGAGGCGGTTCCCTCCGCTCCCACCGAAGAATCAACGGCGTAATTCCTCTGTTTTTTTCGTCTTCGAAATTTCCTGCCGCTCGATGCCGGAGGGCCCTTGTGGGACCTTCGGCGGGTCGGCAGACTCACGAGAGTCCTGACTGCTCATGGCTACTGACACTGAGACGGCTCCGGCGCCCACTACGACGGACATCGAGCACGACCACGATCACCCCGCACACCTGCAGCATCACTTCGTGTCGTCGGAGCAGCAGTTCGACTCCGCGAAGCTGGGCATGTGGCTTTTCCTGATCACGGAGGTGCTGCTCTTTAGCGGCATGTTCGTGGCCTACGCCGTCTTTCGGCAGTGGCACCCGACGGCTTTTGCCGAGGCGAGTGCAACCCTGAATCGCACGATGGGGACGATCAACACCATTGTGCTGCTCACCTCCTCACTAACGGTGGCGCTCTCGATTCACTACATTCAGCTGGACAAGGTCAAGCAGTGCTTCTACAGCCTGCTGGCGACGATCGGTCTGGCGGGAGGGTTTATGGTGATCAAGTATTTCGAGTATACGTCCAAGTTCGAACACGGCGCCTTTCCGGGGGGGCTGTTCGAGCCGCACGGGGCTCACTACGAGCACCTCGCCCAAATTCCGTACGCCCCCCAGTTTTTCAGTATTTATTTCGTGATGACTGGGATTCACGGGCTCCACGTCCTTATTGGGATGGGATTTTTGGGATGGGCGGCGTTTCACGTCTGGCGGGGGGCATTTAGCAGTGAGTATTACACCCACATCGAGCTCGGGGGCCTGTACTGGCACCTGGTCGACATTATCTGGATTTTTCTGTTCCCCCTCCTCTACTTGATATAAACAGAGGACGGAGTGAACTCCAGGGCAGGAGACGGCCCCTCAGTGGAGCCCTACAAGGTTGTTTGCTGAATTTTAGACCTCTATCGGTTATGTCTGACGACGATCATCACGTTCTTCCGAAGAATACGCTCCTTGCGGTCTTCGGGGGGCTTATTGTTCTAACGGGGCTTACGGTTGCCGTTGCCGTTGAGCCGGTGGCGTCTCTGCTGGGACCGTTGACTGTGCCCGTGGCGATTGCCATTGCCGCGACCAAGGCAACGCTCGTCGTGGTCTTCTTCATGGCTCTGAAGTACGACAATCCGGTCAATGCTCTGACCTTCACCATCGGCATCATCATGGTGGTGGTCTTTATCACATTTACGATGTTTGACACCGTCTACCGGGGGGACCTGGGAAATGTGGCGCCCCAGACCGTGCAGGAGATGGATCGTCAGCAGAAGGAGGCGCAGCAGGAAATGGATCAACTCGATTCGGAGGACCTGCGGGTGGCTCCCGCGGATTACCCCGATCAGCAGGGAGCGGGTGGGGAATCTACTGAAAGTGGAAATGCAGACAGTCCCTAAAGGAGAGCGTACGGTTGTCCCGATTCTTTCACAGTCTCCGGGAAATGGACCGAACAATGAAGGTTGTGTGTGGTTTATACACAAAACCGCTTCCAACGACCAATATAGATACCAGCAGGGTCCATGTCTCCTCTTTTCTTCGTCATTATCGGACCGGTGTTGGTGTTTCTGCTCGTCTGGGCCGCCGCGACCGTGTATCGGCTCTACTTTCCGGAGCACCCCCTTCCCTTTGAGTACGATCCTGTCGTGAAACGGGAAAGCGCGACGTCGAACGGCGAGAGCGTTCCCGTTGGCGTACGCGAAATTCGGGCGGATCAGCGCCGCGAGCGACGGCAGGAAGACGTTACGATCTACAATTACGCGTGGGGGGCCTCTGGGGGCGTTCCCGAGTCCTGGCGAGAAGATCTCTGGAAACGCCGGAATTAGTGGTACGTCACGTTTAGCCGTCGAGTAGAACGTTGATCACCGGTCGGTAATCAAGCCATTGAGAAGCTGTTTGGCGAGACATCTACGGCCACCCCAAGAGTGCTTCCTCGCTGGCGATCTTAGCAATCAAAGATTGCCTGGATCGCCTTGCTCAGGGCGCTGCGACTTCGTGGATCTCGCGCAAAATGACTTCTGCATTGGAGATCGCGATCTCCT
>JAHENZ010000010.1 GCA_018609755.1 Salinivenus sp. | reverse complement strand
TTGCAGACCAACGAAACCCTTCGCCGGACCCTCGAGGAAAAGTCCAGGCTCTTAGGCGTGGCGGCCCACGACTTGAAGAACCCGCTCTTCGGCATTCGGGCCCTCTCCGAAATCGTGCTGGAGGCCGACCAACTCCCTCCCAATCACGAGCGCAAGCTCAATCTCATCCGTGAATCGGCCGACGAAACGCTCCACCTGATTGACGACCTGTTGGCCTCGGCGGCCGGATCGGCCCACTCCGAACTCAACGAAGAGGACGTGGACGTCGCCACCCTGGCCCAGTGGGTGGTGCGAAGCTTCGAGCCCCAGGCCCAGCGAAAAGACCAGGCCCTTCACTGCTCCGTAGTGGACGCCCCCTGTGCGGTTCGAGGGGACAAGCGTAAGCTTCGAGAGGCCATCAGCAACCTGGTGAGCAACGCCCTCAAGTATTCGCCTCCCGGCGAGTCCGTCACAGTGGAGATCACCCGGCACGCAGAGGTGGTCCGGGTCAAGGTGAAGGATTCGGGGCCGGGCCTGAGCAAAAGCGACCAGCAGCGCATGTTCGTTCCATTTCAGCCCCTCTCCACCCAGCCGACGGGTGGGGAGACGTCCTCCGGGCTCGGACTGTACATCGTCAAGCAGATCGTCGATCTGCACGACGGGACGGTTGACGTGGACTCAGCGCCGGGGGAGGGAAGTACCTTTATCCTCACCCTCCCGGCAACGACTCCCGACACGTCCCCCGTTCCGGAAACGGACCCGACGGACCTGGGGGTAGACATGAAGACCTTGAACCGTTAGCTTTCCGCACCCCGTCCCCTGCTTCCGCCCCCGACCGTACGAACGACCGGCGTAACGGCCATCGGACGGGCCAGGGACCGGCACCTTCAACGTCGTAGAATCGCACTCCCCCGCGCACTGATGACCGATTCGGTTAGCATTCTGGGCTGTGGCTGGCTGGGGCACCCCCTCGGCCGGCGCCTGGGAACCCGAGGCCTCACTGTTCGCGGCTCGACCACCACCCCGGACAAGCTCGATCGCCTGCGCGAAGACGGCATTGAGCCGGTGCTCCTCACGCTCGACCCCGACCTGTCGGAATCCGACCCGGGCCCTCTCTTCGACTCGCCTGTCCTCGTGCTCAACGTTCCGCCCTCTCGCGGCGCCGACGACGTACGCACCCGGCATCGCCGTCAGATCGAGGCGGTTCGCGACGCGGCGCTGGCGGGCGCAGTGGAATGGATTCTTTTTGCCAGCTCCACGGGCGTGTACCCGAACGTGGAACGGAGCCTGTCGGAGGAGGATTGCCCCCCCGGATCCCCCGAGGCCTTACCGGGTCCCCGTCGCTCGACCGGCGAAGCACTGCTCGACGTAGAAGGCCTGCTCGCAGACACACCGGAGCTCGACACGACCATCGTTCGCCTCGGCGGACTGTACGGAGACGACCGCAATCCCGGCCGCTTTCTCGCGGGTCGAACCGACGTGGGACGCCCCAATGCCCCCGTCAACCTCCTTCACCGCGACGACGCCGTCGGAATCTTCGAAACCCTCATCGAGCAGGACGTGCGGAACGATGTCTTCAACGCCTGTGCCGACGAGCATCCGACCCGGCGCGACTTCTACACCCGTGCGGCCGAGGTCTCCGGCCTGGAGGCCCCCACCTTCGACCGTACCGACACCACCACCGGCAAGCTCATCCGCAACGACAAGATTAAGCGCCGCTGCGGGTACCAGTTTCAGCATCCCGATCCCCTTGCCGATCTGGAGCACAACGAGCCGTGATGTTCTTGCTTCCCCTCATCTCAGAAAAGCGCTCCTACGCTCCCGGAACCACCGAACAATCTTCGGCGTGCCGCCCAGCGTGCCCCATGCGGCCTGTAACGATTCCTGCAATCCTTGCACCTTCAGTGTGACGCCGTTGACTTCCAGGGAGACACCCCCGTTGTTAGGGGTGTATCTCAAACAGCCCTTCATGCAGAACTGAGCAGAGCGACGCGGTGTGCTGCACGATCGGCGGGCGACCCTTTGCCCTTGATCGGCTCTGAACCCACCGATCCGTCGCGTACCGTTCGCCGTCATCCGCCGCTCAGAACGTCCCCGACGGCTCCTGTACTCCCTCGCAGCCTTAGAGACTGTTTTGACTTTACATGTTCAGTTTAGAAGCATCCCGTCACGACTAGGGAGCGGTTGAAATGAATCGGCATTCTCGCCTAGAGGCTCACTACATGCCCGCAAGTTAAATGGGAGCAGCTCCGAAGGCGCTACGATCCAAGAATCAAAACAGTCTCTTTCATCTGCTCTCCCTACCGCCCCTTTTTCCCTCCCGATGAGGCGCGGCAGTTCAGGAGACTGCCCCTACCCCGCGACTTGAAGTAGCCCACTGCTCTCCAGACCGTCTATCCCTTGGTATGGAAACGCCCCCCCATACGCTCCCCCTCGTCGATCAGGCTCCAGCCACCGAATCGTTCCGAGACGCCGTCCTTGAAGGGCTCCGGACGCCTCAAAAACAGGTCCCCTCGAAGTTTCTGTACGACGAACGAGGATCGGAGCTCTTCGACCAGATTTGCGAACTGGAGGAATACTACCCGACGCGGACCGAGATCGGCATCATGCAGGAGAATGTCGACGAAATGGTGCAGGCCATTGGTCCGCAGGCGCGGCTGCTGGAGCTGGGCAGTGGCAGTAGCACCAAAACGCGAATCCTGCTCGACCACCTTGACGACTTGGGCGTCTACGTGCCCGTCGACATTTCCCGCTCGCACCTGATGGCGGCCGCCGAGTCGCTGGCGGAGGCGTATCCGGACGTGCCCGTGCAACCGCTCTGTGCCGACTATACCAGCACGTTCACGCTTCCCGATCCCCCGCAGCCAGTAGAGCGAACCGTAGCGTACTATCCCGGCTCAACGGTGGGGAACTTCCAGCCCGAAGAAGCACAGCGATTCTTGTCTCGCATTGCCGGGGCGGTCGCCCCGAATGGGGGTCTGCTCATCGGCGTGGATCTGCAGAAGGACGTAGAGGTCATGGAGGCGGCCTACAACGACGCCGCAGGCGTCACGGCGGCCTTCAATAAAAATCTTCTCCGTCGCATGAACCGGGAGCTCGACGCGACCTTCGACCTCGACCGGTTCGAACATGAGAGCATCTGGAACGAGGAGAAGGGCTGCGTCGAAAGCTTCCTTCGTAGCCGAGAGGCACAGACGGTCACCGTGGCCGGGGAGACGTTCGACTTTGCGGCCGGCGAGACGATCCACACCGAGTATTCGTTCAAGTACACGGTGGACGGCTTTGCCGACCTGATTGGAGAGGCGGGCTTCTCGGTCGAGACCGTCTGGACAGACGACCAGTCGTACTTCAGTGTGCAGTACTGCACCGTGACCAACTGAGAGGCTTGCGCGCAGGGACTCTCTCTGAAGAGACGTCTCGGCACTCGGCCCCGAAATCGCCCGGCGTGGGGGGACGCCCCTCTTTTCTGTGCAGCGGAACGCATGCGGCGATGCGTCATGATACCGACCCGTGGGTGCGACGCCGTCAGGCCCCGATGACGGCGTCCGGCCTCCGTTCTTTGCGACCTTCTCTGTATACCCCCGTACTGCTATGGCGCACGCGTTCTTCCTCGGAATTGACGTTGACCCTACTGCCGATGCGTCCCTCGACGCGACGCTCACCATCCTGGAGAAAGAGCAAGAGCCCTCGGATGGGGCCGCCCGGTACCGCCTGAACCACATCCGGCATCATACTGAGGTGGCAGACGCCGCCACACTCGCCGACCACGTCCAGGGCCTCGTCGCCGACCAGCCGTACATTGGACGCACAAGCATCATCGTGAACCGTGGACCTGAACCGGGCCAGGCCCTCGTGGAGGCCCTCCAGGAGCGAGGGCTGGCCCCCGTCGCGGCCACCCTTACGACCCGCAGCGGCTCCATTTCCGGCGACCCCGACGCGGGAGACGTGACGCTGAGCACCGCCAACGCCGTTCGCACCCTTGCGGAGCTCCACCGGGACGGCCTGCTCACGGTGGAGGATCACAGCAAAGAGGTGGCCTCCCAGCTCGCCCGAGAGGTCCAGCGGGCCGCCGAGGCCCTCGACGCTGCAGATGGCAATCAGGACACCCCCGAAGCCGCCGGGTCGCGCCTCGACGTGCTCGACGACGTGGGAGCCCCTATTCGGAGTGCGGCCCTCGCGGCCTGGTGCGGGACCGAACGCTCCTTCGACCCCTCCCAGCACCTGAAAGAGGATCCGCAGACCGGTCGGCCCGACGGAACGTAGGGTCCTCGACCTCTCCAAGGCGTGATTCCGTACTCAACGCGGATGTCCCGCTTTCTCTCCCGCTCTCCCATCACTGATTCGCCCCCCCTATGGCCCATCCCTGGCACGACGTGAACGTGGGCACCGACGCCCCCGACGTATTCAACGCGATTATCGAAATTCCGCAGGGCAGCAAGGTCAAGTACGAGCTCGACAAGGAGACCGGGATGCTGCGGGTCGACCGCATGCTGTACTCCTCGGTCGTCTACCCCGCAAACTACGGCTTCATTCCACAAACGTACGCCGACGACGGAGACCCGCTCGACGTACTGGTGCTCGCGCAGGAGGCAGTCGACCCACTGAGCATCCTTCGCGCCCGCCCCATCGGCATGATGAGCATGCTCGACGACGATGAGGAGGACGCGAAAATCATCTGCATCCACATGGACGACCCGGCCTTCAACGACTACTGGCACATCAAAGAGTTGCCGGACCACCGCCTCCGCGAGCTCCGACGCTTCTTTCAGGACTACAAGGCGCTCGAAGACAAGACCGTGCGGGTGCAGGACTTCTTCGGCCCGGACCGGGCCAAGAACGTCGTGATGGGGGCGGGCGAGCAGTACACGGAGAAAATTGCACCCACCTCCCCTGCGAACGAACGTGCAGAATAGCTGCTCTCCTCGAAGGAATCGATCAGTACTATGGCCGACGTTCGCGACTCGTTGAACGCCGTAATGGAGATCGAGGGCGCAGTAGGCGCATCCATCGTTCACGACGAGTCCGGCGTTCCGCTGGGCACCGTCGGCGGCGGTGCACTGGACATGGAGCTGGCCGGCGCCGGGAGCACGGTGGTCGTACGAACCCAGAAGCAGATCCTGGAGGATCTTGCGCCGGAGGAGCAGATTGAGGACGTGCTCATCTCCCTCGACCAGCAGTACCACCTCATCCGCTTCTTCCACGACACCGAGAACATTTTCACGTACGTCGTTCTCGACCGGGCGGACGCCAACGTAGCACTCGCCCGCAGAAAGCTTGAGGAGATCGATCGCAAGCTGGAAATTGACGACGGGTAAACCGTCCACGCATACAAACACACGAAAGAGGTCCCCTGCCATGCCCGGCAAGGGACCTCTTTGCGTTCAACACTTGACCTCTCGGACGCCTACCCCGTTAGAGTCGGACGCCGAGGCCCGCCGTCACGACATTGTTGGCACTCCCGATTGCGTAGTCGACGTTGAACCGAACGACGGCGAGCGAAACCGAGAAGCCCGCGAGTCCTCGAAATCGGTTGGCCGCCGTTTGAGCGAGAGAAATGTCGCCAATGTTGGGCAGGGTATAATCGTAGTTGACGTTGAACTTTTCATACTGGAGGCCGCCGTAGAAGATAACGGGGAGAACCGGGACACCCTTGCTGGCCTGGAGATTGAAGGCCCATCCCGACGCATCCAGCACTTCTTGAGTTTGTCCCTGCAGTTCGTTTTCGAGAGAGAATTGGTTCCAGGCCCCCTGAACGGCAATATTGATCGGAAGCGGGGCCGGAACCCACTGGTCAATGTCGTGACGAACGGCAAGCCCGAACACCCCGACCTTTCCGTAGCTACTTCCCCCCCAGGAAAGTTTGGACTTCGGAAAGTACCGGAGTTGTACGTCAGTTCCCGCGATGGACCCTACGCCAACTTGTGGGATAATGAGTGGGGCAACCCGCGTATCGAGGAGGCCCTGCGGCGCTTTCTCACGAAGTACGGTTTCCCCCGTTTGGTTATCTATAATGACAATGTCTTCATTCGTGGGCTCCGTTTGGCCGAGCACCGTCGGTACCTCGCCACTTCCCTCGTAGGTAACGGTGAACCGACCATCCCCAAATGTTTCCGACCCTCCCCCAAACGGCCGGAAGCTCGTCTTCATGGATGAGGTGAAGGTACCAGAAACGCTCACTCCGGCGTACACGTCGAAGGGAAAGCCCGGAATCACGCTGTTACCCACGTCGGCACTGCGAAAGAGGCCGCTGTTGACACCGGCCCCGAAGGCGTCTGTGACCGGCTGAACGTAGTTATCGGCGTATCCCTTACTGAGCCTTTGAAGCGTTTCCCCAAGATCGCTGAGATCGTCTAATCCTCGCTGTGCGTGAACGGGAGAGACAAACAGGAGTCCGGCGAGGACGAAGGCGAGCGTAAAAGCAGAAGTGCGATGCATGAACTCATACAAAAATCGGTGAGGGAAGAGCTGATCACGGTTTCGGTAACCTATCTCCTAGGTGGTACACACGCAACCATTGTTCCAAACCCATCCTGTGTTCCTGCTTACAGACCGTCCCCGTCTTCAGTCGCGGTCCACCGCCCGTTCGGCCTCAAAAGAAACGTAGTGCGCCAGCCGCTCGCGAGCATGCGGAGTTGTGAGAAGACTCACCGTCACGAAGACGAGAATGTTGACGGCAAACCCATACACCCCTTCATGCAGGGGAAGTGGTCGAAGCTCGGGAGTCACCAGAAACAGGGTATTTGTCCCGACGCCGGCAAGAAGTCCCGACAGGGCCCCCGCGCCGGTCGCCCGCGGCCAGTAGAACGTGGCAAAAATGAGAGGAAAGATTTGCGCGACGCCCCCATACGCCCCAAGCAAGAGGGCGACAATGCCGACGTCCGAGAACACGGCGAAGTAGTACGCCGTAGCGCTGACGACAATCACGAGTCCCCGAATCCACTGTCGCTGGCGTCGGTCGGTCATGTCCCCAGATACCAGCGGCTTGATGCCGTCGCGGAGCCCAATGGACGCGGCAGCATGGAGAATGGCGTCGCCCGAAGACATCGACGCCGCGAGGGCACCCGCACAGACGAGTCCCACCAACAGGGGCGAGAGTTCAATTTCGGTGAGAAGATGCGGGACAATGGTGTCGGCGGGCGAGACGTTCGGGTACGAAAGGACGCCTGCAAACCCGATCAGCAGGATCGGGACGAGGAAAAGTTGAAACGTCGGGTAGAGCACGACAGTGAGCTTGAGTGTCCGCTCGCTCCGCGCCGTGAACGCCCGCATGAAGAGGTGCGGCCACACCGAAAAGCCCACGGCCGAGACGATCACAGCGGAGCTGTACCCGGCCCAGGTCCACGGCTCGCCGTCGTCGGCCAGGCCCGGCGGCGTCAGCATGTCCCGCAGGTCGCTGGCCGCAATGGCCTCAAACATCGGCTGCACGCCACCGTGGAGCTCGAACGGCAGGTAGAGCCCCAGGAACCACGCAACGATCATCATGAAAATGCCCTGCAGGGTGTTCGTCCACCCAATCGCCATCATGCCGCTCGCAAAGACGTAGACGAGCACGACCCCATACGCCACGAGCGCCCCGAGCCACTGCGGCACGTGCCCCTCCGAGATCGTGGACAGCAGAAAGCCCGCCCCTTTCATCTGAAGCGTGAGGTACGGCACAAACACGACGACGCTCAATACGGCCATAACCACCGAAAGCCCCCGGCTATCGTATCGGTGGGCCAGCATCTCGGCCTGCGTCACGAAGCCGAGTTCCTCCCCCACCCGCCGCGCCCGCGGCCCCAGAAAGTAGAACGGCACCATCCCGACCGTACCGTAGGCAATGATGTAGAAGGCCGCCGCCCCCCGCGAATACGCCCACCCCGGCGCCCCCAGAAACGCGAACGACGAAAAGACCGACGCTCCGAGCACGAAGTACAGCACGAGCGTGCCGAGCGTGCGATCCCCCGCAACGTACCCCGTCACGCTCTTCGACACGGTGCGCCCCGACCAGACGCCCAGCCCGAGGGCAAGCACGAGGTAGCCTCCACAGACGAGTAGGATGACGACCCACGCTTCCATGTGTTAGAGCAACCGTGTAGGATAATTGTGATCGATGAGAGACGGCCCAAGAGCCCTCTACTTTGGATATTGCCAAGAAGGCATGGGGGGGAGAGCGCGGGAGCGAGAAGAGACACGTAAGGCGTGAGGCGTGAAAGCGTAATGACCGATGTGCCCCCTATCACCCCTCACGAATTACACTTCCACGAACCACGCCGCGGCAGCACCGTGGCCGGATCGTCTACTCTCCCTCCGGCCCCTGCTCTTCCGCCCGGTACAGAAAGACCAACGCACCAAACACGACGACGAGCCACCCCACGACCCACGCAAACGAAAACGGAAGCCCCAGCACGTACGGCTCAATGCTTGGGACGAAGGGATACACGGGCCAGAGCAACGCGACTCCAGCAATCGTTACGACAAAAATGAACGCGAGCGTGCGCCTCTGGGGGGCGGTCCCACCACGGAGTGCTCCAAAGACGAGGCCACGGGGAACGTCACTCGAAGAATCCGACATGACCGCGGTTCGAGTTGAACGAAAGAGTTGAGCATCCCCGGTCCCAATCCCTTTGTTACGCCTGCTCGAACGTCAGACGGACCGTGGAAGGGGCACGAGCATCCACAACCGTCCTGGAAGACGGGACCCCGGATGAGCTCGAATGACTGGACGTACCGGAATGGGTCTCCGTCTTCGAGTTATATGGCGTCTGGTGTGGCGTCCCCCCCTGTCGGCACGAGTAGAGAATGCTGGCGACGAGGAGGAGGGTCGCAAGGCCACCAAGCATGGCAAAGGTTCCGGCGAGGGCGTAGCGTTTCATGAGTCAATCGTCAACGTGAGGAGCAGCGCGAGGCTCGACTGGAGGAGATCCATGCACGAAGCAACAGCCGAGGGAGCGTTGGATTAACGTCTCGATTGCCGACCAAAGAGACAAGCGAGTGGGATGCCGATCGGTCCGAAATTCGTATTGCGGGAAAGACCTAACGGATTTTTAGATATTTACCGCACGTCGAGATCCTGCAGATAACTGTCGAGGCGATCCTGCTGTTCGGACTTTTGGCGCTCCAACGAGGCAATACGGTCTTGAAGTTCTTCGATCTCGTCCTCCTGGGCTCTCAGTTTATTGAGGAGGCGCTGGTAATATTCCGTTTCCGAGTCAATGG
Organism: Salinivenus sp.; assembly: GCA_018609755.1. Taxonomy (GTDB): domain Bacteria; phylum Bacteroidota; class Rhodothermia; order Rhodothermales; family Salinibacteraceae; genus Salinibacter. The sequence goes on along the minus strand of JAHENZ010000010.1, from coordinate 9,629 downwards.
TGTTCATGTTCTCCCGAATACGCGACTGGGTGTCCCGGTAGCGCTGAAGCTGCTGCTCGGCCTGCTGGAGGTCCTCGTTGGTTTGCGCGAGTGATCGCTGAAGTTCAACAGCTTTCTCCAGCGCGTCGCGCACGTCATCCGGAAGATCGCCGGTGCGAGCGTACGAGAGGAGCCGATCCCGCGACGCGTCGGCGAGTTGTCGCCGCTCGCTCACCGTCCGCTCTTGTTCCACCGTGAGCGTCTCCGTGGCCCCGGCATCTATCGTCGTACGAAAACGGTACACCGACGCGGTTTGCTCTTCCGCTTCCGGCCCCACGAGCGACCAGCCGCCGCGACGCGGATGCTCGAGGATGAGGGTCACGTCGGTGTCCCCGTCGTTCTCAACGGTGTAGGTCTGCGACGCCACGCGCCTGCGAGAGATTTGCAGCACGCCCCCAACGATTTTTCCAGTCTCAACGGTCTCTTCAGTGCCCCCGTCGTTCCGGTTGATTTGCACGTCCTGGTTGAGGGCGTAGGAGACGTAGCGCGTGTCGCCGGGCGGGGTGTCGGAGAGGCGGGCATCCCCCGCATAGCCGCCCTCATCAAGAACCGTAACCGGCCCCGCGGCGAGGTGCCGACCGGTCGTGTTCTCCAGCCGCGCCCCCTGCAGCGGATGACGCTCGTGCAGCGACGGGTCGTAGATGCTGAGCCGCTCGATCTGGACCGATTCGGTCACGATGGGCAACATGGCCGACTGGCGACGGTCGAGCGTCACATCGCCCACCTGGTACTGGAAGAAGGCCCCGGCCTCTGCCGCCGTAGCAGCAGACGAAACACCCTGGGTAGGATCAGTCGGGGCCGACCCTTCCGACGTATCCAGACGATCGTCAAGATCAAGAGACGCATTGAAACTGACATCCCGTCCATACCCCACCGTTACGACCTCCTCCATCTCTTGCGTTGAGGGCTGAAGGGCCGCGTCCACCCGAAGGGCCGATTTCCCCTTCTGAACCGTCTTCTCGGCCGACTGGTAGCCCACGAACGACACGTCTACCGTGTATGAGCCGGGAGAAACGTCCTGAATTTCGTAGCGGCCCTGCTGGTCGGTCGCCGTCCCCCGCCCGGCTCCGGACAAAGCCACATTCACACCAGGAAGCGCCTCCCCCGTCGTGGCGTCGCGCACCACGCCCCCGATACTGCGCGAATCGAGCCGGGAGGTGGATCCGCCGACCTCAATCCGGCTGTCGCCGCTCGCGTCCATTCCCTCCTCGTGCTGCTTCGGTCGTAGGGGCCGGTCGGAGGTGGGAGAGACGACGGGACGTTCGACGTAGGTGGGCTCGTAGAGGTCCTGCACGAACGACACGGGCCGGCCGCTCACGAGCGTCAGGTCCACCCCGCTCCAGTCCGCGTCGGTCTGATTCTCGACAATCGCCCAGCCCTGGATTTGTCCTTCTCCTTCATTCTCGTCCGGCAGCAAGAGCCGGTAGCTCGTCTTCCACACCGGTGCCTGTACGACGTACCCCACTCGTACACGCCGCGAGCCGGTGCCGTCAAAACGAAGCCGAACGGGCTTGTTGTCCCCATTCCGGGACGCGGCAACCGCTTCGAGGCCCTTCCGCATCCGCTCCTGCAGATCCGGGTCCTCAAACCGAAGGCTCTGTACCGAATCGAGCGCGATGGACCGGAGCGTGCCGTCGCTGTAGAGGTTGAGGTACCATTGCTCCGCGTCGTTGGGACCGTCGCGCCGCTCCGCACTCACGGCCGTCCCCGTGACCGACTCGCCAGCCGTGTTGATCTGGAGATTGGCCCCTCGCACCTGGTTGATAAGTGTGCCAAATCCTTCAGGGTCATCGCTAAGGGGATAGCCCTCCAGGGTGCGCCGGAGCGGATCCTGAGACGGATACGAGATCGTGCCCACAGTCCCTCCACCCTTGTCCTGCAGCACGAGCGACTTGAGCACGTCCTTCATCTGTTCGTCCGAAAAGCGGAGCATCATCGTCTCGGTCCCCTGCACCTGCCCCCTGTGCTCCACGTAGCTGACCCCGCTCTTGAAGAACACCACCTTCTCGATGGGGATGGTCGGCTCGGATTGGGCCGCCGCGCTTAGCGGAAGAAGAACGAACAGAAGTCCGACGAGGAACTGCCGGTAGGACATAGGGCAAAAGATGTTCGGAGAAGAAGAGAGGCAATTCTGATCTGCGTACTTCGTGTTGCCTAATAAAAATGACGTTTACCAAAAACGAAATACGCAGCGTGCCCTAAAACGGCACCTCCTCCTGCTCGTCTTCACTCGTCGGATGGTCGGGCTCAAGCTCCCGCTCTAGAATCTCGATGCCGTCCGCTGAAAAGCCGAACATGTCCTCCGGCGAAAAGACGAGTCGAAAGTCCTCCTCGGTAAAGAAGGGTTCGAACTTCGTCGCAAACTCGTTGAGCCGCTTCAGGTAGTAGGCCGTATTTTCGTCAGGATCGTTCGGGTTCCAGTCGGCAGCGAGCGCACAGTGCTTGAAGGCCGTTACGTTCGCACTGTCGCCGGTAATGTAGTACGTAATGCGGTCGCCCTTCTTGACGGGCTTGCCGGTGCGCTCCTGCTTCTGCTTGGCGAGCTCGTAGGTGGCGGCCCGAGGCCGGTTGCCTTCCTCCACGTCGGCCTCATAGTCCTCCAGCCTGTCCTTCAGCGTCTCGGTACGAGCAAAACTCTCGACGCTCTCCCAGTCGTGGTTGATGATTTTGTCACGGGTATCCACGTAGAGGTCGTGCAGGCCCTCCACGTCGTAGTCCAACAGGCGGCGGATGGCCTTCCGTACGAAGTCGCGCCCAAACGGCTCGTTGGAGCGGGAGATGAGCGAGGAGCCTTTAAACTTCAGGTCGTCGTCGTACGTGAGGAGCGCGTAGTTCTTCTTTTTGTAGGAGAGCATCTTCTTGTACCGTCCGTCGAAGCCCACGCGGATGCCCTCGGGCATCGCCTCCGTAAGGCCCACGGTGAAGTCAACCTCGGCCTCCTCTCCCCGCACCCTGTCCGGCGGCACAAAGAGCACCCCGTCCGTGTCCACCTCGATCACCGTGCCGCCCCGAGTGCGAATCTCGTCGATGAGCTCGCGCAGAATCTCCTGCCCGGTGCGGGCCACCCGATCGGCCTCCTCGAAATCATTGAAGGCGGAGAGGGAGAAGCCGAGAACTCCATAAAATGAGTTAATCAAAACCTTATACGAGGATTGCCGCGCGTCAAGCTCACTGCGGATCTCCTCGTCCTCGGCGTTGCGCATGTCTTCCTTCGTCTCCAGGCGCAGGTCCGTGAGCCGCTCCAAAAGCTGTGGAAAAAGGTCCAGCGAGTCGCCGGACGGCTTCACGTCGTAGTTGAGCATGATGGAGGGGTACAGGCTCTCCACGTCGGCGTACACGACGGGTCCCATCACGCCGGTGCGGAAGATGTCGGTGTAGCCGCCCATCGACTGACTGCCCCATTCACTGCGGGGCAGGGCGTGGCGCTGCCGCAGGTACTCGCGCACGAACAGGCTCTCAATCTTGGCCGCCGGCCCGCGCCGCGCCGACGAGCCGTACGTCATCGGGAGCATCTGCGCCAGGTAGAAGGTGGAGCCGGAGAGGTGGCCCGCCAGGCGCTTCGTCTCGATCACGTCGTCGAGTGCGTAGTCGAGCAGTTTTTCGCGCTCTTCCCGCCACGCCTTCGAGATGTCGACGCCCTCGATGTAGGTCCGCTCCTCGGGAGCGAGGCCAAAGTAGCGGGCGGCCGTTTTGAGGCTGTAGTCCGGCAGGTCGCGACTGAAGACGTCGAACGACATCACCTGAAAGTAGGTGTCGATGACGTGCCGCCCCACGATGTCGACGGCCGGGTAGTCGACCGTCCGCTCGGCAAAGCGCATGCTGGAGTCGTACGTGCGGGGTACCGACCCGTCCCGCCCAATCGCGAAGTCGACGCCGTGCATCTCGCAGCGGTCGAGGATGTACGCAATATCGAAGGAGAACAGGTTATGCCCCTCGATCACGTCGGGGTCGCGCTCCCGGATTACCTGCACGGTTTGCCGGAGCAGGGTGGCTTCGTCCACGCCCTCCTGGAGGTGGAGGAGCTTCGTCCAGCCTCGATTGTCGGAGAAGGCGACAATGATGATTTTATCCTCGGGCCGCTCGGCGCTGGGGAAGCCGCCTTCGGTGTAGACCTCAATGTCGAGCTGCAGGCGGTGCAGGTCGTCGAGCGTCATGTCGAGCAAGCAGGTGCGGCCCGACTGCATGAGGTACTGCTGGGTAGGCGAACCCACGCGGTAGATCTCGTCGGGCCAGCTCTCATCGCTGTCGGTGCGCCGCTCCACCTGCCGCACGGCGTCCCAGTAGTCGTTCCAAGTCTCAAAGACCACGAGGTACCGAAAAAAGTTGTTGCCGTTGAGCTCCTGAAAGCGAAACCGGTCCCGCAAGCCCTTCAACAGCGAGATGTCGCTCAGAAAGAAAAAGGGGAAAAACTGCTCCTCGTGTTCGATAATGTCGGCAAAGTCCTCCGTGCGCTGGTAGAGCCGGACCGTCGCCGGCTCGCTCGACGGGCGCTCCATCATCGGGTGCACGTCCACGAGGCGGGGCATCGGGTCCTTGCCGAACAGGGCCACGTCTGCTGCCGAGGCCTCGTCGGGCGCAGCCGGAGATGGATCCGACGCCGCTGCGGCGGGCGATGAAGAAGACGGTGCCATGAACCAGACGGGGTTTCAGAAAGGGTCCTCTCGGTCCGTACGGACGACGATGCCGGATGTGTCCCCCATTCCTCAGCGAGAACCGGGCGTCACTCACCGAGCAACGGGACGTGCTCTCCTTACTCGTCTTGGGAGAGCTTCTCTTCCGGCAGCCACGCCCACTGCAACCTGCTGGAGACGAGCGTATCGTCCTCGTCCGGCGCCGTGAGCGTCACCCCCACATCGATGCGGCCGATGCGGCGGGACTGGATCTGCTCGGTCTCCTCGTCGGCAAGCGTGGCCTCGGCCTGTACGGTGCCCCGACTGAACCGGTCGAACGACACGTCCATCGTACGAAGCAGCGGAGCAGACCCCGACGGGACGTTGAGTGCCACCACGAGGCCGGAGGCCGTCTCGGCCAGCAGCGCCAGCGCCGCGGCGTGGAGCCCCCCGAGGTGATTCTGCACATCCTCCCGGTTGTCGAGACGAACGGCGACGCGCGTCGGCGTATAGGCATCGATGAAACATCCGGCAGTGCTCACGAAGGGAATGACCTCTCCAATGGCCTTCGTGATGAGGGGAGGCTGTACGTGATCGGGGTGGCCGGCGTACCGATCCGCAATCTGGGCGAAGGGATTCGAAGCGGACATGTGGACGAACGGATATTCGAAAGGGACGAACAGAAAACTGCGAGGAATCACGGACTCCTCAATTCTTAGTCGACGGTTCCTTGGGGCCTTTCAAACCGGAGAATCGTGAGGGGCAACCGTGAGGCGTGGGAATGCAGAAGGCATTGTCAAAGGAGGGGACGATTTTAAATGGCTTGTTTTTTGTTACTATTCCGTTCGGCGATCAGAAAATGGGAATCCAACAGAACGTACCTTCGGGCGGCTCGTTAAGGCAGTCCACTTTTGCCCCATTCTACACGTTTCCTGCAAATTACACCGGGACTCGCACTATGGCCAGTTCGTCTTGCACAGAAAGGGCCTTGGAGGAACTGGAGCGTCTCATTACGGAGAAGATGCCCATCACGGAGCACCTCGAGTTTTCGCTCGTGGCGGATGATGACGGGCGAGTGCGGGCCTCGGCCCCCTTGCAACCGAACGTCAACCACATGGGGAGTGCCTTCGGCGGAAGCCTCAGCATGCTGGCCACGGTCACCGGCTGGGCGATGATGCATCGGGTCGTCGAGGACGCGGTCGAAGACATGAAGCGCCGCGTGGAGGTGATGATTCAGGAGAGTGACATCGAGTACATGCGGCCCGTATACGAGAACATCTCGGTGGTCTGCGAGCGGCCGGACGAGGACGCCCTGGAGCGCTTTCAGCAGATGCTGGATCGGTGGGGCCGAGCGCGGCTCGACCTGAAGTGTAAAATCGACGCAGCGGGGGAGCGAGCCGTCACCTTCATCGGACGATACGTGGCCCTCGCAAAGGGAGAAGAGCACGGCGACGGAGCGCCGGGCTTCCACGCAGCCGAACCGGACGGGGACCTATAGCAAGTCCTCGTACATTCGGTAGGAGGTCTCCGTCATCCCCAGGGCCTCGTACGTCTCCCGCGCCGCTTCATTGCCCCGCTCTACGTAGAGGCGAAGTCCACACACGTCGTCCGCGTCTCGGGCCTCTCGTCGCACCGCCCGGTGCAGGGCTCTGTAGACCCCGCGTCGCCGCGCCTCCGGCCGCACGTAAACGCTCTGAATCCACCAGAACGTACCGTTGCGCCAGTCGCTCCACTCCGTCGTGATCATTAACGATCCGACGATCGTCTCGTCCCGGACGGCCACGAGGTAGAAGCCGCGGCTCGGATCGTCGAACAGGGCCTGCACGCCGTCCCGCACCGTTTCGGGATCAAGCGATTTGTCTTCCGTCTCCTCAGCCATTTGCCGGTTGAAGTGGGCGATGGTGTCGGCGTTCTCCACCGTGGCACGTCGAATCGTGAGGTCGTCGGTCATATTTCGATACGCGAGGAAGTCGTGAACTGTCAGTTGCTCTTCCTGAACACCCCGACTGGCGATTTTGAAAAGCCGAGTATGTGAGTGTATGGGTGTTTTCCGGACTGCTTAGCTTCTGCCTGTTTCGACAGCAGCCCGCCGCGACTCTTCCGTGAGGTAGAAAGACGTTCGTCCTCGGAGTTGACGGGCCCGACGAAGCAGCGCGTCTTCGCTTCTCCCCCTCCTCTCAGACTCCCGTCCCACAAGCTGGATCACATTCCCACCATCGGTTCGAGGTCGCATCTCCGCTCGTGCCCTCAGCTTTTCGTAGACTCCATCCGGAAGATTGTCGAGGGTAATCGAGCGCATGCTGGGAAAGATTGTCATTCGAAACGAGCAATATACGGAAGAACGCCGTTCCGGGAGGTTCCATTCAGAGTAATCGTCACGGCTCACTCCGGCTCAACTTGTGCGCCTGTCGGGTGGGTTCGGGAATTTTGTAGCGCGGACTGCAATCGAGTGTGAGCGATACGGCATCCTCCAGGGTGAGGCGGTGCCCCACACTCACGTAGACGGGATTCACGTCGGTCCGCGTGCGCAGCACCGCGCCGACGGTTTCGCCATCATCCACCAGCGGCACGCGGCTGCCCTTCTCCGAATCGAGCGGGCCGCCCGGCTCCCCCACTAAGATCGACTTCGCGACCCCGAGCGTCGGGTGGTCGAGCAGGACGCCGAGATGGCACGCAAAGCCGAACCGACGCGGATGGGCGAGGCCGTGGCTGTCGGTCATCATAACGTCGGGCGTCACAGACAGCTGCTCCAGGGCCGGAAGGACGGGCGGCGTCTCGCGAAAGCTGAGCAGGCCCGGCACGTACGGAAATGGCACGTCGCACCGGTGAATCACCTGGTCCACCACTTCCAGATCCGGCAGCGCCAGCACGGCGATAGCGGCCTGGGCGACGTCATCGCGGATGCTCACGTCGATCCCCGCTACGGTCTCGACCTTTCCCGGATGAGACGTTTCGGTCACCGCTGGGGCCAAGCGTTCCTGAATCTGCTTCGCCTCGTCCGGGGAGACGTCCCACGCGTGATCGTGTACCAGGTTGAGTTGCATGATCGGAAGCGGAAATTCAGCACTGGAATCGCTGGCAACTAAACCGGTGCCCGACCTCAAAACAAGTCACAGGCCCGATCTCGAATCCCGTTCTCGAACCTTTCCGGTCGAAATGAGCGTTTCAGCGAGATACGAAAGAAATCATTCATTCGGGTCAACGATGGGCATCTCTCCCGTCTGTTCCTCTGCTCAATGCCTGTAGACCGATGGATCGCGACGCCACGTTCGACGAAGACGAAATCCAGCAGTTGCTTGCACGGGCCGCCGAACTGCAGGCCGCGTCGGGCGACGAGTCGTCGTCCCCGGGACTTACACTTCAGGAAGTCGAAGAGGCGGCGGAAAGTGCGGGGGTGGATCCGCGCCACGTCCGTCAGGCCGCCCGCGAGTTGTCCCGGCCGAAGACCACGCACGCTTCGACCGACGTGAACGACTCCCACCTGTTCGTGGAACGCTGGATCGACCGGCCGATGTCGGAGGAGGCGTGGACGGCACTGCTGAGCGAGCTCCGGCATCGCACCGGCGTCCCGCAGGGCTGGTCCCTGAGTTCTCCGTTCGAATGGAGCACCACCGAGCGGATCGGGGACACGCGTGAATGGACCCACCACCGCCTCGGCAATACCCGGGAATTGCGCGTCTCGTTGCGTCCTAGCGGGGAGCAGACGCAACTCCGCCTCGCCAAGCGGACCTCCACCGACGGCACCCCGCTCTTGAATGCGCTCGGCATCGGCGCCGTCTGTACCATCGTCGCGGCCTCCATCGTGGGCGGAAGCATGGGATCCTGGCTCTGGGCGCTCCTCGGGGGACTTATCGCCCTTTCGATCACTACCCCGATCGCCTACGCCGGCATCAAGGCCTGGCGCCGGTCCCAGCTCCGCTCTCTGGAAACGCTCGCCGATCAGCTGGAGCGCGTCCTGATCGATTCTCCTTCGTCGTCGTCCGCCCAGGTCGGGAACTCATCCCGGAACTCCCTGGGGGATGCACAAATGGAATCTTCGGAGTCCTCCAGTGCGTCGCCCTCTCAAACGCCCACCCGTCGGCGAGAGGGCGGCCAGACGTGAATCCGGCGTCCCAATTCGGCCGCCACTCACAAAAGTTTCCGTGAATCGGGACAGACCGGAATCCTGATCGCGCTGCGGGCATAGATACACAGTCCCGTACGGAGTTCGGTATCTGACTCCCCTCTTGGGTCCATAGCTCAGCTGGTTAGAGCGCTACGTTGACATCGTAGAGGTCAGTGGTTCGAGTCCACTTGGACCCACCGTTGCCGCTCTCAGTACCGACAGCTGTCGGTATGAGGCGGCTTTTTTGTTATCGGTCCGCCCCGCGCAGACGAACTTCCTCTCCGGTCCCCATGCCCGACGTTGACGAGAAGACCATTACGATTACGCTTCCCGACGGCTCCGAGCGCGAGTACGAGGCCGGCACGACCGGGCGGGAAATTGCCGAGAGCATCGGCGCCGGGCTGGCCCGGGACGCTCTCGCCATCAAGGTCAACGGGGAGGTCTGGGATCTCGCCCGCCCGATTATGGAGGACGCCGAGATTGCCATTCTGACGTGGGACGACGAGGAGGGGAAGGAAACCTTCTGGCACTCCTCGGCCCACCTCATGGCCGAGGCGCTGCAGGAGCTCTACCCGAACGTGAAGTTCACCATCGGTCCGCCCATCGACCAGGGCTTCTACTACGACGTGGACCTGGGCGACCAAACCCTCTCGGCCGACGAGCTGGAGGAAATCGAAGACAAGATGCTAGAGCTCGCCCGCCGCGACGTGTCGTACGAACGGCGCGAGGTGTCGAAGGAGGACGCCATCGACCACTACGAGCAGGTGGGCAATGAGTACAAGCTGGAGCTGATCGAGGACCTGGAAGAGGGCGAGATTTCCTTCTACGAACAAGGCGAGTTTACGGACCTGTGCCGGGGACCGCACATTCCATCC
>JAHENZ010000009.1 GCA_018609755.1 Salinivenus sp. | reverse complement strand
GACCGGCCAGCGGTGACCGACTACGCCGTCGAAACTGACGCACTGGACCGGTTCGCCGACCGTGCCACGGTCTTCGACGCCCACTGGGCCGGGTCGCTGCCGTGCATGCCCCAACGCCGGGAACTCCTCGCCGGGGTCCGGGAGTTTCTGTGGCGGCCCTGGGGTCCAGCGGAGCCCTTCGACGCACTCCTACCGGCGCTTGCCCGCGAGGCGGACATCTATCCTCACCTCGTCACCGACCACTACCACTACTTCGAGGCGGGCGGCGACGGCTACTGGACGGACTTCCTCTCCTTCGAGTTCGTCCGCGGCCACGAGCGCGACGCGTTGCGGACGACACCGCGCCGGCCCGACGACCGGCTCCTCGCCCAGTCCGGGATCGATCCGGTCGAGGCTGCGGCCATCGGCCGCACCAACGCGCAGTACGCTCGGAACGTCGCAGACGTCGATCCCGACGACGAGACCGACTTCTTTGCCGCCCGGACCTTCGGCGCTGCAGCCGACTGGCTGCGCGAGGCCACGCCAGCACTCGACCGGTGGTTCTGCTACGTCGACAGCTTCGACGTCCACGAACCGTTTCACAACCCCGAGCCATACGCCTCGATGTACACCGACGAGGACCCACGGAACCCTGACCTGCGGATCTGGCCGGAGTACGCCTCGGTCGCCGCCCAGGACATGGACGAGCGCGAACTCGCGTTCGTCCGCTCCCAGTTTGCGGGCAAGGTGACCTACACCGACCGGTGGTTCGGGCGTGTTCTCGATGCCCTCGATACGCAGGACCTCTGGGACGAGACGATGGTGGTCGTGACGACCGACCACGGCTACGCCCTCGGCGACCACGGCCAGCTGGCCAAGAACCACCAGCCCACCTACGACGAGATTGCACGGATCCCACTGCTGATCCACCACCCCGACGCGACGCGAGCGCGGATCGGCGGCCTCACGTCGAGCGTCGACGTCCACGCGACGATCTGCGACGCGCTCGGCCTCGAACACGCTGGACCTCACGGCCGGAGTCTCCTGGGGTTGCTGACCGGCGAAACCGACCCCGCCGACCACCGGAAGCTGGCACTATACGGCTACTTTGGGGCCGGCGTGAACGTCACCGACGGCCGCTACACGTACCTCCACCCGCCGACGAACGACGCGCCGCTCCACCGCTACGGGGCGACCTACGCCGGGTCGGCCTACGGCGGCGACGAGGCAGACCCCGAGCCAATCGAGCCGGCGACGCTGCCATACACCGACGCCCCGGTCTGGCGGGTGCCGGCGACGGCATGGCGCCAGCACGACGCGCCGATGCTCTTCGACGTCGAGTCCGAGCCGGGACAGACCGATGATATCAGCGAATCTGCAGCGGACGTCCACGAAGAGCTAACCGCGACGCTACGTCGGGGTCTGGAAGCCCTCGGAGCACCTGACGAACAGTTCGACCGTCTCGAGCTCTGAGGCGGGTGCGGGATGAGGGAGGCGGTACCGATTTTTTTCGGACGTATCTTCCGGAGTGAGAAGGCATTTGCCCGCCCGAGCGAGACCGTCACCAATGACCGTCGTGGACCTCGTTCGAGAGGCAGGCACGCCGTTTCTCGGCGATCTGAGAACGAGTGGCGGCTACGAGCGCCGACCCGACACCTTTCACCTCAGTTTCGACCCGAACGCCGAACCGGTGGCCCACGCCGTCGTCAAGGCGGCGTCGTTCGTCCACAATACCGACCACGACGAACTGGCGCCGCTTGGATCGGTGATCGACGCCGACGCCCTCGAAGCAGTGATCGGCCACGGCGGCGACGCGGACGACGACGTCGAGGTTACGTTCTCCTACGAGGGCCTGCGGATCACGGTGTCGAGCGACGGCGACATCTGGCTACGCTGGGACTGACGCGGCGACGCGCTCACGCCTCGTCGGCGTCGGGCTCGTCCGTGCCGCTGGCACCCGTCGTCGCGGTTGCGGCTTCGTCCCCGGCAGGGGAGGCTGGGGCGGTGTCGTCGGTCGGGGTGCCGTCGTCGCGTGGGGCGTCAGTGGACGCTGGGCCCTCCGCCGACGCGTCTTCAGCCGACGCCTCAACGTCGTCCAACGAGACCACTGCCGGCTCTTCGAGGACCGGCTCGGTCACCATCGTCGTCTCCTCCCGCGCGCGGATGCTGCCGTCGATTTCGGCGTCGCGGTGGACCTCGACGTGCTCGCCCGCCACGTCCCCCCGGACGTGCGTGTCCGGCCCGATCCGCACCGTCCCGGTCCGTGTCGTCACGTTGCCGGCCACTTCGGTGCCGGCGCCGAGGGTGATCCCCTCCTTTGCGCGCAGGCCGCCGAAAATCTCGTTGTCGCGGCCGACGGTCAGTGACTCGGCACGAACGTTGCCATGGAGGCGACACTCGTCGCCGATGCGCGCCGGGGTGGACACGCGCCAGGCGTCGTCGCCGACGCGAGCACCGCGCGGAACGATCGCGGGCTGGTGCTCGCGGTCGCCGTCACCGTCGAGCATCGCCGCGAGGACTTCCTCGGCGGCCTCTTCCTCGCCGATGCGCAGCAGCTGGCCGAGGTAGACGAACAGGAAGACGATCGTCGGCATCGGGTTCCGGATGACGATCCAGCCGTTGGCCTCGAACCCGTCCTCGATGTCGACGTCGTCGCCGATGTCCAGGTCACCCGCGACCTTGAGTTCGCCACCGATCTCGACGCGCTCGCCGAGGTAGGCGTCCTCGCCGACGAGGACGTTGTCCTCGACGGCACACCACATGTCCAGGCGACAGTCGCCCTCGGCCTCGATGTGGCCACCGAAGCGGACGCGCTCGCCGGCGACGACGTTCCGGCCCCGCACCCCGAACTCGATCACGCTCTGTCCGCCCACGATGATGTCTCCCTCGGTCACGAGGTCGTGCTCCTCGACGTGTGTCCCGTCGGGAATCACCAGCTCGTCGAGGGGATCGGAACGAAATGGCGGCATAGTGTGGTCCTATGCGAATTCAGCAGTCTTAAAGCCCCTGTACGGGTCTGACGGGCGTCTGACGGACGTCGGACGCGGCGACTGCCGACCCACGGGCCCACCAGCCGGGCTGTCGTCGTCCGTCCAGCACCGTCGATTTTATTGGGCAGAACGGTCCATAATTTGGAATAAGGTAGTTATCTAAGCAGTATTAAGCATAATTATACTATGTACACAGTAGTTAAGTATTGAAAACTGCACGTCTGACGTACACACATGGAGCCAGTGACCGTCGGGATCCTGGTGATCGCAGTGGCCACCTGCGCCGTTGGCCTGAGTATCCTGTTGGGCGATTCTCCGGGCGAGAAGCGGACCTACCTCTTCGAAACGGCCGAGGGCGAACGTGATTCCCCCTTCGCTGTCGAGGATGTCGAAACGGACGCCCCAGCGACGTGTCGGAGCTGTCACACCGACTTGCCCGTGGCGTCCTACCGCTACTGTCGGTTCTGCGTGGCTGCAG
>JAHENZ010000008.1 GCA_018609755.1 Salinivenus sp. | reverse complement strand
TCGGCTCCGTCCTCCCGCTCGTGCACCTTCCGGACTCGAACACCACCGTCATTCTCTACCGCCGGGCGAACGGCACCCTGTGGGCGCGACGGGCAGGTGCCGACGGTCGGTTGAGTGATCCCGTCCAGGTCACCGAGCGCGCCGTCGTCCAGAGCGCCGCCGACTCCGATCAGGTGGGGGCCGACGCCGTGGCCGTCGACTCAACGGTCCACGTCCTGTTCATCGAGGCCGGGACGGGACACCTCTATCACACCCGCAGCGACGCGCCCGGCACCTGGACGCCCGCCACGCTGCAGGTCGACAGTGTCGACGCGCAGTGGGTCCGCGGCCAGCCGGTTCGGCAGGGGAGCGCCTACGGTTACGTGTACGACGCCGGGTCGGACGGCGGCTCGGGGATGAACTGGTACGGCGAGGTGCCGGTCGGTGAGCCGTGAGGGCGTGACGACCTGCTGAAGGAATTCCAGCGGTGAGGAAGGCACACCCGGAGGCGGCTCTTAGGAAGCGTTCCGGTAGGCGTCCGGAGGAACGAAGCGGACGAACACGTCGAAGTCGGCGCCCCCGTAGCTCGGCTCGTCCGGCCCGGTGGCACCGGTGAAGGCCACCCGACCATCGTGCAGTTCGATGACGGCGTTGGCCAACTCCCTTCGGTCCTCCTCCCCGAACGTCATCTGCCACTCCTTCGTCCCTTTTTCGTTGATACGGAGTAGAAGCGCGTCCGTCTCCCCGTTCTTCTCGCGCCGACGACCGGCCAGCATGAAGCCGCCGTCGCGAAGTGCAGTGAGAGCTCGAAGGTCGTACTCGGCCTCGTCTCCGTAGGTCGTGCTCCACTGCTGCGTACCGTCGGAGGCGACGCGCAAGGCGTAGCCCCATTCCTCGCTCCGCTCTTCGCCGTAATAATCCGATTGGCCGACCACGACCGCGCCCCCGTCGGAGGTTGGCACCATCGCCGCGGCGCGTTCCCGGCGTTCGTCCGTCCCGTAGGCGCGCCTCCACAGCACCGACCCGTCCGACCCGACCTTGAGAAGGAGAACGTCGTCGTAGGCGGGATCTTCGGAGCCGGGACTCCCAATCATGACGAACCCGCCGTCAGTCGTCTGGACGACGGCCCAGGCATAGGTAATGTCGTCGAAGGTCCGCTCCCACAGCACCGCTCCGGTGGCGTCGAGCCGAGTGAGAAATGCACGGCGCGGACGGTCGGCCGCCCGAGAGGTCGTCCCGGCAAGAATGAAGCCGCCGTCGTGGGTGCGACGAAGGGGCTGGTTGGTGTGGGCCGTTCCGCCGGCGCGCTGGTACAGCAGGCGGCTGCGCCGGTTGGTGCGACGGCCGTTCGGACCAACTGTCTCGAGTCGAAGCGCATTCTCGTCGTTCGTGAGGATTCCGGTACGAATCAGCACGACGTACCCCGGTCCGTTTTGGTGCACGGCTAGGAGCTCGCCGCCCTGCAGATCGTCGTAGAGGCGCGACCACAGCACCCGCCCGTCGGCATCAAGGCGCGTCAGGTTCGGGGTGGGGATGGTGCCATCGGCAGGAGCGAGGACGCCGCGGCCCTTGCCCCCCACCATGAGCCCCCCGTCGCCCGTCTGCAGCAGATCGATCCCGGCGTCATAGTGTTCGGTGCCGAAGACCTGTTCAGAAACGGGAGGTCGATCCGTCGGCGCAGCCGAGTCGCAGCCGACCAGCAGCAACGTACTGCCCAAGAGGGCGAGAAGGATGCGAGGCATGGGACACTGTGCTTCGTATCAGAAAAGTGGGTCTTGCCTGTCGTCCTGATACACACGAAGCCTTCGGCGTGCCCAGTTCGCTTGCGAAGTTGGTGTCCTCATTGGAGCTGTCGGAAGACACAGTTTGGGACTCCCGTCACAAGAGGCGGTACATCACGTGGGCGTCCACCCGGCCCTTCTCTGCGTGGTCGAACGCCTTCGGCAGCGTGCCCACGATCTTATACGGAATCCGACGGGAAAGGGCGAGCCCCTCATTCCGGTAATTGCCGTTTCTCGTCCTTCGGGGCGATTTCGCCTCCTGGCATCCCGACATCTCGAGTCGGATTTTGTATTGTAGCCCATCGTTTTCCACAGGTGAACGGCCCGCTCGTCGGTGGCCACGACGAGATTGTACTGCATGGCTCTGTACCCGAGCCGGCGGGCGTCGTCTAGAGAGTGCTCGCAGAGAGACTGCCCCACGCCCTGCCCGCAAGCGTCGGCGCGCACCATGTACCCCGCATTGCAGACGTGAGCGCCCCGTCCCGTCGAGTCTTTAAGAAGGGCACTCGCTTGGGACCGGGAGCGAGTCGCTCTCCTCGACAAACCGCGCGAGGACCTCGTACCGCTCCTCTTCGTGGCCGTGACGGGAGGAGGGGTAGGTTCCCGCCTGATAAATACGGCTGATAAGACGGCGGAGCGCCTGGGCGCAGCGCCGGGCCAGATCGGCAGGGTCTTCGTCCTCGTGCTCCGGGATCCGTTCCACCAGAACCCGGGAGAGCTGGTTGGCGGCCTCTTCGATGCCGTGCGCGTGCAGGGACCGCATGCGAGACCAATTCTGGTCGTCTTCTCGCCACTGGGCGGTCGCGTAGAGGCGAAATTTGCCGCTTTTCTTGCCGACCTGGAAGCCGAGCCCCCGAATCCCGGTCCACGTCATCTTCTGACTGATCTTCTCGCGGACCTCTTCGGTTTGCTCGACGCCGGGCCCTTTGGGCTCGGGAAGCTCCTGCAGCTTGAGATCCCGCCAATACCGGGCAGCCGCCAGACAATCCTCGTCCGTTTCGAAGCGGCTTTGGGCAAAGAACTTCTGGTAGGTCGTCCCCTCGCGCCAGATGCGGACCTGGAGGCCCGAGCCGCGCCCCTGCGGGACGTAGCTGATGTGCCTGGGGAGGTCCGTGAACGCTTCCGGTCGGGAGGGCTCCGTCGGTTCGGTCTCCATTTCAGGGAATTCGTACGACTGGGCTCGCGGTGAGAGTCAATGGGCACGCCCCCGACCCCAACGATTCAGGGCAGGGAAAGACCCGCCCCGTGGACGTTTCGGCCAGGGACGTGTGTGATGATACGGAGCCACGTCCTTCGTGATACTATCTCCACCTCAAAATGTCGTTGGCGTAAAGAACAGGCTCTCCTGCGATTGATCGATACAATGCGGGCCCAGGCATCGAGCAGCCAGTAACCTTGCACAACGACTCTGGCGGTTTCGAGCGTGACGCTTTCGAGCGTCGGTCCCCTGACGCCACAATGGTCCGCGTTTGCCGGCAGCGGTCGATCCCGAGCAGATTCCGCGCAGGAGATACAGACGGAAACAGCGTCACGATCTCTGCGAGTTCTCGCGTTTCAGTTGTGCAAGCCCACTAGTGGACTGTTACAGATAACCTTGCGGGTTGAAGCCGCGATCTCAAAATTCCTCAAGCAGGTCGCTTCGAGCGAGCCAATCTGTGTAGGATTATTAGATTATCCGCCAGACGTGAGGGATGCTCCCTTCGTAGCGCCGTTGGACTCCAACGGCGCTACGAAAAGAATACAGACCTTTTCAGAGAGCAAAAAGCCCGATGCCGCGGGTGCTCGGTCCTCCAATTAATCTCGAAAAGGTACAGAGATTGGCATCGAGAAGCCTCCTCAAAGTCGGCGGCTTCGTCTGGAAGATTTCTCGACGTAGGCAATCTCAGATTGCCATTCTCGAAATGACGTGCCGCGATTTGGGAATTTTGAGATCGCTTGGGACGCTAAATGACATGCAACAGTCCATTAGGGCAGCCGCCGTTGCGTTACAGTCTCGCCTTTCAAGACCATTCGTCGTGTTTGCGTCCCCGGGTTCTTGGACATCGGGTTGCGAGGAGCCGTCGGTTACGCCCGCCCCTCCGGACGGTCGAGCGGCGGGAGGGCCGCTTCAATCTCCTCGCGCCGGTCCTCCATCGACGGCGGCAGCACGAGCGACGTGCCCAGGTCCTCCCGATCTTCGTCCACCGTGAAGCCCGGCCCGTCGGTCGCCAGCTCAAAGAGCACGCCCCCCGGCTCCCGGAAGTAGACCGACGTGAACCAGTGCCGGTCGATCTGCGGCGTGGGCTGGAGGCCGACCTGCGCAACGACATTCCGCAGGGCCTTCTGCTCGTCGGTATCGCGCATCCGCCACGCCGCGTGGTGGACCGCGCCGGTGCCCCCCACGCGATTGCTCGTGCGGGGATTCTGCTCTACGACCTTCACCTCGGCAAGCGTGCCCGATCCGCCGCCCTCCACTCCGTATCGGTGCCAGCCCTCACGCTCGTCGATCTTGTCGAACCCCATCACTTCTGTGAGAAGCGTCTCGGTCGGTCCCAGCTCGTGCTCCCACATCCGCACGGAGTGCATCCCTCGAACCTGGTGCTCCGCCGGCACGGGGCTGTGCCCCCAGGGTGCAAACTCGCGTTCGTCGTCGGTCTCGACCAGAGCCAGCCGCAGGCCGTGCGGGTCCTCGAACGGCAGCGTCCGCTCCCCGAATCGCGTCTCCAGTTCCTTTGTCGTCACGCCGTTTTCCTCGAACCGCTCCTGCCAGTACCCGAGGCTGCCCGACGATACCGCGAAGGGCACCTCCACCACCTGTCCGACGCGAGGGCGGGCCTTCGGCAGATCGGGCCACGGAAAAAACGTGAGATCCGTTCCCGGAGAGCCCACGTCGTCGGCATAGAACAGATGGTACGTGTCGGGGGCGTCCTGATTGACACTCTTTTTGACCAGGCGCATCCCCATCACGCCCGTGTAAAAGTCAATGTTCTCCTGCGGATCGCCGGCAATGGCCGTCACGTGGTGCAGGCCGTGAACCGTGGGGCGACCGTCGTCAGTGCTCATGATCTCGTGCTGGTTTGATGGGGGAAATGCCATTCGATTATTCGTCGGAGGACGACGCAGACTCGTGCTCGCCGGCGCGGCGCTCTATGCGGCGGAGCCGCGAGGCCACCTCGCGCTTTTCCTCGAGGCCGAGGTCTGCCATCAGGTCGTCGATCAGCGCGGCGTGCTCCGGAAATGCGTCTTCGATCTTTGACTGTCCGTCCGGAGTCAGCTCCACGATCTTCTCGCGCCGATCCTCTTCGGACGGGCGCCGCCGGAGGAGTCCTCTGTCCTCGAGCTTGTCGATGACGTAGGTGATGCTGCTGTTCGCCAGGAGCACTCGACTTGCAATTTCGCCGTGGGTAAGGGGTCCCTTGTGAAAGAGGGCTTCGAGCACGCCGAACTCCGTGAGGGTCACCCCATGCGACTCCACCTGGGGGGTCAGGTGCTCCTGGATACTGCCGGCGGCCCGGTTCATGGCAATCCACAGGTATAGCGCGGCGCGCGTCTCTCGGTCCACGTCGTGACACTTTGAATTCGAACTTTTCAATTTCAATCTATCATACCCCGCGTCCTCTTCTGCGTTCCCGGTCCTTCTCGGCGAACGGCCGCTCGTGTCCTCGACACCTGTCGAGTTCACTTCTAGAGGGCCCTCGCCCAAACCGACTACGGAGTCATTTCTGCACGACGGAACGCCCCTCGTACTTTTTTATTTCTTCAAACACGCTCGTACTCTTCTGCCGGAAGAGTCGACGTTCGGCCGCACGATTCTGCGAGGAACTGCCGACCCTGCCCGGCCCACGAACGGGGACCCGTTACTATGGCTCAGATTCAGGAAACCGACTTTTCGCACGGACGCTTGTTCTCGGTTCAGGAGCAAGACGACGACATTGAGGAGCACATTGAGGCCTCCCCCGACCCTGCCCGCCTCCGTGAGCTCGGGTCCGAGGACGACCCGCTCCAGGAACTCTTGCAGCTCGGCCGCGAGTGGCTGGGTGCCGAACACGGGTACCTCACCCGCATCGACATCGCCAACGGCCGCCACACCATCGTGGAGGGGAGCGAGTCCCACCCGGCCGTGCCCCCCGGCGAGACCCGGGACCTCTCCACGACGTACTGTCGGCGGATCCTCTCCGAGAATGCCATACTCGCCGTCCAGAACGCCCCCGAAGAGGGATGGCGCGAGGACCCGGCGTACGAAGCCTTCGGGTTCTCCACCTATCTCGGGGCGAAGGTCGTTATGAACGGGACATTCTACGGGACGCTCTGCTTTGCCGACCGGGCGGCCCGAGACGCTCCGTTCACCGAAGAGGACGCCGCTACGGTGCACCTCCTTGCCCGAACGGCGGGACAGTTGCTGAAGGATCGTCAGCAAGAGCACCCGCAATCGCAACCGACAAAGGCGCAGTTGGAAGCGCTGTTCGAGCACTCTCCGAACATGATCAACCTCCACGACGAGGAGGGGAATCTGATCGCGCCCAACCCGCATCTCTGTGAGAAAACCGGGTACCGGGCGGACGAGCTGACCGGCATGAAGGTGTGGGAGCTGGACCGGGACGCGACGCCGGACAAGGTCCGAGCGCTCTGGTCGGACATGGCGCCGGGTGCCCACCATCGGTGGGAGGGAACGTTCCAGTGCAAGGATGGGTCGACCTTTCCGGTAGAGGTGGACCTGCGGTGCATCGACGTGGAAGGTGAAACGCGATTCATTGTAAATAGCCGGGACATTACCGCGCGACGCGAGGCCGAACGGACCCGGAGGCAAAGCGAGGAGCTCCATCGGGAAACCCTCCGCAACATCTCGGACGCGGTGTTCATCACTCGGGAAGACGGGACGTTTACGTACGTCTGCCCAAATGCTGAGCACATCTTCAAGCGGACGCCGAAAGAGGTGGAGGAGCTCGAAACGATCTCCGCGCTCTTGGGCAGCGACCCGGCCCAACCCCGAGAGTTCGGAACGGCACAAGAGATGTCGAACGTGGAGCACCGCGTCGTCGACGCCGAGGGGACAGAGCATGATCTATTGATCAACATTCGGCGCGTGCACATTCAGGACGGGCGCCGGATGTACACGTGTCGAGACGTAACGGAGCGCAAAGCAGCCGAGCGAGAATTACGAGAGACGAAGCGGCTTCTGGAAACCACGCTTGAGAGCCTCGCCGAGGCCGTCGTGGTCGTCGACCCGGCGGAGCGCCAGATCCTCACGTGCAACGCGGCAGTGGAAGAGATCTTCGGATACGAGAAGGAGGAGCTGATCGGCGAAAGCACGAAAAAGCTACACAAGAGCCCCGAGGCACACGAGCGGTTCGGCGTCATCAGTGAGGCCAGTCTGGAGGCGGACGGCATCTTCCGGGGCGAGTACCAGATGCGCCGGAAGGATGGGGACATCATCGACACCGAGCACGTCGTGACGCCCCTTCAAGACGAGAACTGGCCCGACGGGGTGGTGAGCATCATTCGGGACATCACCGAGCGGAAGCGGCACGAGCAGGAGCTCGAAAACATGCGCGAGCGAATTGAACTCACGCTGGAAAACACCGACTCGCTGATTTTCGAAATTGACTTCGCTACCGACGAGGTACGGAGGCATGGCAACTTCGCGGATTTCTTTGACCTTCCGAGCGATGACGTCCCAACCTGGAAGGACCACCTCGACCACGCTGTCCATCCGAACGATCGGCCTGCGTTTCGGAAATTTTACAGTCAACTCGCGGAGGGAAAACGGGACAGTGGAGACTTTGAGTACCGCACCAATCCCGAATTGGGAAATGTCCGCTGGATTCGAGATCACGTGTACGTCGAGAAAAATGGCTCCCGGCGGCTCCTTGGACTGGCACAAGACATCACGGAGCAGAAGGAGACCGCCCAACAGCTCCAGGAGGAGCGCGACCTCTTGAATCGCATCCTGGAGACCAGTCCCGTAGCCATCGCGGTGCTAAACACCGAGGGCGAATTTGTGGAGGCGAGCGGCCGGGCTGAAGACATTCTCGGGCTTGAGCGGGACGAGGTCACGAGCCGCACGTACAACGATCCGGCGTGGCGCCTCCGCGGGCCGAACGGAGGGCCGATTTCGGACGACGAGCTCCCGTTCGCCCGTGTCATGGCGACGGAAGAACCGGTGTACGACATTGAACACATGATCGAATGGCCCGATGGGACGCAGCGGCTGCTCTCGGTCAGCGGGGCCCCGCTCCACGATGCGAACGGGGAACTGGAAGGGGCGGTCTTCCACCTCAACGACATTACGGAGCAACGCGCCGCTCGGAAGGCCCTCCAGGAGGAACGAGACCGATTCGCCACGCTCTTCCACAACTTTCCTACCCCGGTCGTCCACGGCCGTCCCGACGACGACGGACGACTTCGAATCCAGGCCGTCAACGAGCGCTTTGAGTCGGTCTTCGGGTACGACGAGCCGGACATTCGGGGCGAGGATCTGCAGGACCTCATCGTCCCGGACGACGAAAAAGAGGATGCGGCGTCCCTTCGCCGGCGTCTGCTGGATGGAGAACCCATTCAACAAGAGGTCCGGCGGCGGGCGGCCGATGGGCTCCGGGATTTTCGGCTGCAGGTGGCCCTCCGGGACGCTCCCGACGGCCCATCGGACGGATTCGCCATCTACACCGATGTCACCGAACGAAACGAACGAGAGGAAGCGCTTGCCCGGCGAAAAGCCCTGCTGGAGGCACAGGCCGAAACGACAATCGACGGATTACTGGTCGTGGACGCCGATCGGAAGGTGTCCTTCTTCAACGATCGGTTCCTTGAGATTTGGGACATCTCGCAGGCGGTACTGGACAGTTCCCAATCTGGGTCCCTTTGCGAAGAGACGTTCCTAGAGGCGGTGCACGACCAGCTCCCCGATCCCGTCGCCTTTCGGCAAGAGATCGAGTACCTCCACGACCACCCGGAGAAAGAGAGCCGAGACGTGATTCGGCTCACGGACGGACGGTGGATTGATCGATACAGTGCCCCGATTGTCGACGACGATGGATTTCACCTCGGGCGGCTCTGGATTTTCCGGGACGTGACCGAACAGCGCAACATGATGGAACGCCTTCTGGAGGTGCAGGAAGAAGAGCGCCGTCGCATTGACCAGGAAATCCACGACGACATGGGCGGGCTGCTCACGTCCCTCCAGTTCACGGTCGGCCTCGCCCGCCGGTCCGACCCCGAAGAGTGGACCGAACACCTCGATCAACTGGAGACCCTCATCAGCGACCTGTCGACCATCTCGCGAACCATTTCTCGCAAGCTCTACCCGAACAACCTGTCGGCCAACGGCCTAACGGACGCCCTCCATTCCCTCGTGGACAAGATGGAGCAGGATCACGACCTTACCGTCGATCTCTACGTCGAGGTCACGTCGAGCGACCGCTTTTCCGTCCTCATCGAGCGAACGGTGTTCTGGATTGTACAAGAAGCCCTGCTGCACATTGCCCGCGAGAGCGACGTCGACACCACGCAGGTGCTTCTAAGCAAGAGAGGGAAACGGTTGTACCTTCACGTCTTCGATGAGGGCACGGGGTTTACGGCCCCGTCGATGGACACGGAGACGAGCTTCCAAGAAGCCATCCGGCGTCGGACGGAATGGCTCGACGGAGAACTGCGCCTCGACCCAATGTCCGACGATAACACGCAGATCTCCATCACACTCCCCGTCCGTCCGCCGTTCCCAACCCCCTGATGGGACGGGCCTCGTGATAAAAATATTACTAAACCTTTTATGCATCCGGTGGGTATGTAGTAATTGCGTTAAGAAAATACCTTGCGCCCCCTTCTCGGGGGGAGTGACTCTTTGCCAGCACGGCCGGACGTGTCGGCAAGAATTTTGCCCCTCACCTCTTTCCAGGCCGCGCGAGCGCAGGCGGCTGTTCGCTCGCTGCTGCGCACCAGAGGGAGGCCCGTCGTCCATTCGCACAGATCCGCACTGTCCCCATGTTGGTTTCTGCGCTCGTTGCCGAAGACCATGACCTTACCCGGAAGGGCATCCGGTCGCTTCTCGAGGACCGCCTCGATGCCCGCGTAGCTGCGACGACGGGAGATGGCCTTGAAGTTTTTCCCCTGGTCGAAGAGCACAACCCGGACCTTCTCGTTTTGGATCTCGGCCTTCCGCACCTCAACGGCCTACACGTACTTCAGAAGATTCAGGAGCGCGGCCGATCGATCCACGTCGTCGTGCTTTCGATGCACGGGGAAGATCCGTACGTCCACAAGGCGTTTGAACTCGGGGCCTCGGCCTACGTGCTGAAGGGAGCGCCGCTGGATGAGCTCTTGGAGGCGATTCGGGTGGCGGTATCCGGGGGGCGCTATATCAGTAGTGACCTCTCGGAAGACCTCCTTGAGTCGGCTCAGTCTCTTGAGGACAGCACCGGGGACCGGCTCGACCTGCTTACCGATCGGGAGCGAGAAGTCTTGCAGCTTACCGCCGAAGGCGACACCAGCAAAGAAATCGGATCTCGCCTTTGCATCAGTCCCCGCACGGTGGACAAGCACCGCGAAAACATACAGGCGAAGCTGGAGCTGAAAAAC
>JAHENZ010000007.1 GCA_018609755.1 Salinivenus sp. | reverse complement strand
GAGCCGTCCGATGCCGAGGAGTCGGAGGACGCGGACGAACGGGATGAGATTGCCGCTGAAGATCCGGTCAAGCAGCCCCAGTTTGTCAGCCGTCTCCTCGAGGAGGCCGTCGAAGCTGCGGCGAAGGACATGCACATCCCTACCGGGGATGAGGCAGAGGTCGACGTATCGGAAATCGATGAGCCCGCGGCGCCGTCCATTTCGCTCGAAGAGCTTGAACGGACGGAAGAGGATCAGGGCTTTACGGGAGAAACCTATGGTCGTACGGTGTCGCTCGACGAGTTGGAAGAAGAAGAGCAGAGTTACTCCGACGACCCTGTGTACGACCAATTCCGGGCGTTGATCGACGAAACGGCGATCGACGTTCGCGAGCAGGACATCGTTGAGGGCCGTGTTCTTCGGGTCGACGAAGACTTCGTCGTCGTTGACATTGGCTACAAAAGTGACGGCATCGTTCCTCGCGATGAATTTGGGGATGAGGAGCTTCGCCCCGGAGATACAGTCGAGGTCTATCTGGAGCGAAAGGAAGACCGGGACGGTCAACTCGTGCTGTCGAAGGAGCAGGCCGACAAGGTCCGCCGCTGGCAGCGAGTTGAGGAGATTTATGAGAACGAGGAAGTTATCGAAGGTACCATCGTCCGCCGCATCAAGGGCGGTATGATTGTGGAGCTCTTCGATGGAATGGAGGCGTTCCTGCCCGGTTCGCAAATCGACGTTCGCCCCGTCCGCGACTTTGAGTCGTACCTCGAGAAGCGGATGGAATTCCGGATCGTGAAGTTGAATCCGGAGAACGAAAACATTGTCGTTTCGCACCGCGAGCTCATCGAGGACGAGCTTGAGGAGCAGCGGGAAGAGATTCTCTCGGAGCTTGAGGTTGGCCAGGTGCTCAAGGGCACCGTCAAGAACATCGTCGACTTTGGGGTCTTCATCGATCTCGGCGGTGTGGACGGACTGCTTCACATCACGGACCTCTCCTGGGGCCGCGTTTCGCACCCCAGCGAGATCGTCGAGCTCGATCAGGAGCTTGAAGTCGTGGTGCTCGATTACGAGGAGGAGCGCCAGCGCATCTCGCTCGGCCTGAAGCAGCTTCGGGATCACCCCTGGGAGAACATCAGCGAGAAGTATAGCGAGGGGGACACGGTCGAAGGCAAGGTGGTGTCAATCACCAACTACGGTGCCTTCGTCGAGCTGGAGAAGGGCATCGAAGGCCTCGTCCACATCAGCGAAATGTCGTGGACCCGTCACATCAAGCACCCGAGCCAGATGGTATCGCTGGGGCAGCTGGTGGACGTCAAGATCCTCAACATTGACGAGGATGAGCAGAAGATCTCCCTCGGCATGAAGCAGTTGGAGCCGGATCCCTGGGAAGGCATCAGCGATCGGTACCCTCCAGGGACTGTGCTCACTGGCACCGTTCGCAACATCACCAACTTCGGGGTCTTCGTCGAGATTGAGCCGGGCATTGATGGTCTGGTGCACATCTCGGATCTCTCGTGGACGAAGAAGGTCCGCCATCCCGGCGACATGGTTGACAAGGAACAGGACCTGGATGTCGTCATCCTCAACATTGACGAGGATCGGCGCCGCATCTCGCTCGGCCACAAGCAGGTGAAGACCAATCCCTGGGACCAGTTTGCCGATGCATACGCGGAAGGCAACGACACGAAGGGCGAGGTCGTGAGGGTCGAAGACAAAGGCCTCGTCGTCCAGCTTCCGCTCGACGTGGAGGCCTTCGTGCCGGGAAGCGAGCTGAAGGACGGCCCGCAGAACTTCGAGAACTTCTACCACTCCGGCGACGAGCTGGAGTTGCGGGTCATCCGGTTCGACAAAGATCGGAAAGACATTGTCCTCAGCGAAACGGCGCGAGCGGAAGATCTCGAGCCGGACGAAATTGAGGAGGAAGAGACCGAGACGACCGAAGAGCCGAAGCAGCGCGAGCAGCAGCAACAGCAGCAGCCGTCCCGCGATCGTTCGACTGCGCAGCAGCAGGACGACGAAACGACCGGGCCGACGACGCTGGGCGAGCTCTCCGGTCTGGCCGACCTCCGGCGCGAGATGGAGGAGGATGAAGAGTCCGATCGGGCCGAAGCGGCCGAACAGGCCGCCCAGGAAGCTGTGGAAGAGGATTCTGACTCCGACGAGGCTGAGGAGCAAGAGACTGCGGAGGCCGACGAGACCGCAGAAGACTCCTCTGACGCTGACGCGGAGGACGTCGAGTCGACGGACACGGACGAGGCGGAACCGTTCGACGAAACGAGCGGCTTCCCGGAAAACTTCCCTCGCGTGTCCCGTCTCGAGAATGCCGGCGTGAATTCTCTGGCCGAGCTCCGCGACATCGACGACCTCACGGAGTTGGATGGCATCGGCGCCTCATACGCCGAGGACATTGAAGAAGGACTCGCCGAGTTTGACGAGAAGGGTTCGGTCAGTGGCTGAGTACTGGTCAACCTGATTCACTTGAGAATGAAGGGGACGGCTTCCGGTTTGGAGGCCGTCCCTTTTCTATTTTGCCTGATCTTTTTCCGCTCAACGGTTTTGTTGTAAGGGCTTCCAAAACTGGACATTCTTTCCAATTTCCTGACCGTTCACATGAGCGACACACGAGAATATCTTCCGAGTGCAAGCAACTCCATCACCATTCGTCTCAAGATTCAGAACCGGCCAGGCATGCTGGCACGGGTGACGTCCGAGATTGGAGAGGCCGGAGGCAATATCGGGGCCATCGACATCGTCCGGCCGGGCGCAGACGAGCTCGTTCGAGACATTACCATCAACACCCGAAGTCACGACCACGCCCAGACCATCGTCGAGAATATTCACGAGGTCGATGGCGTGGAGGTTGTCAATGTCTCGGATCGGACCTTCCTTCTCCACATCGGGGGGAAGCTAGAAGTGAACAGCAAGTCGCCCCTCCGCACTCGCGACCAACTCTCGATGGCGTACACCCCTGGCGTGGCTCGTGTCTCTGAGGCCCTTCACGAGGCGCCGGAGGACGCGCATCGCCTCACGATGAAAAGCAACACGGTCGCGGTGGTCTCCGACGGCACGGCCGTCCTTGGGCTTGGGGATATCGGCCCGCAGGCCGCAATTCCGGTAATGGAAGGGAAGGGGCAGCTCCTGAAAGAGTTTGCCGACGTGAACGGAGTGCCCGTCTGCCTGGATACGACAGACGTGGGCGAAATCGTTGACACCGTGGAACGCATCGCGCCGATATTTGGAGGCATTAATCTCGAAGATATTGCGGCCCCGCGGTGTTTTGAGATTGAGGATCAACTGAAAGAGCGGCTGGACATTCCCGTCTTTCACGACGATCAGCACGGAACAGCGGTCGTAGCGGTGGCGGCGCTTCTGAATGCCCTCAAAATTGTGGACAAACCGCTCGAAGATCTAAAGATCGTTATGGTCGGGATTGGTGCGGCAGGGTCGGCAGTGACGGAGATGCTACTCCAGATGGGGGCCGAAACCATCATCGGGGTGGACAGCTCTGGGCCGGTCACGAGTGAGCGTACCGACCTGGACGCCGCGAAGCAACGGTACGTACAAATGACGAATCCGGACGTAGAGGCCGAGACGCTTTCGGGTGTCATGGAGGACGCGGATGTATTTATTGGGCTGAGCGGGCCAAACGTGATCGATGAGAACGATCTGCAACGGATGGCACGAGATCCGATCGTATTCGCGATGGCCAACCCGACGCCGGAGATTATGCCCGAAGAGGCGTATCCGCACGTGGCCGTCATGGCGACGGGCCGAAGTGACTATCCGAATCAGATCAACAATGTGCTCTGTTTCCCGGGGCTGTTCAAGGGAGCCCTGAATTGTCGCGCGACGGACGTGACGGACGAGATGAAAATTGCCGCCGCTCATGCGATTGCCGAAACAATTGATCCCCGGAGCTTGACGGCTGATTACATCATCCCGAGTGTGTTTGATCAGGAGGTGGTGCAACGCGTGGCCGCTGCGGTGTCGGAGGTGGCCGTCGAACAGGGAATTGCGCGACGGCACACGTAGAGTTTCCGTTATTGCAAGTAAAATATTTTAGTATGACAATCGCACCGCGGCCCACATCCAGAAGATGACGCGCTGTTTGCCCCGTCTGAGATCACCCGGTTACGATCAGCCGTCCGAGATCTCTCCTGGCTCCGGACGGGAGGTTATGGGGACGATTCTGCCCTCGAACTGGTCGGGGACCGGTACCGTCTCCGTCGTCGGCAGCGGGTTGCCGTCGCACGGTCCGCCTGCAGCGATCAGCAGTGGGCACACCGCCGAGTGCGGTGTCGTCGGTTCTGTTCCCTCCAGGGAGAATGGATCGAAGTAGACGGCTTTAACGTCCTTATTTCGGTGGAAGGGGCGTTGGGAGGGGCCTCTCTGTTTCGAGGGCGAGATGGAGCGGTGCGTGACGTGAAGGCGGTACAGAAGACCTACCGACTCGTGGAGGAGATGCGTCCGGGCATTCTCGCCGTCCGAGGAGCGGCCCGCGAGTGCGGCGTGCGTGGATTGTTCTGGCGACCCGATGAGACCGTGTCGATGCGGGACGGGTAAAAGAAGAGCTCGCTGCATGTGTCCCTACTGCTATGGAGGGGCGGATTCAGATTCAAGAGGATGTGGGCGCCACGTTCCAAGAGCGCCAGCAACCGGTGGCAACCAGTGATAGTGGTAGACATCTGGTGCTCAGTCGAGAATGCTGATCTTCTCGACACTCCGATGAGATAAATCTTCGAGACCTTCGCCCGCAAGACGCTCTATTCTCGCGA
This sequence comes from Salinivenus sp., assembly GCA_018609755.1. Taxonomy (GTDB): domain Bacteria; phylum Bacteroidota; class Rhodothermia; order Rhodothermales; family Salinibacteraceae; genus Salinibacter. The sequence goes on along the minus strand of JAHENZ010000007.1, from coordinate 210 downwards.
TAGGTATTCCCTACGATTCTGGATAATCTCTAGTGTGCCATGGCAACGAAAATCACGTACCTCATTGTCTCGGGATCAGACGACATCTCCGCAGTGCAGGACCATCCCTTCGTGGCCGAGTCCGGACTGGAACGTCAGGACACCCGTGAGTCCGGGCCGCAACAGGCCGCAGCTGTCACTTTTGCCGTGGAGCAAACGTTGGAGGAGGGG
>JAHENZ010000006.1 GCA_018609755.1 Salinivenus sp. | reverse complement strand
GAGATGAGCGATGGACTCGTGCTCAACGACGTCGGTGCTGTGGCTTCGCAACTCGACTTGGACGAGAGCGTGCCCCCGGTCCGGCCCCTGTACCGAGGCGGAGTCTCTGAAGCCGAGACGATCCTGGAGTCGTTTCTGAACGAGCACCTGGACGGGTACGACGAGCATCGGAATCAGGTGCAGTCCGACGCCGTGTCACACATGAGCAAGTACCTGCATTTCGGGCAGGTATCGCCGGTGTGGCTCGCACAGCAGATTCAGTCCACTCAGGCGCCTCAAAGTGACATCGATTCGTACCTGGAAGAGCTCATCGTTCGTCGGGAGCTCACCGTAAACCACGTTCACTTTCGATCGGAGACCTACGACTCCTACGAGTGTCTTCCGGAATGGGCGCGCGAGACCCTCGCTGACCACGCCGACGACGAGCGGGAGTACGTGTACAGCCACGAGGAACTTGAGACGGGCAGCACCCACGATCCGTACTGGAACGCGGCGATGAAGGAAATGCGAGCGACCGGGTACATGCACAACTACATGCGCATGTACTGGGGAAAGAAAATTCTAGAGTGGTCCCCCGATCCGCGAACGGCGTTCGACCGAACGCTCACCCTCAATAACCGCTACTTTCTCGACGGCCGGGACCCGAACTCCTACGCCAACGTGGCCTGGATTTTTGGACTGCACGACCGCGGGTGGAAAGAACGTCCGGTGTACGGCAAGGTGCGGTACATGAGCAAGGGGGGGCTGGAGCGGAAGGCCGATCCGGACGCGTACGTGGAGAAAGTCGACCGGCTGGCAGCGAAAGCCCAGTCTACGCCCGAACGAGCATCCTTAAAATGACTGAGGCCATGGACGACACCCAAAAGGATCGACTGTTTCGATACGCTTTCTGGGGGGCAGCCCTCCTCTACGTTTGGGTTCTCGCGATGCTGTGGATCGGCCCCGAGTGGGGGTTGTCGGGCACGACCTACTTTCTCGTCGGCATTCTGCCTGCGATCATTGGAGTGGTGTTGCTGGCCGCTGCGATGGGGCTCTATATGGATCTCCACAAGGACGACTCGTAAGGGGGGTAGTGACCTTGCACAACGACTCTAGCGGTTTCGAACGTCGGTCATCTGACGCCACAATCGTCAGCGGTTGCTGGCAGCGGTCGATCCCGAGCATATTCCGCACAGGAGATACAGACGGAAACAGCGTTGCGATCTCTGCGATTTCTCGCGTTTCAGTTGTGCAAGCCCACAGAGGTAGGGGCGAAAAAGAACACCCCCGAACCCGGCACGGCCGAATCCGGGGGCATTCCGCACTTCAGGCGAAGGGCCTACGCAGTTGTCTGCTGAGTCGTCTCAAGCTCGATCCAGGCCGGATTGAGGCCGCCGATAATGGCGCCGTAGATGAGGTGGAGGACGAGCGTCGCTACAATGTACTTTACCGGAGAACCGAGGTAGAGCGGATCGGTGGAGGCCAACTCGTGTCCCGCTCCGCCAAATCCGAACACCCCCCATCCGATGATGGGAGAGTAGACGAGCATCATAAACAGCCAGAGCCCCGTTGCAAGCGTGACGCCAGCTGTAACGTCGGTGTCCGTTCCGTACAGGGCGACGAGCACCAGGGACCAGGTGGCGCCGTAGCCGAAGTGGGCGAGCAAGGGAAGGGGACCGACGTTCAGGCCAAGTTGCTCAAGAAAGGCTGCTGATGGCGGCAGGTTGAAGGGTGCAAATCCCGTGACGTGGATGCCGAGCATCATGAGCAAGAACATCACGAGACTTCCGAGCACACCGACGGTTGCTGCTTTGAGCCATTTCATCTGTAGACAGGCGGGTTAGGAAAAGGATGCGTGAAGTAGTGCCAGAATACGACACACCCTTTTGGTCAGTCACCCGTCGGAACGTTACAGCGATCGTAAAGGGGTCCGCCGTTAGTTTGCGGTCGTCTTTTGATCGAACGCAATCCAGAGATCGAGGCCTCGTCCCGAACCGAAGGGGGCTCCTGCATCCTCGTACGCGCGCCGGGAGGCCTTCCATTCGAGATCAAGCAGAACGCGAAGGGCCGTGCGTTCAGAGTCGGTCATGATGAACGGGGGACAGGAAGATGTGCGAAAGGCTTTTGGTTGTAGACACACAAAAGCCTCAGTTATAACGTGAGAACGTTGGGACGTCTAGATTTCTCGGGGGGGGCGCGACCCGCACGTGCCACTCACCGATCGTTCAATTCGCGCGTAACTGAGATCCCGGCGCCTCTTCTGCCAGGTTGTGGTGCAGCGCACGAGACGTGTATCTCGGCGGTCTGCATGTTTTCGTCTACACGACCTCTACTTCCCCTTCAATGCCATTTTCCTCTAGCGTGTCTCGAATGGAGGGAGCGATACTGTACTCAATGGAACTGGGCATCACTTTCGCCACGAGCCACGCAAGGACCCCCTGTTCCCAGGCCGCCTTTGCTGGGTCGTCGATACTGATTTCCATTCCCTGTGACCCTTTCTTTTTGACGGTCACGTCAATGCCACGACCGGCAAGACCCTTCTTCAGGCGGTCGGCCATCTGGTTGCGAACGGCCGATTCAATGTTGGCTCCAGCCATAGCGCCGGACCGCATGGCCTGCGATCCCATCTGTTGCTGGGCAAGTTCGTGGGCGTCTAGAATCAAGACCTCAATCATAGGGGCAACCGGGCTGCTACGGGTAAGCGAAAAAGAGACCAACCGATCCGTGCGGTTGTCATCTGAACCGTATCTGCGTATACGAGAAAGGATCCGTCCAACTCCAGAGAGCGTGACGGAGGCCGTTCGAATCAGTTCGCGGACACATTAAATGGACCGCTGATATTGGCGGGACGGGCACCGGGTTTCTGGCTGCGAATAATTTTCGATTTGAGTAGAGGCGCACTCATCCATCACATCAGCCCGTCGGCTGAGCCTTACGGGGGGAGACGTGCACACGCCGCGGGTCGGTCATTCGTACGGCGGACCCGACAATAGCCTTCAGTCGGTCGACCACTTTTCAATCACGGCGATAGGGGGCGTCACTGTGCACGTTCGTTGTACGCATTGCTGGCACTCAACCATAGACGGGGACAATCGCACGACGCAGCGTCTCGTGTTTCGGGTCGACGAACATCCAGACGGGATCGATTGACTCTTGACGGGAGGGACGTGAATTCGTACCATACCATAACCTCATCTCTCAACCTTCTGTTCAAAGATTCCCTTCTTCTCATGGAAACGACCCAGGCTGAGCGCGACCACGAGGTCTTTCAGACCATCTGCAACTGGGTGGGCGACATCGGGCTCGTCATTTCGAAGAAAAACGACAATGAGTCTCTCCTCGTAGTAGAGGACGAGGAACGTGGCATTTCCAACATGGTGATCGACTGTGAAAACCCCATCCTCGAGATCCAGCAGTCCATTATGGGCGTGCCGACCGGAGCCGACGTGACCCACCTGTACGAGCGGCTGCTTCAGATGAACGGAACGCTCGTCCACGGGGCCTTCATGCTCAGTGACGACAGCAACCAAATTCGTTTTCGAGACACGTTGCGTCTCGCCACACTCGACTTGGAAGAGCTGCGCGGCACCGTGAATGCGTTGCACTTCGCCCTGGAGGAGTACGGGGACGAATTGATTGACCTTCGTCACAGTCTCGACTAGTGTGTGGGGCGCTTTGCGCTGGGGCTTGGGGGTTCTGTTAGGAGTCCTGAGGACCCAATCTCCCGCGAACAGCTTTCCGTCCCCTCCCCGTTTCGTTCAGCGTCCTCTCATTCTCGGAGCACAATCGTCTGTAGTCATCTCGGTCTTTGACCAACCACTGATCAACTATTAAACGTCATGAGTCTATTCAAGCGCGCCATCAACATGTTCAAGTCCGAAGCGAACGCCGCCCTCGACGAGGCGGAAGACCCTGAGAAGATGCTCAAGCAGGGCATTCGTGACCTCAAGAGCGACCTGCGCGACGCGAAGGAGGCCCTTGCGGAGACGAAGTCGGTCGTGAACAAGCTGGAGCGAGACCTGAGCGAGGCCCGAAACCGGGCGGACAAGTATCAGAGCGACGCCAAGAAGCTGCTGCAGAAGGGCAAAGAAGGGGAGATGGATGAGCAGAAGGCCGACCAATTGGCCCGGAAGGCCCTCGACGAGAAGAAGCAGGCCGAGAGCAAGGCCGAGCAGTTGAAGTCCAGCTACGAGTCTCAGAAGAAGCAGGCCGACCAGCTGCAACAGCAGGTCAGCAAGCTGGAGCAGAAGATTAGTCAGTACGAGAGTGAACTCACCACGCTCCGTGCCCGCTCGAAGGCTGCGACCGCCACGCGAAAAGTGAACGAGGAGCTCGCACAGAGTGACAGCGACGGCACCATCGCGATGATGGAGCGGATGAAGGAGAAGGTGGAAAAAGAGGAAGACATGGCGGAAGCCTACGGGGAGATGGCCGAAGAGAGCAAGGGCGTAGACGAGGAAATCGAAGATGCACTCGGCGAGGCCAGCAGTTCCGACACCGACGACGAACTCGCGGAGCTGAAGGCGGAGCTCGACAGCGGGAAGTAGCAGACCTCGTTCGAGATACAGAGAAGCGTCCCGCGGAGAAATGATCTCCATACACCGATCATAATGGAATCG
>JAHENZ010000005.1 GCA_018609755.1 Salinivenus sp. | reverse complement strand
TTCGACTCGTCGAGCAGATCGCGGACGAACGGCTCTTTCTCGCCGCGGACGATGATTTCGATTTTCTTGAGCGGGTGGAGGGTGTGCTCGGTCTGGTTGTTGTTGGACTCGTCACTCATGGCAGGTCTGGTTGGTCTCGATGTGCACGTCGAGGGTGAAAATGCACGCTAGTCTTGCACAACGACTCTGGCGGTTTCGAGCGTCGGTCCCCTGACGCCACAATCGTCAGCGTTTGCCGGCAGTGGTCGATCCCTGGCATATTCCGCGCAGGAGATACAGACGGGAACAGCGTCACGGTCTGCGATTTCTCGCATTTCAGTTGCGCAAGCCCACTAGACGTGTTAGGAAGCAGAAGTAGAGAACGCGGGGGGGGAGGAGGGAGCCGCATTCGTATGCGCGGTCCATCCCTCTGACTCGTAATGAAAGAACGAATTGTTCTCGGTAGGATCCATGATCGTAAGGTGGATCCACTCATGGTCAAGAAGTTGGGCAAGTGAGGCGTGCCGATCAAGGATGGCGTCGACCCGATCGGCCGGGGCCTGAATGACGGCGAGCAGGCGTAGGGGACGGTGGAACGGGTGCTCGTCGTCAATCTGTAGGGACTGTAATGGAAGCCCGGTCATAAGGTCGCCCCCATTGCCCTGAACGATACCGATTTTGCCGACGACGTTCTGTGTGACCTTTGAGCCGCTTCCATACGCCGCGTTATCGACCGTTGAGAAGTAGTACTGCATGTTAATCCATTCCCCTACGACCAGCGGTCCGGTCATGATGTTCTCTAGGGCGGTCCCGTCCTCGTCCTTGGTCCAGTCGTAGGAGTGAAGGAAGGTGCGACCGTCAAGGTCCACGTTTTGCGTGAGGCTGCGGGGACCAACGATGAATGAGGCATTCCCGGCCAGTCCCCATTCCGGCCGCGTTTCGGCCCAATCGGCGGCCCGCCGTTCGGTTTCTCGGACAGCCGCCTGCGGTCGGCCCGCGTCAACCGTTGCGTTCATGGTCCGAACGCGTTCCGTGGTGGCCCCGGCCTGAGCGGTTTGCAGGTCCTCCCGGAGTTGGTCCAGGGCGTCGGGGGGGACCGGAGGAGAGGCATCGTCGACGAAGAGGGTGATTTCGTCGGTTGTGGTGTTGTGCTGGCCGGCGAGGAAGACGGTGTCGTCGGGAATGTCGATGCCCCGTTCGCGCAGTTCGGTCTGCACCGCCTCCTCGTTGCAAATCGTGGCGAGGACCCGCGCGTTCGGTCCCCCCGGATTCCCGGAACAGGCCCCGCAATCGAGGCTCGATTTGTACGGGTTGTTTGGGGTTTGGGTGCCGTGGCCCGTGAACACGACGATCGGGGCGAAGCGGTCCGTCCAGCCCATGAGGCGGAACGCGGCCTCGGCGTAGAGTACCTTCGCTTCGTGAGAGAGCCCGACGGGCAGGCCGTTTTCCCATTCCGCATCGTCGGACGGCGGGCGATCCACGGTCGGTTCGGTGAACGATTCGGGCTGAGGGATCCAGTCGGTCACCCACTCGGCCATGCTGAAGAGTGCTGACGGGAGCAGGGTGCGGGCGGCCATTGCGCCTCCGAAGAATCCGCCGCTCCCCTCCACGAAGCCGAATGCGGCGGCAATGTTGTGTTTGAGGGTCTTCACGAGTCCCCGGCGGCCCGTTTCGAGGGCCGTCCACCAGCCGTGTCGATCCGCTGCGGACTGTTTGTCGTCCACCGGCCGGTCGATAATGCGATGTTTCGGATCGACGATCGGGGGGCATGCCTTCACCGTCGATTCGGTGCCGTAGGGCTGGTGTTGCATGGGCACGCCAAAGAAGCCAGCGTACCCGTGGGTCTCGTAAGGTCCCTGTTCCTCGATGTGTCGTCGGATCACTTCTGAGCGGACGTCGATGCAGAAGGCGAACTGGGCATCGGGACGAGTTGCTTTGTCGTTTGGCGTTTTCGCCTGCGCCAGGTCGCTGAGCAGCCGATCCCGATAGCTTTCCTCCCAGGCCTGGAGCCAGATCTGGGGAAGGAAGGGCCGGTCGGTGCCGTTGGCCGGCAGGTCCCGGGCCCGATCCGGGGCCACCGCTTCGCCCAGGTGGGTGGCCAGAGTCAGGCGAACGGCGAGGTAGTCGGCCAGGGTGATGGGGTAGGCCTCCTGCCACTCCGTGTTGGCCCGCCGGGATCGCCACTTAATGAAGCCGGTCCAGCCCGGCAGGGCGGCGAGGTGGTGGACGAAAATGCTCTCCCATCGCTTTTCGGGATAGCCGGAGAGGACCTCCTCGAAGGCCTCCAGTAGAGTGTCGGGAAGGTCGGCTGACCGCGTGATGGAGGGGGCGGCATTGTCGTAGGGCGCCACCGCGCGCCAGGCGGCGTAAAAGCCCTCGGACCGCTTCGGCATGGGCCAAGCGGCCTGCCCCTGGTCGAGGAACGCCGAGAGCCACTTCACCATCACGCGATCGAGCGGTTCATCCGACGGAGCCGAGTCGGCCCGGCGATCGTCGGAGTCCATCCGGTCCAAAAGCACCTCGGGGCGCTGCGTGATGCCGTGTTCGGCCAGGCGCCGCGTCAGAATGTCGGGGTCGATTTCCCCGTTTTCCCAGGCCTGACGGAAGACCGACGGGTGTGCGTATCCGCGGCCCCCGAGCAGTTTCCCGGCCTGCTGGACCGCGTGGTCGAACGGCTGATCCTCGAACCCCACCAGCGGATTGGCGGCGTTGAATGTTTGCAGGGGCCAGAGGGGACCGACGTACTCGGCTGCATTTTCGATCCGAGCGCGGACGACGGAACGTTCAATAGGCATTGTACTGATCGCGGTTGTGCAGTAGGGTCGTCGAAACCGGCTGGGAGCTATTGAGGAGGGCGACGTAGAGCCGCGTGCTCAAACGATGCCAGCCCCGCTCCGTGGCGACGTACGCGGCCACGAACAGCCCGGCGAGCGTCCAGTGCAGTGGAGTGAGGGGCGGGTGCACCGACACCATCGGGAGCGGGGCCAGGAGGGCCGACACGCCGTTGTAGACGAGGGCGTAGAGGCCGATCGAGGAGAGCAGCGCGACCGGCACGGCCCAGAGGCGGGCAGTGCGGGGCAACGCCGAACGCCGGATCATCGTTCGTGTGGCGTGCAACACGGCCAGAACGACGAACAAGGTGAGTAGGGCGCCGCTGTTGAGGGTCGTGAGCGACTTGCCGGTGAGAGTCGCGAACAGGAGGCCACCCAGGACTGCTGAGACCAGTGCGACGAGGCTTCCGGCGAGGGACGGAGACGTGGGGGAGGCCTTCGATGGCGTCGTCTGCTTCACCGCGGAGCCGGTTGCGAGGAAGAGGTACGCCTTGTAGAAGCCGTGCAGCAGGAGGTGGGTGATGGCGGCCGGGATGAGTCCCAGGCCGCACTGTAGGACCATGAATCCCATCTGGGCAACCGTTGAGGAGCCGAGCTGGCGCTTCACGTCCGTCTGCACCAAAATCCAGGCTTGGCCCACGAGCGCACTCACGCCGCCCGCAAACACAATCACCAACATGACCCAGGAGAGCTCGAAGGCAACCGGGGCGAACCGGGCCAGCAGGATGCCCCCGGCATTGACGAGGCCGGCGTGCATGAAGCCGGATACCGGCGTGGGGGCCGTCATCGAGGACAATAGCCATCGATGAAAGGGAACGAGGGCGGACTGAATCATTGCTCCGCCCAGCAGGAGGAGCGCAGCCAGGGCAACGGTGGAGGAGGAAAGGGACGGGAGGCTTGACAGCACACCGTCAATGGTTGTCGTCCCGGCCTGTACGCCCAGAAGGGCGAGAGCACCGGCCACCAGCGCACTGCTCGCCAGAAAGTGCCAGCGAGCGAATCGAGCGGCCGCCCGTGCCTGCGGCCATCCTCGCACGTGCCCGATGAGGTCCGCCAGCAGCCAGCCCATGGCCGTCCAGGCCCCGACGAACAGGACGAGATGGTTGGCTGCCGTCATCAATATCACGATGAACGTGAGCGCGAAAATCCGCCCATAGAACGAGTTCAGACGCTTGGCCCCTGCCATGTATCGCCGAGCGAAGCTCTGAATGATCCCACTGAAGAAGGTGGTCACGACGGCCATGAGGCGGGTGAGTCCGTCGACGTGGAGGACCGTGCCGTGCGCCCAGTCGGGATCGGGGGACCACACCAGAGCACCGAGGCTCAGCACGAAGAGCAACCACGTCAGGCGGGTCAGCAGGAGCGGCATGCGCAGAGAGCAGTCGTTCAAGGAGTACAGTGAAAAGGCAATCCTTGGGCACCAGACGTCCTCACAAAACTTGCGCACGAAAAAAGGCCGACACGCAGCGCCGAATCGACGCTGAATGTCGGCCTCCAATCGTTGTACCCGCTTGACGCGCGTGCAGGAGACTCCCGCGTGGAACGGGAGTCGTGCAGGCGGAGCCAAGCGTGTACGCAGCTTGCGTGCCGGAGCTGTATGTGAGAGGTTGAAGAGCTGGCTCGCCGGTGGCGCTCCATCTCCTCAACCGCAGACGAACATAGAAACAGGTACAGGTTGTCGCAAGTCGCGAAGCGCTTCCCTTACCGAAAGTTCATGCCCCTTTTTACCGCTCTTCCAATATGCCCTCAAGATCGTCTTCGAGACTGAACACAAAGACGCGCTCTCCAGTCCGAGCGCTGATGTCTGTATGCATGCTGACGACCTCAATGCCGGTTTCCTCTGCTACGAGCCGACACAGATCCTCGCTGGAGCTTTCAATCAGGCGGGTCCGCATTTGTTTGATCAGCTCGACGCCTCCATTTTCGTGGCTCAACTGTTGCTCGGCCGGGCTCAAAATGCCCTGGAGTTTTACGACGACGAGATTCTCGACGACGAACGACTTTGCCTCCTTCGGGCCACGGCCGAGATAGTCGCGCTCAAACTGGGTGATCGCCTCCGTGACGGCGGCCTCAATCTGGCCTTTCGTTTTCCCAGGGGGGACAGAAGATGCTGGCATACAGGGGAGACTCGGTGAGAAAAAATGCGCCGATTACGATCGTACAGAGTTGCGATCCGGAGAGACGTACCGTCGTTGTTCGGACATTGCAGAAGTGCCCGCTCTCTTCGAAATTGTCGGTACGGAGGGAGAAATCGCCGGACACACTCCGCCAAAAAGATACCACACGAGGCGCTGCTCTCCAAATCGTAGTACGGCATTCGCCGTGTCTGCACAGGAACGTTGTGTTCGAGGGACGGAGGCGGCCGGTGGAGGGACCGAAAATATTGATGAGGAGGCCACGCGAATCCATCGTGAGACGAATCGGTGTAGAGGAGCAGTTGTCAGCTGTTGCGCACTGTTCTCGTCCACTGACCATTCAACGCGACGAGGAACCGTATAGCGCCTATTGATTTGACGCCCCTTACATCGATTCCAGTCCGTCATGCTCAGCGATCTCCACGACCGGAAGGCCACCTACTACTTCAACCTCATTGACGAGGATGGAAACGGGATCATCGAGGCCAGCGACTTTGCCCTGCGGGCTCAGCGACTGGCCGCCGCCCAGAACTTGACGGACGAGGGCGTGCGAGAGACGCTACGGAGTCAGGTCGTGGCGTGGTGGGATCACATCTGCACGATTGCCGACTTTGACGGAGATGCGCGGGTCACGTTGCCGGAGTGGAAGGCCTACTGGCACTCGATCCAGCGAGGGGTCGGAGAGGGCGAAACAATGACTCTCCGCACGCTTCAGCGAGCCGCTCGGGGGACGCTTGATGCCATTGACCGCACGGGCACGGGCTGGGTCACGGAAGAAGAGTACGCCGATTGGCTCGATGCCTGGGGAGCGGACGGCAGCGCAGAAGCATTTCGACAGCTCGACCGAGGCGGGAAAGGCTTCTTGACGGAGGAAGATCTCGTCGTTGCCGTGCAGGAGTTTTACCTGTCAGACGATCCGAACGCGCCGGGGAATGTGCTCTACGGACCGCTGCCGGAGAATCCGTCAAGTGATCCTAACGAGTTTGGGGGAGAGATTTCGTCGTGAGAACGAAGAACATCACAGTCCTCAGTTCCAATCGGACGTCGAGTCATTTCCGCGTTTGCCAGAGAATGAACGCAGCCACGACGGCAAAGGCGATGTGCGGCAGCCAGGCGGTGAGGGCGGGGGAGAGGGCCCCGGCGTACCCGAACGGTTCCGTCAATTTCTGAAGGGAGAGGTACACGAACGCCGTAAAGAGGCCGATTGCAAACCGAATGGCCTGCCCGCCTCGTCGTCGGACGGCGGCGAGGGGGACTCCGATGAGAACGAGTATGAGGTTGGCAAACGGGTACGCAAACTTATTGTAGTACGCCACGAGCGGCCGTTCGAGATTGCCCACTCCTGCCCGTCGCAACGCTGCCAGATAGTTGCGGGCGACGGGAATCGTCATGGCCGCGACGTCGTTTTGCGACCGAGCAAGGTCTCGCGGGTAAATCTTCAGGGTCGTATCGACGGAGGCCATCGACTTTTCCGTGAGGATGGAATCCGTAAACGAGCGGTGGACGACCCTCTTCAACCGCCACGTTTCGAGAGAGTCGACCCACTTCATGCGTTCGGCGTCGAGGCGAGAGATCAGGTGGGAGGTTTCGTCGAACCGCTGGAGAGACACGTCGTGGGCCCGTTTCTCGTCCCGGTCGTAGTACCCCATGGAGAGAATTGTCCTCGGGTCGTTCTGACGATGAATCTCGCTCGTGTTCGTCGACTGATCCCCGTGTGGGAGGTACTCATTTTCGTACCGTACCACCACCTCGTTCGTGCGGGGCACGACCCAACCGTTGAAGCCGAACATGAAGACGGTAACCACGATGCCCACTGTGACGTAGGGGCGCATGAGCCGGTATAGGGACACGCCCGACGTTTGGAGGGCAATGAGCTGTAGCTCTTGCGCAAGGGTCCCCGTCACGTAAATACACGACAGAAAGAGCGCCAGGGGAGAGGTCAGCCGGATGATTTCGGGAACGTAGCTGGGATAGAACACCATGAAGACTTCCTTCACCGTGGCCCCTCCGTCCAAAAAATCGTCGCTGTACTCCACCCAGTGCAGGACGATGAAGAACACGATCAGGGACCCGATGAAGAAGGCGAATCCCTTCAGGAGGCGCTTTGCGACGTGCCGTTCGAAGATCGTCATAGTGAGGCTACAAGAGGTCGACGGTGTTCGAGGGAGGGCCGATTCGAAAATGAAGATCGTCTCTTCGGAATTCTCTCAACAGACCGAAACGTGTCGATTCGGAGGCGCTTCAGAAGCGTCTGCGTGCGGGATCCACGGGTTTGAGCGGCCCCGAAGTCACGTTGAACATCATCCAACTGTTTTGAGATGATTCCTTCTCCCTGAGCACGCAGTGGAGCAGGGGCTCAGGAGGCGCTGCGGCCTCGGAGGAGGTGTTTACGAATCGGCGGCCCTCGAACAAGCCGCAAAATCGGCGTTTCGGTTAGACCTTCTCACGTCCGATCATTTACTTACCCGCGAACTGTCCGTTCACCTAATCCGCCCGACGTTCATGAAGCTCCACGAATATCAAGCAAAAGGCATTCTTCGAGACTACGACGTGCCGGTGCCAAAGGGCATCGTGGCGGAAACGGTCGATGAGGCCGTTGCGGCCGCCGAGCGTCTCCAGGAGGACCTGTCCCCGAGTCTCTTCGTCGTGAAGGCGCAGATTCACGCCGGGGGTCGTGGCAAAGGGGGCGGGGTAAAACTCGCAGAAAGTATCGAGGAGGTCCGTCAGTACGCCGAAGACATTCTGGGAATGAACTTGGTGACGCATCAGACGGGGGAAGAGGGCCAGAAGGTGCGCAAAATTCTGGTGACGGCGGGTGTCGACATTGCACAGGAGTACTACCTCGGCGTCACGCTCGACCGTGAGAAGAGCATGAACGTGATCATGGTGTCGACGGAGGGGGGCGTCGACATTGAGACGGTAGCGGAGGAGTCTCCCGAGCAAATCCACAAGGTGTGGGTCGATCCGTCGCTCGGATTGCGTCCGTTCCACGCCCGCCAGCTTGCGTTTGCGATGGATCTGGAGGGCGAGGCCTTCAAGCAGGCCGTGAACGCCATCACGGGGCTCTACGAAGCGTTCGAGGAAACGGACAGCACGCTGGCCGAAATCAATCCGCTCGTGCGGACCGATCAGGGCACCATCGAGGCGGTCGACGCCAAGATCAACCTCGACGACAATGCTCTTTACCGGCACCCGGACCTCGAAGAAATGCGCGACCCGCACGAGGAGGACCCGACCGAGCGAGAGGCCGGCGAGCACGGGCTCAGCTACATCAAGCTCGACGGCAACGTGGGCTGCATGGTGAACGGCGCCGGATTGGCGATGGCCACCATGGACATCATTAAGCTGGCCGGCGGGGAGCCCGCGAACTTCCTCGACGTGGGGGGCGCGGCGAGTGCCGAGACCGTGGAAGCGGGCTTCCGCATCATTCTGAAGGACCCGAATGTGGAGGCCATTCTGGTGAACATCTTCGGCGGCATCGTGCGCTGTGACCGTGTGGCAAACGGGGTGATCGAAGCGGCCAAGAACATAGACATCGACGTGCCGCTCATCGTTCGCCTGCAGGGGACCAACGCCGAGGAAGGCAAGCAACTGCTGGACGAGAGCGACGTGACGATCGAGTCCGCCGTCCTGCTAAAGGAGGCCGCCGACAAGGTCACGCAGGCGCTCGGAGTGAAGGCGTAAGAGCCTGTTTGACGAGACACCTACGGCCTGCGACTTCGTGGATCTTGTGCAAAATGGCTTCTGCAGTCGCCTGGTAGTTCCACTACAAGGCTCTTTTGGGCGCCATTTTGCACTTCGCCCACTTTGTCTCGGCATCGCACTCGCTCGCAAAACAGGCCCTAACTGTTTGACGTATGGAGGCATGGAAGCATGGACGCTGGGACGTTCCTGCGTCCATGTTTCCACGTGTCCATTTCTCCTTCCTTCTCTTTTGGCAGGCTGCATTTCTTTTTCTGCCTGCTCCAGCCGTTTGGCCGAACTGATACGTGAATGGGTTTCTGAAGACGATCTCCGACTGGTCGCCTACCACGGTCCTCCCCCGCAGGGAAAAAGTGGTTTGCCTACCTGTGCACGGATCAGTAGGTTCTCGCGAGGGGGTTGGGGTTGCACGACCGGCGTAGGGGGGCGTCTGTGCTCAGCCCGATTGGGGCCCGCTGGCACCTCTATCCCTCCGGGGAGGGAGGAGCCTCCGGCTGAGGCTCCCCGGCAGTTTTCGGAGCGCCGTTGCCGGACACGTCTTCTTTATCGAAGAGACTATCGGTCGCCACCGTCTCGCTCACGATCGAGGCGTCTTCAGCACTGCCGCCGAACGCCTGCGTGATCCGAAGGCTCAGCGAATCGAACGTGGAGTACATCACCGGGACGATCACGAGCGTGAGGAACGTGGCAAACGTAAGGCCGGAGATGATGGCCGTGCCCATCGGACCCCAGAACTGCGTGTTCTCGCTCCCGATCTGGAAGTTGGGGGCGAAGTCGGCCAGCAGGCCCACAAAGTCGACGTTGATGCCGAACGTGAGGGGCACCAGGCCGAGAATTGTGGTGAGGGCCGTGAGCAGTACCGGGCGCAGGCGGGTAGCGCCGCCTTCGATAATAGCGTCCTGCTTGTCCTGGCCGCGGCCCCGCAGCTGCATGATGTAGTCGACCAGCACGATGTTGTTGTTCACTACGATGCCGGCCAGCGCGATGATGCCGATGAACGTGAAGAGGTTGAACGGCGTGCGGGTAAGAATGAGGCCCAGCAAGACGCCGATCATGCTCAGGCCCACCGCCACCATGATGATGAAGGGGGCGCTGATTGAGTTAAACTCGATGATCAGGATGAGGAAAATCAGCGAGGCGCCGATCAGGAGGGCGGTCGTGAGAAAGCCGAAGGATTCCTGCTGCTCCTCGTTGCCACCCGTGTACTCCATGGTGTAGCTGGGAGGGAGGCTCTCCCGATACTCGGAGAGTTCGTTCTGCACGCGGTTCAGGACCTCCGGTCCATTGTATCCGGGGGCCGCGTCGCCGGACACGGTGACCACGCGGTTCTGGTCGATGCGCGTAATGGAACCGAATCCGGTCCCTTCTTCAATGTCGGCCACGGAGGTGAGCGGAATCTGTCGGCCCTGAACGTTTGTGATCGTGAGGCCTTCCAGGCCCTCGATGCTCTGGCGGTCCTCTTTTTGAAGGCGAACGGTGATGTCGTATTCGTCCTCGCCACTGCGGTACGTGTCGGCCTCGATGCCCTGGATGGCCGAACGGACTGTTTGCGCAATCCGACTCGTAGAGAGTCCGTATTGGGCCGCCTGTTCGCGATCCACGTTCACCTGTACCTCGGGGCGGCCCGTGTTTAGGTTGTCGGACACGTCGACGAGGCCGGGCAGTTCGCCGCTTTGGGCGGCGTCGTTGAGTCGGCTTTTGATCTCTTTAGAGATCTGCACGATGCGCTCAAACTTCGGTCCCGAAATCTCGATGTTGACCGGCGGCCCGGTCGGCGGTCCCTGCTGCTCCTTCGTAAACTCGATCTCGGTGCCGGGAATGCCCTGGAGCTGAGATCGGAGCTTGTCGAGGGTACGCGTTGAGGATTCCGCCCGGTCGGCGTAGTCCACCATGTTCAGCGAGACGCGCGACCGTTCGGGCGACTGGGCCCCGCCGCCGAACATGGCGTCGCCGCCCACGCCCACGTTCACGAGAAGATTTTCGATGTTGGACTCCGACTTGGGATTCTGGTCGAGCAGGCTCAGGATGCGATCTTCCACCGTATGCGCGATGTCGTTGGAGGTCTCGATGTTGGTGCCCAACGGAGCCTCGGCGTTAATCTGGACCCGGCCCGGATCGGTATCGGGGAAGAAGGCCTGGCCGGTCGGCGCGATCACGAAGAGCCCGGCGATGAGGATGAAGCCGCCGAGTGACCCGTTCAGCAGAGCCGCGCGGGTGTCGGTGAGCAGCAGGCGGTCGCGTGAGTTCAAGAACGCGCCGATCAGGCCCACCAGGACGAGAAAGACGGGGGTCACCGCGAGCCGGAGCATGGTGTTGGGGTCAATGCCGCCGGCCAGGTAATTGAGGCCCAGCACGGCAAACATCACGGCCAGAATGGCACCGCCCACCTTCACGCTCGTCCAGCCCCCCAGGTACACGCTCTCCAGGGTGTGGATCACCACGCCGAGGGCGCCGAGGGCTGCCAGGATGCCGCCGGGCACGAGCAGGAGCATGCCGGCCGTCGGCCCGGCGAGGGAGGAAATCAGGCTGCCGCCGATGGCCAGCACCACTCCGGCGGAGAGGGCCCCGAGCGCGCCGGTGTTGCGCAGGTAGGCGTACGGCACCGAGTAATCGCGTTGGAGCATCTCCCGCAGGAAGCCCCGGTACCACGCCACGAGTTTCGGCAGTCCCGACTCCACGAACCGGTCGCCGATGGGTGACATGACGTATACGTGGAGGAAGTAGAGGACGGGAATCCCGATGGCGATCACCACCAGCGTCTTCCAGTTTGCAATCCCCAGCGTGATGCCGAGCAACAAGATGAGCGCCAGTCCCCCGTACCGCGCAATGGCCGGCCATCGCTGCGCCGCTCCGGCGGCTCCGTTCTCCCGCCCTTTCACCTCCACAAAGAAGCCGGTAATGACGGGGTTGATGACAACCGCCACGAAGAGCGAACTCGAAAGCGTGATGATGAGGGTGAGCGGCAGATAGCTCATGAACTCGCCGATGATGCCCGGCCAAAAGAGCATGGGGGCGAAGGCCGAGACGGTGGTGGCGGTAGATGCGACGACCGCCGGGCCTACCTCGGCCGTTCCGAGCCGCGCGGACTCCCACCGCGAGTACCCTTCTTCGCGGAAGCGATAGATGTTTTCGATGACGACCACCGCGTTGTCCACCAACATCCCCAGCGCGATGATGAGCGAGAAGAGGATAATGAAGTTGAGTGTCTGCCCCATCGCCTGGAAGACGAGGAAGCTGGTGAACATCGACAGCGGAATGGCGATGCCCACGAGGGTCGCGTTGCGCACGCCCAGGAAGAAGAGCAGCACGGCGATAACGAAGATGAGGCCGCTGATAATGTTGTTCTCCAGGTCTGTCACCAGGGTTTGCACGTTCTCGCTTTCGTCCCCCGTAATCAGGACCTGAGTGCCGCTTGGGAAGTCAAAGTTGTCGATCAGCGACTTGATCTGGGCGGAGGTTTCCAAAATGTTGGCGCCGGGGCGCTTGGTGACATTCAAGGAGACGCCCTGCGCCGTTTGTCGCTCCGATTTCGGCACCGGCATCAGCTCGCCCTCTGCGTTCTCGCGCTTCAGAATTCGCAGGCGAGAGTAGGAGGAGCGGTCTTTGAAGCCGAAGATCACGTCGGCGACGTCGCGCACGTATACGTTCCGCCCGTTCGGGGTCGTCTTCACGACCAGGTTCTCGATCTGCTGCGCAGGATCGTCGAATTGACCATTCACCCGCACCAGGTAGTTGAGCCGGTCGATGTCGATAGAGCCACCCGGGATATTCGTGTTCTCCTGCTGGATCGTATTTACGAGGTTGTCGAAGGAGACGCCGTGGCTTTTGAGGGCAGAGAGGTCGACATTGATCTGCACCTCGCGCGTGAGTCCCCCAATCAAGTTGGCCTCCAGGACACTGGAGACGCCTTCAATTTCGTCCTGGAGGTCTTCGCCCACCTCTTTCAGCCGGGCCAGCGAGTAGGAGCCCGACAGGTTGATCGTCAGGATCGGAAACTCGTCGGTGTTAATCTCGTCGACCATGGGATCTTCCACCGCGTCGGGCAGGTCCGGCTGCGCGCGGTCCACGGCGCGGTTGACCTCCTGGTAGGCCTTGTCGGTTTCGACGTCCGGCGTAAACTCGACGACGATGGTTGAGACGCCCTCCGAGGAGGTCGAGCGCATCTCGTCGATGCCATTCACGGAGCTAATTTCCTGTTCAATGACCTGCGAGACGGTCGACTCTACGTCGCTCGGACTGGCTCCGGGGTAGACGGAGGTTACCACGATCTGCGGAAACTCGATCGAGGGCCGGGACTCTTTCGGAATCGTGAGGTAGCTCACCAGTCCGCCGACCGCCAGAATCAGGGTAAAGACGGCGATCGCGGTGCGGTACTTGATTGAGAGGTCGGTAATCTTCATCGCAACAAGCGTGGGTTCGTAGGAGGCAAAGCGTCAGCCCGTGCAGAGAAAAGCTGAGACGAACGGCGTCCGCTGATGGCGTTCGTCACTCAGTTGGAGGCGTGGGGAGGGATTGGTCTTCCTGAACGGTCTCAGTGGTGGTGGACCGGTTGGCGACCTCCACCGGGGCCCCATCCGAAACGTTCGTTTGGCCGACCGTGATGACCTCGTCTCCGGTCGAGAGGCCCGAGGTGACGACAATCTGGCCGCTGGTTTCGGGGCCGAGGGAAATGTCGCGATCGCGGGCGATCGCCGTCGTGTCCGAGCGGTCCACCACGTACACGTGCGTGCCGGTTTCGTCGCGAATCACGGCGGTGCGAGGAAGCACCAGGGCGCTGTCGAGCACCGATCGCGTGACGCGGAGCTTGGCGCCCATTTCGGGCTTCAGGGTGCGGTTTTCGTTCGACAGGGTCGCCTCGACGGTAAAGGTCCGGCTTTCCGGGTCGATGGTGTTGCCCACGAACGTCACGTCGGCGGTGCGCACTCCGGCGCCGTAGCGTCGAAAGTCGAGCTGCACGGCCGTGCCCACCTCAATGTCGTTGGCGTACCGTTCCGGAATGCCAGCGGTTACCTTCACGCGCCGTGTGTTCACGAGCCTGGCGACCTGAGTGCCGGGGGCGGCCTGTTCTCCGACCTCCAAGAAGCGCTCCTCAATCGTGCCGGAAAAGGGCGCTTCCAGGATGGTGTTGGCGAGTCGTTTTTTGGCTTGCTGGAGGGACGCCCGCGCCTGATTCCGTTCCGAGCGGACCTGTTCAAACTCAAGGGGACTGATGATTGAGTCGCGGAACAGGGGCTCCTGCCGTTCGAAGCGGTCCTGCGCCAGCTGGTACTGGGCTTCGGCCTGCTCGACGGCCGCTTCCGCCTCCTCGGCGTCGATCTTCGCAACGGGCTGCCCCGCGTTGACCTGCGCTCCCAGGTCCAGCAGCATCGTCACCGGCCCGTTGGTTTGGGCGGACAGCATCGCATCGTCGATGGCTTCCACGGTGCCGGTCACCTCGATCACGTCCGTAAACGACGTGGGCTCCAGCACGAGGGTCTCCACTTGCGTCTTCGGCTGGGGGCGTGCTTGGGACGATGAAGACTCGGCCTGCCCGTCGCTGCAGCCGCTCGTGGAGAGGAGTACGGCGGCGAGGACGAACGAAAGGGCAAGGGAGGAAAGCGCGCGAAATGTCACGTTAGAAGAGGACGGATGGGAGGAAAGCAGTCGGAGTACGGTCATGGAAACGGAATTGTCGTCGGAAAACGTGCGTCGACGGAAGGAAGCGAGGGGCGTCATCGACCCGTCATCAGGTAGGATTCAGAGGTTGGCGTCAGCGGTTGGCCGAGCGCCGTTTCGAGGTCGCTGCGGGCCACGAGATAGTCGTACACGGCCTGGAGGTAATTCAGGCGACTCTGGTCGAGCTGATCGGAGGCCTCCCGCAGTTCAATGGGGCTGGCTTCTCCTTCCGCGACCCGCCTCGACACGTGGTCGTAGTTGAGTTTCGCCTGGCGAACCGTCGTTTGTTGAGCCTGCACCCGCTCCCGAGCGTTTTCGAGGTTGCGAACGGCCCCACGCACCTCCGTTTTTACCCCCTGTCGTAACTGTTCCAGCTGGGTTTGAGCCCGCTGGCGTTGAATCTCAGCTTGCTGGAGCCGGGACGAGCTCTGAAACCCGTTGAAGAGGTTCCAGCTGAACTGGAGACCGACGCTGAAGGAGGGATTCCAGAAGTCGTCGTTGAAAAAGCCGCGCTCCTGCTGGGCGTAGTAGAAGGGATTGGTGGGATCCTGCGGATCTGTGGTAATCGTCCGTGATCGATTGTCGGGGACCCGGCCGGAATAGTCCAAATTCGCGACGGCCTCAACCCGGGGAAAGAATGCCGCGCGAGACGATTCCTTTTGGATCTCACGCAGTTCTACGTTGAGCTCGGCGCGCCGGAGGTCGGGGCGGTTCTCGATGGCCTGATCGACCGCCCGTGACATCGAGATGTTTTGCAGGGACACCGTCTGCAGCCCGTCGTCGTACTGCTGTTCGAGGTCGCCTTCCAGGCGGATGGGCGTTTCGGGGGAAATCCCGATGGTTTGTTTGAGATTGTCCCGGGCGAGTTCGGCCGCATTCCGCGCCTGAATCTGTTGTGTGCGAGCGTTGGACAGCTCCACTTCGGCACCGAGCCGCTGTGCCTTGGGGGTCACTCCCCGCCGCACCTGTTGGGTGACTTCCTGCAGGGTTTTTTGGGCGCGCTGCACCCGCTGCTTCCGGACCTGGGCCCGCCGGGCCGCCAGGAGGGCGTCGTAGAAGGCCGTCATGACTTGGTTGGTCGTGGTTTGCACCTGCCGGTCTCGGGCGTGCCGATTCACGGCCTTGGCCTGTTCGGACCCCTTTACGGAGGCAAAGGCCTGCTTGCTGTAGAGCGTTTGGGTGAGCTGGAGCCCGGCTCGAAAACTATTGTCGACCCCGAACGGGTTGCCGCCGCCCCCGCCGAGGGAAATGCCGGCCGCAGCCAGACTGTCCCGCTGCCGCTGTTGGAACGCCGGAAACGACACGGGCTGCGTCGTGGGGTCCCCGTCCAGCCGGCGACGCTCGTTGAAGGCCAACCACTCCGTCTCGCCCCCTCCACCGATGAGGTTCGCCGCGTCACTTCCCGCAAAAGGATTGGCGGTTACGACGTTGCGCGTGTAGCCCCCGCTAAGGTCAAGCGACGGGTACAGGTTGCCCCACGCCTCCCGGACCTGGGCGTCGGCTTCTTGCACGTTGAGTTGTGCAGCTTTCAAGTCCAAATTGTGCTTGAGGGCCATGCTCACGGCAGCGTTAAGCGTGAGCGTGAGGGGATCGTCTTCGGTGGCCGAGACGACAGCCTCCTCCGGGGTTTCCGGAGAGTCCTGTCCCCACGCCGAAGCGGGGACAAGTCCGAACAGCCCCAGGCACAAGAGAAGCACTGAGGTCGGTGGAACGAGGGAGCGCATGGGATGCATGACGAATGCAATCACTGATCTTGCGATTTCTCGGAAGGACGAAACAAGAAAAGAGAATGTTACGCGTCTGAGGATGAAGTTCCGGTCGTCGACAGTCCATCAAAGAGCAGCGTCGTCAGAAAGTCTGCGGCCCGCTGCGGATTGTGAAGAAACTCCTGTTCCTCACAGGGACAGTGCTGTTGTTCGAGGGTGCAATGTTTTCCCATTCCCCGAACGTTGGCGAGCAGGAGATTGGCAACGGCCGAGGGAGGGAGAGATTGGATTTCCGCGCGGTCCATGGCTGCTTCCAGTACTGGCGTGAGCGCGTTCAGGAGTCGTTCTTGCTGTGTCTGAAAGAACTGCATGCGCTCTGGGTCGTCGCTAAAAGCCATCTGGTGAGCTTCCCTCAGCATGATCATGAAGAGATCCTGCTGGTCGCGAATAAGCTCAAAGTGGCGCTCGACGAACGTATGGAAGGCGTCGCGGAGCGGCTCGTCTCCGTCGAGGCTGTCCTGAAACACCGTGTGAATCAGAGTTTCCATCTCTCCAACGATGTCCTCGAACACGGCAAAGAGCAATTCCTCCTTCCCGCCCTCGAAGTAGTTGTAGAGCGTGCCCTTGCCGAACTCGGCGCGACGGGCAATTTCGTCGAGTGTGGCGTCGGCATACCCTTTTTCCGCAAAGACCGAACGGGCGGCGTCGAGCATCGCCTCGCGGCGCATCCGACGCTCTCGTTCGCGACGGGAAAGGGAATCGGTGGAGGAGGACATAGGTCGAAAAGTGGACGAGGCGTCAGTAGGTGACCATCGAGTCATCGGTTGACGGTAAAGTCACTTACTGACGAAAAGTTCAGGATTGAATGCGAAGACAGAAAGAATCAATGTTAAAGAGCACATGATGGATATTGACTGACTGGTCAGTCAATATACGAGGCTGTAAACGTGATTGCCTCTGCGTGACGTTCGGAGTGCGCGATGACGATTGATTGAAACCTCTTTGTGTCTCGTTCAGGCCCAGATTGGGGGACCTGATTCCTCTCATCGAGGGGACACTACGGGGAGGAGTTCGCTCCGATGAGCGCTTGCGCGATCCGGTGGGCGGTGTCTTTGAAGGGGCGAAAGTGACAGCCCAGTTCAGACCGAGCCCGCGTGTTGTCGAAGCGGTAGGTGTGAGACGCCGTGCGGGCCGTTTCGCGAGAGAGAAGAGGCTGGGTGCGAGTGAGGGTCGCCAGGGTTTCGGTCAAGACGGATCCGGCGCGAAGGAGGGGGCCGGGCACAGTATAGCGAGGGGGAGCTACGTCGAACGCTTCTGCGAGGAGCGTGGCAATTTCCATCCAGCTCCGATTTTCTCCTCCCAGAATATACCGTTGGCCGGTTTTCCCGTTTGTCATGGCGGCGCGGTGGCCGGCCGCCACATCCAGGACGTCGACGACGTTCGATCCCCCGGGGGGCACGGCCACCATCCAGCCGCTCCGTACCGCGTCGACGATCCGTCGGGTGTTAGTGGTGGCGTTTCCGACGCCGAAGACCAGCGATGGGTTGACGAGCACGGCGTCCAGTCCCTCCGCGATGCCACGATGGATCTCAAGTTCGGCCTGCCGCTTCGTTTGGGCGTAGGCCGTCCGGTGAGGGGCATCCTCCCAGGGCGTCTCCTCATCGATGGGAGTCTCCGGGGTGCGCGGCCGTCCCAGTGCGGCGATACTGGAGGTGTGTACGAGACGATCCACCTCGGCGTGCAGAGCAGCGTTCACGACATTTGCGGTGCCGTCTACGTTGACGCGCCGGAGCGCCTGCCGGTCGCCGGGTGCAAAGCTCACCTTGGCCGCCACATGAAAGACGCGGTCCACGCCCGTCATGGCGTCGTAGAGGCTGCGGGCGTGGGTCAGGTCTCCCACTGCGTGCTCCACGTCGTTGGCCGTATCGCCCAGCAAGTCCAACGAAGACGTCTCCCGCCGAAAAATGCGGACGTTGGCGTCGTTCTCCACCAGTTGACGGGTGAGCACCGATCCGATGAATCCGGTGGCTCCCGTCACGAGAACTGTATCGTTTTCCGCCATTCCAGACTCCGTTGTTGAGAAAAACGCTTCTCTTCAATTCTACACGTTCAGTCAGCTGGCTCGATTTCGACGAGCAGATCGTTTTTGTCGACGGCTTCTTCATTCTTTGTGTGAATCGTTCCCACGACGCCGCCGGAGGGGGCCTTGAGTTCGTTTTCCATCTTCATGGCTTCCAGCACGAGCAGGCCCTGATCAGCCTCCACCGTATCCCCCTCCTCCACGAGAAGGTCGATTACGAGGCCCGGCATCGGCGCCCGTACTTCACCGCCCGCGGCCGCACCGGCGTCCAGTCCAAACGCGTCGACCAGCAGGTCTCGCTCGTCCTTCACCTGCACCTCCGTTCGCTGCCCTGCAATGGTCACCTGCATGCGGCCGTCAGCCCCCGGTTCAACCGACACCGGCACGCTCACGCCATCGACGATGAGCGAGACGTAGCCGTCCCGTAGGACCTCGAAGGAATAGGGCTTCGCCTCGCCGTCCACGACCACGTAATCCTCTTCAAAGGACAGGTCAAACGATCGATCGCCGACGATAGCGCGGTAGTTGGGCGTGTCCATAGACGAAAGGGGCTGAGGAAACGCAGAGTACGGGCAGAGTGCTTCCAGTGTATCCTTCGTGACTCATGAACTCATGACACACTCCCAAAATGGACAGGGAGCACATCTCGTACATCTTGAAAAGAAAGGTGCAATCAACCGAAGTGAAACCCTAAACTCTCGCTGCACAGCATAGTTTGACGCGTCAGCGAGAATGCTCATTTCACCACCGCGACGAGCCTCCGTGTCCGACGATTTCCGCCTCACGCCCCACGTCCTGATTCGGGCCTATGCCAGCGGTATCTTTCCGATGGGAGACGACCGCACGGGCACCGTCCGCTGGTACTCGCCCGACCCACGCGCGCACCTGCCGCTCGATGAGTTTCACGTTCCCCACAACCTCCGCCGTCGGGTGCGTCGACGCGAGTTTTCGGTTACGAGCGACCGGGTGTTCGAGCAGGTCATTCGGGCCTGTGCGGACCGCAACCGGACGTGGATCACGGCCCGCATCATTGACGCGTACACCGAGTTGCATGAACAGGGGCACGCTCACAGCGTTGAGTGCTGGCAGGACGACACCCTAGCCGGAGGGCTGTACGGGGTGGATTTGGGTGGGGCCTTTTTCGGGGAGTCGATGTTTTTCGAGGTCAGCAACGCCTCAAAAGTCGCGCTCGTCCACCTCGTGCGACAACTCCGTGCGGGTGGGTACACGCTCCTCGACACGCAGTACTCGACCGAACACCTGAAGCGGTTCGGCGTGGAGGAAATTCCACGATCCGAGTACATGCAGCGCCTAGACGAGGCCCTTCGAGAATCCCCGACGTGGTGGCCGCTTTCGGACGCCGACGCTGCGGCGTTGGATCGGCCCGTTGCAGAATTTGCAGGGTCTCCCCCAACGGAGGGAAACGAGGGCCGGACGAATGGGTGAAATGCACGTGTTTCTAGTCTCTCACATTTCTCCCGCCATGGTCCGTTCGTTCTGCCTCCTCCTCGTCCTTATTGGGCTTTTCGGGGGGATGAGTGGCTGCCAGCCCGCGTCGGACGCGTCGTCGGCGGGCACTGCTACTCCCGATTCCTCGTCCTCCGCGTCGCTTCCCGACAGCGTCTTGATTCCCCCGGACTCGGCTACGGCTGCTCAGTTTGCGAGCGTCATGCAGCACGCGATGGCGCACCGGGCGGACGTCTCGTCCGTCGGGGCGCTCATGCAAGAGATCGGACTCCAGTTTCAGGGGCGGCCCTACCTCGCCGGCACGTTGGACGAGCCGGCCACCGAGACGCTCGTCGTGCGGCTCGATGGCTTCGACTGCGTGACCTTCGTCGAGACGACATTGGCGATGGCGCGCGGGGCGATGGCGGGCGATTCGACCTACGCCGGCTTTGCGCGCCGCCTGGCCGAGCAGCGCTACCGGGACGGCACCATGCAGGGCTACTGCAGCCGTCTGCACTACTTTACCGAGTGGCTGGCCGACAACGAGGATCAGGGCATCGTGGAACGGATCGACGACGAGCTCGGCGGGCGCCGCATGACGGACACGCTCGACTTTATGAGCACGCACCGCTCGGACTACGACAAATTCGCGACGAACGACAGCCTCTACGCCTGCGTCCAGCAGATGGAGCAGAATTTGCGCGCGCAGCAGCAGGAGCGGCCGGTGTCCTTCGTCCCGCAGGATTCGATCCGGGCCGTCTACGACCAGCTGCAGGCCGGCGACGTCGTGGCCCTGGCGACCTCCATCGACGGGCTCGACGTGGCCCACACCGGCCTCGTCTACGCCCACGAGGATGGAGGACGGGGGCTTCTCCACGCGTCCCTCTCCGACGGCGTCATGGTTTCGCCCGATCTTCAACGGTACGTTCAGAAGATCGATCATCAAATCGGTATCGTGATAGCCCGTCCCCAAGTTGGGCAGTAACGCGGAGCGGATTTCCGTCTGCCCACTCTCCTCCTTCGTTGGATCCTTATTGATTCGTTACACCGCACCCCTATGCAGGACATTCAGCGCCTCGGCGTGTACACCAGTGGGGGCGATGCCCCCGGCATGAATGCGTGCCTCCGAGCCGTCGTGCGCACCGCTCTTAGCAACGACCTCGACGTGACCGGCATCCGGCGCGGCTACGAAGGCATGATTGAGGGCGATTACGTGGAAATGGATCGCCGGTCGGTCTCGCACATCGTACAGACGGGCGGCACTGTGCTCAAGAGTGCCCGCTCGGAAGACTTTATGCACAAAGAGGGGCGCGCCCGAGCGGCCCAGCAATTGCGCAAGGCCAAAATCGATGCTCTCGTGGCCATCGGGGGCGATGGGACCTTTCGGGGGGCTTCGAAGCTGCACGAGGAACACGAGTTTCCCGTCATTGGGGCGCCGGGCACCATCGACAACGACCTCTACGGCACTGACGCCACCATCGGCTACGACACGGCGCTCAACACCGCTATCGAAAACATCGACCGGGTGCGCGACACGGCCGATGCCCACAACCGCCTCTTTCTAGTGGAGGTTATGGGACGAGACGCCGGCTTCATCGCACTCAATAGCGGCATCGGTGGGGGGGCAGAGCTGATCCTGATTCCGGAGACGATCACGGAGATGGACATGGTGAAAGAGCGCATCCTCTCGCTCATGTCTGCCCAGCGGCGCTCGACGATCGTCGTGGTGGCAGAGGGCGATGAGCTTGGAGGGGCCCGTGGCATCGAACAGGCGCTCCGCGACGATCCGGAATTTTCGGACATTGACCTGCGCTCTACGATTCTCGGCCACACCCAGCGCGGCGGGTCGCCCACGGCCGGCGACCGCGTGCTCGCCAGTCGCCTTGGGGTCGCCGCCGTCGAAGCACTGCTCGACGGCCACTCGGACGTCATGGTAGGACTCGTGAACGGTGAAACGAAGCTCACTCCCCTCCGCAACGTCTACGGCCGTAGAAAGTCCATTGACTACGACCTGTTGAAGCTGACGCAGATTCTGAGCTGAGAGGCTGAGTCTCGGCTTCTTCAATTTCGTTGGTACCATGCCTCTGCCGAAAGGGACGTATTTCGCATTGTGTATTTCGTGAGGGGTCTTCTGAGCCGGGGGATCGAAGGAAAGACGAATGTGCGGGGAGATCCTTTCGAGTTCTGTTCATTTCTTCCCATCCTTTCGGCCAGAACCTCGGAGCCTCCAGGGGCGGTGTGCATTTTATGCGATCGGTTGCTCGTACGCAATACGCATCACGAAATACAGAGGCCAAGATGCCCGATCATCCCCCGATTGGTGAGGTTGAGGGCAAGGCGGACGCGGTGGAGGAGATGTTCGACAGCATTGCCCCGCGGTACGACCTGTTGAACCGGGTCCTGAGCTTTGGAATCGACCAGTACTGGCGCTCTCGGGCCGTTCGCCTGCTGACGGACGAACAGCCAACCCGTGTGCTCGACGTGGCCACCGGCACTGCGGACCTCGCCATTAAGGCGGAGCGCATGCTCCATCCTCGCGACGTAATCGGGGTAGACCTCTCCGCCGAAATGCTTGACTACGGACGGAAGAAGCTCGATCGGCTCGGCCTTTCGCCGCGCATCTCGTTGGTGCAGGGCGACGCTCAGGATCTCCCATTCGACGATGCGTCGTTCGATGCTGCGATGGTGGCGTTTGGGGTGCGGAATTTCGAAGACCTGAATGCCGGACTTCGAGGCATCCGGCGTGTGCTGCGACCCGGCGGGCGGCTGGTCGTACTGGAATTCAGTCGGCCGCGCACGTTTCCGATCAAGCAACTCTACAGCTGGTATAGCCGTCACATCCTTCCTCGGATTGGGGGCACGTTGAGCCCAGACCAGGGGGCGTACGAGTACCTGCCGAACTCGGTGGCGAAGTTCCCGGATGGGACCGACTTTCTGAACCGTATGGACGACAGTGGCTTCGGCGAACTCCTCTGGGAGCCCCTCACCTTCGGCATCGCCTCGCTTTATCGCGGGACCGTCCCGGAGTAGTCCCCATCCGGGCGAAAGGGTCTAAACCGTCTTCCGAGTGCACGGGGCCCCGGTTGAGAAGAGACGATCCTCGATGGTTCTCCTCACGGATCGGTACAATCGGCCCTCATGGACACGATTGAAGTGACGCTGTCCGTTCCTTCCCTGGAGCACGACCGCTACGTTGGGATACTGGCCGACCGGGCAACTGGATTTCAGCAAACGGACGCCACGCTCATTGCCTACATTCCGTCCGACGAGTGGTCGAGCGCTGTCCGCGAACGACTGGCGGCGCGGCTGCGGGCCGACGGCTATTCGGATGTTATGGAGATCCGCGTCCTAGGAGATCGCAACTGGAATGCAAAGTGGGAGGCATCCGTCGCGCCCGTGCGGGTGGGGACGTTTCTGTTGTGTCCTACGTCAGTGGAAGTGTCGGACGAACACGCGGAGGCGACGGTTCTCCGGATCGATCCGAAGCAGAGCTTTGGTACTGGGCATCACGCCACGACGCGGCTCACGCTGCGGTTGCTGGAAGATACCGTGGGGGCGGGCGACACGGTGATCGACGTGGGCACTGGAACGGGCGTGCTCGCCATTGCAGCAGCCCGACGTGGAGCATCTGTCGTCGTAGGGGTCGACATTGAGCCGGGCGCCGTTCAGAATGCTCGGGAGAACGTGGCGCAGAACGACGTAGCAGAGACCGTCACGATTCAAGAAGGATCGATTGACGCTGTCTCCTCCGGCTTGAGAGCTGACGTTATCGTCGCCAACGTTACGCGACAGCCGCTCTTGGACATGCTCCCAGCGTTCCGGGCTCACCTTGCCCCACACGGACACCTGATTCTATCGGGCCTCCTTATGAGCGACCGGCCCGAGATGGAGGAGGCGCTCCGCGAGCAGGGGTTCACGATCGATGACGAACGGACGGAAGACGGCTGGTGGGCTGTTCGCACGGAGCCGGTCTCTTGAAGGGGACGGTTCCCCTACGCAATACGAAATACGGAATCTTCCGACTATGCGCCTCGCGACAATCGACATTGGCACAAATACGGTTCAACTTCTCGTGGTGGAGTGGGAGGACGGCACGCTTCGTCGCTTGCACGCCGCCGAGCGGTTCGTGCGACTGGGCGAGGGGGTGGACCGGAGTGGCCGCATCGGTCGGGCGGCCCAAGATCGGCTGCTCACCACCCTTCGGGAGCACAAGCAGACGGCCCAGGCACACGAAGCAACGACTCTCGTGACCGCGGGGACGAGTGCTCTGCGTGACGCCACCAACCGGGAGGCTGTCCTCGACCGCATCCGGGACGACCTTGGGCTGTCCGTTGACGTTCTCTCCGGCGACGAGGAGGCCCTCTGGAGCTTCGCCGCGGCCTGTGCGGCGTTCGACGACCTAGCAGGTGCGTGTCTGATCGTGGATGTCGGCGGCGGCTCCACGGAGCTTATCTCCGGTACCGACCCGTCCCGGCACGAGTCGAGCTACACCGGAGCGATGACGGACCGAGTGAGCCTCGATGTCGGCTGTGTTCGCCTCACCGAGCGGTGCTTTTCGTCGCAGCCGCCCTCCGCCGCAGAGGTGGATCGGGTCGAGCACCTCATCGACACGACACTCGAGAATTCGACTCTTTCCGTGGGGACGGATCCGACGCTCATCGGAACGGCGGGCACTGCCACGGCCCTTGCACGCGTCCATTCCGGGTCGGACAGCACGTGGGATGCCCTGCACGGTGAGAGCTTTGTCCTTTCTCACAACGACGTTCGCCGGTGGCGCAAACGACTACTGGCGTTGAGCGTCGAGGACATTCGGGCGCTGCACCCCGAGGCGATGGAGGGACGGGCGGACGTGTTTCCGGTGGGGATCATCCTGCTCGATCGCATTCTTGAGCACTACGATTGCTCCTCCCTTCGCGTGAGCCCGTACGAACTCCGGCATGGGTTGGCACTGCGGTGGTTGTCTGAGGCCTCCGGTATTTCCTAGAGGGGGCTTGGGTGGACAGCAAGTGCCGTTCAAAATGACGGATCTGTGGGACTCCCGCGAGAATTGTGCGTTCCGCAGGTGAGGATAGCGATCAAACATCTGTTACCACCGCAGCGACATCAGGGTCACACGAACCGAGGGCGGGTGACGAGTCGAAAGGTTTGGGTGGAGACGAACCATCGGCGGGGCCATCGTCCAGTGCCCCTCGTTTTTCTGAAACAGCCCCCGCTTGTTCTTTTGTTGGGAGGCGACGAGGATGGCCCCGGTCGCCGACCCCAGGGCCGCACCGGTCCCCAGACCCACCAGTCGGGAAAAAGTGTTTTCGTCCAGACGATTCGCGACCACGTAGCCGAGCACGCCGAAGACGAACTCCCCGACCGCTGCCCCCACGTACGCGTCGTTTTTGCGTCGTTCGATGCGTCCCCCTTCAACCGCCCCGATCGGTCCGCCTGCGACGATGCTAGCGATTCCAATCATAGCCGCCATGCCGGCAACTCTTTCCTCGGGCGATTCACGACGCGAGTCCCGCCAGTCGTCTTCGGAGTCGATCCGGGATGCTTCGTGCAGAAGAAGCAGTCCCAGTCCTGTGCCGAGACCGGCGCCGAGTGTGCCGCCGAGGAGGGCACGGCCAAAGTGGGGATCTGGAAGCTCGTCGTGCTGGGAGGGCCTCTCTGCTGAGGCAAGAAGGCGGGCGCGGAGGTCACGCGTGCTAGTCTGGAGGCCCAGACTGCTGTCGAGGAGGGCCTGACCGAAAGAAGAGGTGGGGCGAGGCGGTGGGGAGACCCGTGTAGACAGACGGAGAGAGGAGACGGCTGGTGTAGAGTCGTCAATCGTCGTGAGTGGACGCACGCTCACAGCCGGCGTCTTGATGGAAACCGGGAGCGCCGTCTTGGGAGGGGGGAGTGGCTGAGCAGACACACCGCTACTCCCGAGTAGCAGGGCACAGAGAAATATCGAGACGGGACGGAACGGGGGCGACATGGAAATAGATCGTTGGATGATCAAGCGAGCAGGAAAGTCCCCCTTACTTCTCGCTTAATGAGTCGCCATAAACGCCCGGGGCGTAACAGATGTCCCGTCGTCTGTTTAGCTCTCACGTTCTGTCCACAAAGCGGTCGACGAACGAAAAGGAATCCCCGTCGAACAGCCCCTGATCGCTGAGTTTGAGTTGGGGGATGACGAGCAAAGCCATGAATGAGAGCGTCATGAACGGCGCGTCCATTGGACTCCCCAGCGCGTCCTGCACGAAGTGGCTGAGCTTTTCATAGCGTCGGGCCACCACGTCGTGCGGACGGTCGCTCATGAGGCCGGCGATCGGGAGGGGGAGCACGTGCGACTCGCCGGTGCCCACAGCACTGATCCCCCCCTGATTCTCAATCACGGTGTTTACGGCGTCGGCAATCGCGTCGTCGCTCGTGCCCACCGCCAGAACGTTGTGTGAGTCATGCGCGACGCTGGAGGCCAGGGCCCCCTCGTCTAGCCCAAAGCCTTGAATGAAGGCCACAGCCGGTTCGGTCTCCTCGTACCGGTTGACGACCGCCAGCTTGAGTACGTCTCGCTCCGAGTCGGCCACGGCCATTCCGTTCTCAACGGGAGTGTCGACGATGTCCTCCCCAGTCATCAGCTGGTTGTCGACGGCGGTAATGACACGCATCTGATCGGACTCCGCAGAGACCTGAAAGTCTGTAGCGTCCACCGGACTCGCCTCAAACTGATTGACCACATCCGAGGACACCCGTTCAATGTGGGATGCACCGTCCTCGGCGACGAGTTGCCCTTCCACGTACGTTTGGTGGACGTTCAGAGCGTCCAGGTCGTCCACGACGATGAAGTCCGCCGGATCGCCTTCTTGCAGCAGTCCCACGTCCAGCCCGTAGTGCTCGACGGGATGCACGCAGGCGGCACGGAGCACGTCGAACCGGTCGTAGCCTCGGGCCAGCGCCCGGCGCACCAGCGTGTCGATGTGGTCGCGGACGAGGGAGTCCGGGTGTTTATCGTCGCTGCAGAACATGAGGCGGTTCGGGGCCTCGTCCATCAGCGGAATCAGCTCGTCGAAGTTTTTCGCCGCCGAGCCCTCGCGGATGGCGATTTTCATTCCCGCGTCCAGCTTTTCGCGGGCTTCCTCAATCCCAAAGCACTCGTGGTCGGTCTCGATGCCGGCAGTGGCGTACTGTTCAACGCCGTCTCCCCGCAGCCCCGGGGCGTGGCCGTCCACCGGCTTTCCTCGTGCCTGCGCCGCCGCAATCTTCGCCATCACGTCGTCGTCGCGGTGGATGGCTCCGGGGTAGTTCATCATCTCGCTGAGGTAAAGCACGTCGTCGCGGTCTAGGAGCGCCGCCACGGCGGCTGGGTCCAGTTCGGCCCCGCTTGTCTCGAAGGGGGTAGCGGGCACGCAGGAGGGGGCGCCGAACGCGAAGTGGAACGGCACCTGTCGGCCGTCCTCGATCATGTACTTCACCCCCTCCACGCCGATAACGTTGGCGATCTCGTGCGGGTCGCTCACGGTGCCCACCGTCCCGTGCGGCACGGCCGCTCGTGCAAACTCAGACGGCGGCAGCATCGAGCTCTCCACGTGGACGTGCGCGTCCACGAAGCCGGGGAGGAGGTATCGGTTCGGCACGTCCTCTGCGGGTTCGATTCGGGCAATGGTCCCGTCTTGAACCTCAACGGTTGCGGGACGAATGTCGCGGGTGTGCAGGTCGACGAGGTGGCCGGAGAGGGAGAAGGCGTCCGACATGATGGGGCAGGCCTGATTCGAGAGCCGAAGAGTGCGACTCAGAAGGAGAGCGAGGAGGCGTGGGCGTTAGGTGGTGGGAGTGAGGGCGCGTAGGGAAAGATCCTGAGCGGAGCGGTTAAGACACGGAGGTGGGCGTTTCGGCGTCAAACACGATGCCCCCCAGTTCATCGAGCGACGGCGCGATTTGCGGCACCGGTTTCGAACGGGCCATGACCTTGCGCAGCAGCTCGGGAATCTCGATCTCGTGCCCCACGAGCGGCTCGACAACCTCTGGGAACTTCGCCGGATGGGCGGTAGCGACCAGCATCCAGTCCCGGTCGCTGTCGTCATCCAGCCGCTCGCGCACGTCCACGGCAGTGGCCGTGTGCGGGCACCACACCGTATCCCAGGCGTCCGGTCCACGTCGGATTTGCCGTTTGATCTGTTCGTCCGTGACCTGTTCGGCCCTGATGGCCTCGCGGAGGGCCTCGGCGGTGGGCCAGTGGTGGCGTAGGCGCTCCATGTTGCTGGGGTTGCCCACGTCCATCGCCGTTGCGAGCGTTTGCTGCGTCTCGAAGGCCTGATAGTCGCCCGTCTCCAGGTAATGGGTGACGGGGCGGTTTTCGTTCGTCGCAAAGATGACCTCCCCGATCGGCAGGCCGCACTCGCGGGCGTAGAGGCAGGCGAGGCCGTTGCCGAGGTTGCCGGACGGCACGATCACGGTGGGTTTGGTGCCGTGTGCACGCCAGTGCTGCAGGCTGGCGTGGGCGTAGTAGGTCATCTGCGGGAGCAGGCGGCCGATGTTGATGCTGTTGGCCGAGGAGAGGCGCTTCCGCGACTGCCACTCCTCGTGTTGGAAAGCTTCCTTTACGAGTTGCTGGCAGTCGTCAAACACGCCGTTCACCGCAACCGTCTGCACGTTGTCGCTCCAGCCGGTGAGCTGTTTTTCCTGCCGGTCGGATACCTTGCCCTTGGGGTAGAGGACGACGACCTCGACGTTGGGCTTTTGCCAGAAGGCCGCCGCGACGGCCGCGCCGGTGTCGCCGGAGGTGGCGACGAGGATGGTGAGCGGACGGTCGGCAGTTTCGTTGAGGCGGGCGAGGCTGTCGGCCAGGAAGCGCGCACCCACGTCCTTGAATGCCGCGGTGGGGCCGTGAAAGAGCTCCAGCACGCTCGTCCGGCGGCCGACGTCGCGGAGCGGCACCGGAAAGCCGTAGGTTGCCTCACAGATCGCGGGCAGGTCCTCGGCGATCGCATCGCCTTCAGCAAAGGGGCGGAGGAGGCGTTCGGCCACGGCCTCAATCGTATCGCAGCCCTCAAACGCCGCGGGACCGAGATCGGGAAAGCGCTCGGGGACGTACAGACCGCCGTCGGGCGCCAGGCCCTCCTGCAATGCGGTCGAAAGAGAGACGCGATGGTCCGGCGTGCGAGTGCTCAGGTATTGCATCGGGACGGGCTCCGTGAAGAAGCGGGACGGTAGATAAATGCGAACGCTGCGTTCAACCACGGACGGCGACACGCCGTGATCCGACGTGCCGCCGCAGATACTCGTCGCAGAGGCAACGGTTCATCAGTTGTCGTTTCCGACGTACGCAATGCGCCAGATGGTACCGGCCCCGTCGTCAGCCACGAAGAGGCCTCCGTCTGGTCCAACCGCGAGGCCCGTCGGCCGATGCTCAGCATTGGCCGGGCTCTCAAGGGTGTCGACGCCAGTAAAGCCGTCGGCGAAGACCTCGTAGTCGCCGGACGGCTCAGTGCCGTCGAACGGCGTGAACGTCACTTTGTACCCTTCCTGCGGGAGCGGGGCGCGATTCCAGGAGCCGTGCCAGGCGATGAAGGCACCGGCCTGATACTTCTCGGGGAACTGAGAATTGTCGTAGAAGAGCACGTCGTTTGGTCCCCAGTGTCCCGGGAAGGCCTGAATCGGATCCTCAAATTGTTTGCAGCGACCGATCTCGTTTCCGTCACCGCCGTACTCCGGCATCAGCACCTTCTTCTCCTGCATCCAGTCGTAGTAGCAGTACGGCCACCCGAAGTTGTCGCCTTCGTCGGCCTTGAAGAACTCCTCGGCGGGCAGTTCGGCACTTTCCTCTTGCGTGTAGAGATCCGGGAAGAACGAGTGCAACTGATCTCGACCGTGCTGAACTACATACAGGTTGTCCTGAGCGTCATTCCACGTGATGGCTACTGCGTTGCGAATGCCCGTTACGTAGCGAGCGTCCGGCGTGTGGGTCTGGCCCGTCTCGGTGGCGCTGTACTGCCAGATGCCGCCGTGCTCCTCTAAGAGAGGGCATGGGTCTTGGCCCGGAGAGCCCTTCGTGCGCGATTCCTCCATGCACGCATTGGAGGGGGCGCCCACGTTCACGTACAGGTTGCCGTTACCGTCGAACGCGATGGGCTTGGCGGCGTGGGAGTTCTGCTTGGGCAACTCCACGATTCGTTCCTCGTCGCCGGAGGGGACGAGTTCATTGCCGTCCTTTTCGTATCGCCGGACGGAGGCGGGAGGTCCGAAATAGAGATACCCGTTGTGAAGTGCAATGCCGGTTCCCCCGGTGTCACCAAAGTACTCCGTCCGGTCGGCTTTATAGTCCCCATCGGTGTCCCGGAGAGCGACGATACCTCCTCCATCGGTCACTTCTTGAACGGCGGCGTAGACGTCCCCGTTGTCGGCCACCGTGAGGTGGCGGGTGGGGCCGAGGCTATCGGCCACCACCGTGGCGCAAAAGCCGTTGGGAAGTGAGAGGCCGCCATCGTCCGAATCGCAGACGGAGGCTGTGCTGGATTGGTCCGCAGTCCCTCCCCCGCCGCATCCGAGGAGGAGCGTGCTTCCGAGAAGAACGGACAGGAGATAAAGCCCTGCCGCATGCGAAAAGGCCCGCGGTGAAGAAGATCGGGAAAACATAGCAGTGGAGACACAGTGGGAAAGCCGACGAATCCCTACGTAGAGCCAGGAACGGGAAGAACAGTCTTTGGAGAGTACCCCAGGTCCATAAGAAAAGCGACCATTGCCACAGGGGCAAGGGCCGCTTTTCTTTAGGGATCGAATGGAAGGGGAAGACTTACTGCCCCGGGCCACCGCCCTGAGAGCCACCGCCCATGGAGGGCGACTGCTGTTGCGCCTGCGACTTCACGGCCTTCCGGACGCGCTGCTGCAGGGTGGAGTCTTGACGGGCGGAGCGCAGAATCGTCTGGACCCGCTGGGGATCCATGTTTTCCTTCTTTGCCTCCTTCTGCATGATCTTCATCGTCTTCTTCCGCATGGCCATCTGGCGCTTCCGCATCTCACGCTGGGCTTTTGCCTTCTGCGTCGAGTCCATCTGCTGCGGATTGCCGTACTTCTGCTTCATTTCCTTCCGCATTTTCATTCGGTCCTGGCGGGTGGATGACTGAACCGTCATCATGATGCGGGCCACTTTCTGGACCTCCTCGTCACTGACGTCCGACGAGGAAAGCGTCTCTGCATTGCCCTGCTGTGGCATTTGGCCGAACGCGAGGGGGGCACAGAACGCGAGTGCGAGCGTGAGAATGCCGAGGCGGAAGGAGGTAAGTGAACGTCGAGTCATAGTGCGTCGAAAATCTATCCAGAAAATAACGAAATCAAAAGTCGTGTGCGTGCCCGCAGATCGCCATTACGGACGTGATGTGAGCACGAAGTCACCACCCGGTGCCAATGTTTCGCCCCGGGGGGACGTTTGTCTCGAACTTCGCATCCCGAACCCGATGCATGGAAGGGGAGGCGAACTCCCCCGTACACCGCTTCCAGGGTGCATCTACCGTTCAATGAGCAGGGGGTCTGCGGGATACCGATTAGAGAATACACCCACTGTCTGAGTGAGTGCGAACCGTCCGGTGGGCTCGGAATTCAACACAAAGGAGCTTTCCCTTGCGTGTGCCAAGCCTGACCGTTTGTGCTTACACTCTGTGTTACAGAAAAACTGCGTTCTTCGAAAAACGGATTCTCTGATGCCCGGACGATCGAACATCTGACGGCTTATGTAATCGGTGAACGTGCGTATCAACCGAATTAGTACCGCCCCCCGTTCTGCCCTTGAATTCTTTCACCACTTCCCCCGATTCGGGTGCATCCGAGGAGGACTCGGACGGACGTCTGCTGGCAGCTGTACGCTCTGTGGCAACCCTTGCCCGACGGATGATGGTCGGGGTAGCGGTTCTTGCTGGCGCCTCGGCGGGAGCCGGGGGACTCCTCTGGTGGCTCCTGTGGTGGCCGCTGCGCAGTGGGGGACTGTTTCTGTTCGGCGCTGTCGGTAGCCTCGTTGTGCTTCTCGCGCCTGCTATCATTCTCGGCCTCTTCTACCAGGGCCTTCGCGAGCTGCGCGCCCTCCCCGATCGGGTGAGGCAGCGGACCGACCGAACGCTTGCAGAGTCAGCCGAGGCGGTTCAGACGGCGAAAGGGACAGAGGCCGATGGGTGGATTGGGCGCGGGTGGGTCCTTCTTCGTCGGGTGTGGGCGCTTCGGACGGTCCTGCTCGACAATCGGGCCTTGTTGGTCCGGTACGGCGCGCTCCTTCGGTTCGTAACGCCCGGATTCGTATTGCTGGTTGTGGGGGCCACGGTCGTGAGTCTCTTGCTTATTCCGGTGGCTGTAGGGAGCGGGCTGCTCTCGCTCCTTTGGTGAATCCGGCCTATGAGGGGCAGTGGTCCCGTCTCTGGTTGGGAAGACGGGGACCTGTAACGCGCTGCTGGGGATGTGCGTAAGGAAGACACCGCTATTTTTTTCTCTATCGCGAACCTCTCATGAGTTCCTCCAGTGCCGATCTTCTCCGCATTATAATTTCCGTTCTGCTCCCGCCCCTGGGCGTCTTTTTGCAGGAGGGCCTGGGTACGCAGTTTTGGCTCAACGTGCTGCTGACTCTCCTCGGCTACATTCCGGGACTAGTCCACGCCATTTGGATCATTGCCCGACGGTAGGGAAGGGCGAGTTTCGAGTGGCGAATTTCGAATTCGGAATGACGAATGCAGGAGGAACGGCGAATTTCGGCAGATGACGGTCGAGGTTCGGCTAGCGGACGCGTACGTTGACGGTGCGCTACTCTAAACGGCTCTCCTGTTTCGTATGGAAGATACGCTCCGTCGCTTTCTTCTCGTCGCCTTGCTCGTCGGGGTTCTCGCTGGAATCGAGTATTTCACGACCATTGACGTGCCCGGGTTTGACCTCGGGGATGCGGGAGATCCGTTGTTCGAGTCGGTCGAGCTGCCGGAGGTGGACGTACCCGCACTCCCATTGCCTGAGAGGGAGCCGCAGTCCTCCAGCGTCGAGGGCGAAATCGAAGGCCCGCACGTCCGGGTGGTGAGCTGGAATCTCTACAACTTTGGTCGGACGAAGGACGATCGGGAGATTGCCGTAGCGGCCCAGACCCTGCGCGACTTTGATCTCGTGGCCGTTCAAGAAGTCGTGACGTCTCCGCCGGGGGCACAGGCAATTGGAAAACTCGACGCCGAACTCGACCGCACCGGTTTTGCGTGGGACTATCGCATCAGCGATCCCACTACGGGGCCCGGCACCGAGCGCTACGCCTTTCTCTGGAAGCCGTCCCGCGTCCGTTTGGTCGGCCAAGCGTGGCTGGAGACGTCATTAGCCGATGCCATCGACCGCGAGCCGTATCTGGCCCGGTTCGAGCACCGGAAAACGGGACAGCGTATCCTCGTGGCCAGCCTGCACGCCGTGCCGAGTTCGAAAGATCCGGAGCATGAGATCGCCCTGCTCGACCGCCTCCACCGCCGCTACGAGGCCGACCACGTGATTCTCTTGGGAGACTTCAACCTCGACGAAGATCACTCGGCGTTCAATGAGTTGCGCCGTTTGGGCTATCAGGCCGTGCTCGACGATCAGCGCACCAGCCTCAAGCGCACGCGCGATCCGGGGCCCAACGGTCACCTCGCCAGCGAATACGACAACGTCTTCTACGAAACCGGGCCACTGCGGGCAGTTCGGGGTGGCGTCCTGGACTTTACCCCACAGTTTTCGTCACTGAAGGAGGCCCGCAGTCTCTCGGATCACCTCCCCGTGTTTATGGACGTGCAGTGGACCACCCCCGCCCCCGCGACGCCCTGATGGCGAATTGGGGTTTGGAATTCGGAATGTAGAGTGGGGGAGCGGCGCCCAACTCGTAATGCCAAACGTCCATTGTCGAACGCCCACGCAACACGTAGGCACTTTTCTGAGCTGCATTCGTGAAAAGGCTCCGTTCTCGTCTCGCAACGACTCCTCCGATGCAGGTCGACGCTCACTACACCGACCGGACGCTCGTGCTTCGTCCGACCGGCACCTGGTCGCTCCGCAGTCCGCTTCCGTCGCTCCGCGACGCAGTCGACGCCGCGAACGTGACCGGCCCAGTCGACACCATCGCCTTCGAGACCGACGATCTCGAGAATTGGGACAGCAGTCTCGTGACGTTTCTCTTCGAAACGGCCGAGTTTTGTCGCGAGCAGGACATCGAGATCCGTACCGAGACGCTTCCGGCGTCGCTTGCGAGACTCGTCTCGCTCTCTCAGGCCGTGCCCGAGCAGGACACCGACGACGAAGAGGGGCCTTCAGGACTGCTGGCTCGGATGGGGCTCTGGGCGCTGGACGTGTACGACGAGATGCTCGACGTTCTTGCGTTTATTGGGCAGGTGGTGCAGAGCCTCTTCGGGCTTTTGACGCGGCAGGTACGGATGCGATGGCGCACCTTTGGGGTCGCCCTGCAGTCGAGCACGTCCTCTGCGCTGCCCATCGTGACGGTTATTAGCCTGCTGGTAGGCCTCATCATCGCGTTCCTGGGGGCGGTGGTGCTTCGCCGGTTTGGGGCGGACTACTACGTGTCCTATCTTGTCAGCTACGGCATGCTGCGCGAGCTGGGGGCCCTTATGACCGCGATTATCATGACGGGGCGCACCGGGGCGGCCTTTGCTGCGGAGATTGGGAGCATGAAGATTGCGGAGGAGATTGATGCGCTAAAGACGCTCGGCATTTCGCCCATCGACTTTTTGGTGACGCCGCGGCTCCTGGCCATCGTGATCGCCCTGCCGCTACTCACGGTGTACGCGGACGTGCTCGGCATCCTCGGGGGGCTGGCCGTGGCCACCACGATGCTCGACCTCAGCTATACCCAGTTTTTTACCGGCTTGCTGGAGCCCGTCGTGCTTGCGGACGGCCTCGTCGGCATCGTGAAGTCGGTCGTCTATGGGGCCATCATCGGAATCTCGGGCTGCATGCGAGGACTGCAGACGGGCAACGATGCTTCGGCGGTGGGCCAGGCCACGACCTCCGCCGTCGTGACCGGCATCATCCTCATTGTTCTCGCGAACGCCATCATCGACTGGGCGGCGGCTGTCCTGCAGGTCTAATTGCTCCCGGGTCCACAGAGCCTCGCCCCTACATTTTCGCTTGTTGCAGTGTCTGGTTCGACTTCTCCCGCCATTTCGGTTGAGGATTTGACGATGGCCTTTGGGTCTTTCGTCGTGATGCGCGATTTGACCTTTGACGTGGCGCAAGGGGAGATTCTCGTCATTATGGGCGGGAGTGGATCGGGCAAGAGTACGTTGCTCAAGCACATGATTGGGCTCTTGCGGCCTTCGGACGGGACGGTGCAGCTGCAGGGCAATGCCCTGTGGGAACTGGACGAGGAGGAACGGTCGGCGCTGCTTCGCACGACGGGGGTTCTCTACCAGAAAGGGGCGCTCTGGAGTACCATGACCCTCGCCGAGAACATTGGTCTCCCCCTACGCGAATACACGGACTTGAACGATACGGACATCGACCGCATCGTGTCGCTGAAACTGGCACTGGTGGGACTGCGA
Organism: Salinivenus sp.; assembly: GCA_018609755.1. Classification (GTDB taxonomy): domain Bacteria; phylum Bacteroidota; class Rhodothermia; order Rhodothermales; family Salinibacteraceae; genus Salinibacter. The sequence goes on along the minus strand of JAHENZ010000005.1, from coordinate 6,152 downwards.
GGGTTCGAGTCGTTCTATCCTCACGAGATCAGCGGCGGCATGCGGAAGCGGGCCGCCCTCGCTCGGGCCGTTGCGCTCGATCCCGACATCCTGTTTTTTGACGAGCCGACGTCGGGCCTCGACCCGGTCAGTGCCCGCCGCCTCGACGACCTCGTGCTCCAACTCCGCGACAGCCTCAACACCACCATCGTGGTCGTCACGCACGACCTCGAAAGCATCTTTACGATCGCCGACCGGGCGCTCTATCTCGACATTGAAACGAAGACGATGACGGCGCTCGGCCCGCCGGAGGAACTCCGGAGCAATCCGCCGAACCCGCGCGTGCATCAGTTTCTCACCCGGTCGCTTGAGGCCGAATAGCACTGGGTTTTGTTTCATCGATCTGCCGTTCCATGAGTCAACGCGCCAATCCGACCGCCATCGGCCTCTTCGTCGTAGGTGCCATCGTGCTTGCGATCGTCGGAATAGGGGCTCTGGGGGCAAGTCGCATCTTCGATCAGCGTACCACTTTCATCAGCTACTTCGACGAGTCCGTAAACGGGCTCGACGTGGGCGCACCGGTGAAGTTTAAGGGGGTGCCGATTGGGGAAGTGACCGACGTCAAGCTGCGGGTGGACCTGGAGAATGAGACGTTCCAGGTGCCGGTGCAGTACGCAATCAATTTGGAGCCGGTGACCGACACGACCGGAGCGCCCCTCGACCTGGACAATCCGCGCCTCCTGAAAGACCAGATTGGGGATGGCCTCCGCGCCCAGTTGCAGCTCGAAAGCATCGTGACCGGAAAGCTCTACGTGGAGCTCACGTACGTTTCGGACCCGGACTCGGTCGTGTACGGCCACACCGGCTCGCCCCACCTCGAAATACCGACCGAGCTCTCGCCGCTGGCCCGGCTGGGGGAGGAGGCGTCCGGCCTGATGACGAACCTGCGCCGGTTCGACGTGAGCAAGATCAACGAGAACATCATCACGTTCCTCGTCAACGCCAACGAGAAATTAGATCAGCTGGACGCCCAGGAGATCAACCGCTCGATCCTCGCCACGATTGAATCGGTGCAAGAGGTCGTGGAGTCGGAAGAGGTCCAGACGGCGGTTGCGGATGCCCCGAAGGTGACCGGAGATCTTCGCAACACCATTTCTGAGACGCGGAGGCTCGTTGAGGAAATGCGGTCGTCTGTGGATCCGACGGCCGAGGAGTTGAAGGCGACGAACCAGGAGCTGCGCACAACCCTGCAACGTATGCGGGGGACCATGAAGGAGTTTGAACGGACCATCTCGACGGATTCCGGCATCGGCTACGAGATGCAGGACGCCCTATCGAAACTCGCCAATGCGACGGAAGCGCTGCGCGTCCTCATCCAGTCGCTGGAGCGCAACCCCAGCATGTTCATTCGAGGCAAAGAGGCCCCGCCCCCGTCGCCGACCGATGAACAATAGTCGTCCGTTTCTTTCGCTTGAGTCTGATACGCGCATGCGTAGAATTGGCCTATGTCTTCTTGCTGCCACCTTCGTGGGACTGTTCCTGGGGGGATGCGTGCAATTGCCCAGCCCTCGCCCCAGCAACACGAATTACTACCTGCTTGAGGGAGAACTCGCGGATGACACCACCGTGGAAACGTCCGGTCTTCGCCTCGGATTGCGGAAGCCGCGCCTGCCCGAGTACCTCGATGCCCCCACCATTGTGACCCGCCGAGGGACGAATCAGATTCGCTTTGCCGAATTTCACCGCTGGGGAGAAGAGCTCGGGCCGGCCCTCAATCGAGCTCTGGCACTCAACTTGGAAGGCCAGTCGGGAATCCAGTCGGCCGAGGTGGTACCGTGGCCGCGTGGGTCGACGTTCGACTACGTGATCCAGTTGCACGTCCTTCGCTTTGAGGGCGTGGGGCCCGCCCCTCCGGGCCCTGACGCGGACGACGATGCCCCCGTCCCGACGGGCCACTCGCAAATGACCGTCGGCTGGACGATTCTCGGGCCGGAGGGGGACACCGTACGGACCCGCGGCCTGACGCGCCACCGAGAGGAGGGCTGGCCGGTCAACGACTTTGGGAACCTCGTTGCCAAGCTCGACACCTCCCTCGTCGTGTTGGCCGAAGACCTCAGCCGCCGGCTGCGCACTCTGTCCGCGACGGAATGACGACTGGGGAGACTTGTGAAAGAGTGTAATGTATCGAGATTCTTCTCTCGACGTGAGGCGTTATGCGTTCCGAATGGTGAAGAAGGCCATGCTTCCCGTCCGCGTCCCTTCTACGCGGGCATCGAGTTCAGCGGACAGTTGCTGGTGGAGGTCGTCGTAGGAGCGCGGCGGTGCCACTTCTCCCGCCTGGTGCAGTAGGTGCAGGTACAACCGTCCGATTGTTCGCTCGGCAACGAGGCTCGTGGCGAAGAGAGACCCGCTCGGGGCGAGCCACTCCAGCAGGCGCCGGACGTGGGCCGTCGGATCCTCGAAAAGGTGGAGCATCCCCATCGACAGGATTGTGTCTACACTGCCGGGGCGGAAGGAGAGGGTGTTGAGATCGGCTTGTAGGAGCGTGACGTGGTCCGGAAGGGTCCCACCCGCGCGATCGGACAGGCGGTTCCGCGCGGCGTTCAACATGCCCCGCGACCGGTCGACGAGAAGCACCGGCCGATCCGTTTGCCCGTATGTCTCCGCCGTGAAGACGGTCGAACCCGCCCCGGCGTCGAGCAGCGGCCCGGAATCGTCGTGTATGGCCCGGTCCACGAAAGAATGGTAGCGGGCGACGGGCAGGCCCCAGAGTAGGCGGTTGTACAGATCGCTGCCCACCACACGGTCGTAGGCAGCGGCGCGGGTGTCGTACGCGGCACCCACCACGTCGGAAGGCAGGACGGAGTAGAGGTTGGGGGCGATCTGTCGCGGGGCAGAGTCGGGCGTCAACAGGTCGTCAAGAGCCTCGGTTGAGGTGTCGGGCGGATACGAGGCGGTCATGATTCGTCGTCATGCAGAGAAGAATGACAGAAAGGACGGAACTGGCGGCGAAGATCAATACAGCGCCGGGCCGGGGAGAATGAGTTGGGCGTCCCAACACTAAATTGGCACTGGAGTCTCCGTGGGTGTAGGGAGAATGAGCACGTTTAAGGCATTTCTCTGTTTGTGCCATGTGGAAAACTCTCCTGTTTCTCCTCGTGTTGGCCGGTTGTTCGCTTTTTGACGGAGGACCTGTCGTCCTCGATGAGGAGTACACCGATTACAACACGCACCTCAACGCCGAACTGGTTCGCTTTCCGGTCTAGTGCTGCGTCACGTTCTCCGTGTCGGATTGAGCGCTGGTCCTGAAACCGTAACGTCATAGCCGACAACAGATTTCGGAGACAGGGCACGATTCGACACTCGACATTCTCAGCTTGACTGAGCACTAGTGGGGCGTCAAGTTTTCCATTTCGAGTAAAGCCCCGATCAATGAACGGTATTCAGGCTGTTGAAGTGACATTCAAGCGGGCGTATTCAATTCGATGCCCGACACCTTCGGCTTGACTGACCACTAAGTGCGTTCAAGTCCAACCTTGGGGAATTGTAGTTTCGGCATTGGACGGATTCGCGTTCAGAACATGGCAAATCGCGTCGTCGGGAACGTCATTCCACATTCCGAATTCCCAACTCCAAATTTGAGTCCACTTAGAGCGCACGATCTCTCCATTTTCGTAGCACCCAATACGTTCTCTCGACGGTGGTTGGTTGCCGGATGCTTGACAAGGAGAAGAGACTGATTCTGGCGGGCCTGTCTGCTGGGCGAGACGTGTGCGGAATTGTCCCACAGGGATGGATGCAGGATCTCCCACGCGCCTCTCGAACGGTGTCCCAGAGCTGGCGGCATTCCGTATTTGTAGACTGGGCACGGTTTGCGTTTTTATGACTCAAGTTTCTTCCAGTCCGTATGGCCGCTCCTACAAAAATTGCCGAACTCGACAACCAGTACACGGATGACCGCGTGCTGCGGCGCTATCTGGAACGAGTGCTTCCGCCGGAGGTGCGCGCCGACATTGATCCCGACCTACACGAGATCGGTGCCCTTGCTGGAAACGACCTCTATGACCTTCAGCTGAACGATCGAGCCAACGATCCTACCCTCACCCGCTACGGGCCGCAGGGGGATCGCATCGACCACGTAGAACTCACGGACTTGTGGCAGAGGGCGCTGGAGGAAACAGCCACACACGGTGTTGTTGCCGCTGCCTACGAACAGGAGCACGGCCGCTACAGTCGCATCAACCAGTTTGCACGAGCCTACCTGCTCTTGCCCGGCACGGACCTGCTGGGCTTCTTGCTCGCCACGACCGACGGCGCGGCCCGTACGCTGTTGGACCACGGACCGGAGGACCTGGTAGATGAGGCGGTCCCCCACCTCCTCAGTCGCTCTCCGGGGACCTTTTGGACGAGTGGGCAATGGCGAACCGAGAAGGAGGGAGGGACCGACCTCAACCAGATCTCGACGACGGCCCGTCGCGATGAGGACGGCACCTGGCGGCTCCACGGTCACAAGTGGTTTACGAGCTCGACGGCCGCAAACGTGGCTCTCGTGCTCGCCAAGACTGATGATGCCCTCACACTCTTCTACCTTCCCATCCGCGATCGTGACACTGAGTCGCCCCGCACCGGCATTCAGGTGAAGCGGATGAAAGAGAAAATGGGGGCGCAGAAGCTTCCCGTCTCCGAGGTGGAGCTCGACGGCGCGGTGGCACGTCCGGTGTCAGCCATCGGCGAGGGGACGCGAACCTTGGGCCCCATGGTTCGCATTGCCCGCACCTGGAACGCGGTGCTGGCCACGGGGCTCATGCGGCGCGGGCTCGCGCTGGCCCGCGACTTTAGTCGAAACCGCGAGGCGTTCGGGACACCCATTATCGAGAAGCCGCTCCACTACGACACGATGGCCTCCCTCCAGGCCACGTTCGAGGGGGCATTTCACCTCACGTTTCGCCTCGTGGAATTGCTGGGCAAGCAGGAGGCTGGGGCGTTGGGGACGCAGGAACAGCACCTCTTTTCGGTCCTCACCCCGCTCGTGAAGCTCACTACGGCCAAGCAGGCTACCAGCGTACTGGGAGAGGTAATGGAGGCGTTCGGGGGCGGCGGCTACGTCGAGGACACGGGCATTCCCATGCTGCTCCGCAACGCCTACGCGCTTCCGCTATGGGAGGGAACGACCAACGTCATGGCCCTCACGACCTTGAAGAAGTTGCGTCGAGAGGGACGCATGGAGGCGGTGAAGGCAGAGCTGGCGCGGTGCGAACGGGCGGTGGAGACGCCCGCACTCCAGCACGCCGTAGAGACAGCGCAGGGCGCCTTTCAGAACGCCATGCAGTGGCTGGCCGAGGCGCTGGAGGACAGTCCGGAGGCCGTGGAGGCGGGCGCGCGCCGGTTTGCGCTTACCCTCGGCCACGCCCTGGAGCTGGCCCTGCTCGCCCGGCACGCACAGTGGGCCCTTCGGACGGACGGAAGTCGGGCCACGGCAGTGGTGGAGCACTTTGCCGCACAGGGCATCGACCACATCGCGTCCCGCCAGCACTACGAGGCGTACCTTCTGGCCAATGATCACGCCAGTCAGTCCCTGTTTGGGCGCTCGGCTCCGGCTGCGTCGACGACCAACGGCACCGCCGAGACATCCCCGGCTGTCGACCCGGAGTCCCGCTGAGGCCAGCTCCAAGCGCTTCGGACGCTTTTCATTCGCCTCCGGCTTAGAGCTGTGCAATGTCGAAATAGAGAGCGTAGGCGACGTAGAACCAGTTGCAGACCCCGTGCACGAAGGCCCATCCCACGGAATTATACGTGGTATACGAAATGGCCGTCGCCAGGGCGACGCCGAGCGCCGTGAGGAAAGAGACTCCCTTATCTACTGCGTTGCTGCTTTCAGCCATTGCTCCTGACGTGTGTTGAGGGCTACAAGCGTGGAGTTCGGGTGAATCGCTCCTGGTGGGGGCGGGAGCACCCTGGATTTATTAAAGAGTGCTTTGACTTTCCGACGGGTTGAAGATGCTATCCAACATCTCTGACAGAAATCCAGCGGATGGACAAATGAACAACGATCGTTCGTAAATGATGTCAGGAGAAGAGCGGAACAGCTTGTTTACGCCTCCGAAAAGTCCCGGTGCCCAAAGTAGTGGAGGACGTACTTGATTTTGGAGGCCTTCGCGGGGCCGAAGCCGGGC
>JAHENZ010000004.1 GCA_018609755.1 Salinivenus sp. | reverse complement strand
GGATACTCGTAGACGCCGGGCCGCTTGACGTGGCCGGACATGCCGTAGAGGGCGGGACCGGGCATGTCTTCCGCTCCGATCTTGGAGAATTCCTCGCCGCCCTTCTCGACAATGAGCGGGACATGGGCCAGCGTCTCGACGTTGTTGATCGTCGTGGGGCAGCCGAAAATGCCGCTCTGGGCAGGAAACGGTGGCTTGTACCGCGGATAGCCGCGCTTGCCCTCCAGGCTTTCCATGAGGCTCGTCTCTTCCCCGCAGATGTAGGCCCCTGCGCCTTTGTGCAGCACGATGTCCATCGAGAAGTCCGAGTCCATGATGTTTTCCCCCACGTAGCCCTTCTCGTAGGCGTTCTCCAGCTGGGTCGCCATGTGCGTGATCCAGTCGCTGTACTCCCCGCGCACGTACACGTACGCAGTGTCGATGTGCAGCGCGTACCCCGCCAGGAGAATGCCCTCGAACATGAGGTGCGGGTTGTACTCCATGATTTGCCGGTCCTTGTACGTCCCCGGCTCGCTCTCGTCGGCATTGACGCCGATGAAGCGGGGGCGCTCGTCGGGCTCGGGCATGAAGGTCCACTTCACACCGGTCGGGAAGCCGGCGCCGCCGCGTCCCGTGAGACCGGATTGCTTGACGTTCGAGGTGATGTCTCCGGGGGCGATGTCGCTGTCTTCGAGGACCCGGCGGAGCTGATCGTAGCCGCCGTTCTCCTCGTAAACCTCCAGCTTGTGAAGGTTCTGGATCGGCGGCAGGAGCATCCGGTCGTACGACCGCCAGTCGCCGGCAGGGGACGTGTGCGTGCCGTTGGTCGCTTCCATGATAGCGTGGGGTTGTGAAGCAATGCGGGAAGAATCGGTGGCTCCTGTGGAGCCGAAACAGTTACGTTGAGTCTTGAGACGCGGTCTCCGTCTCACGACCCAGGGTGCGAAGGGCTTCGTAGGTCTGGAGCTGATGACGCCAGCGCAGATACATGTGAACAGCCCATCCCATCTGGGTTGCGGCAAAGAGGCAGGCGGCCGCCACCAAGCCCAAAAATCCGAGCTTCGAAAAGCTCTCCGTTGCCTGATAGTAGTGGTAAAACGCCGTCGTTGGCAGGGCCACGGACAACAGCCCCATCGTAATGCCGAGAGCCCAAACCCACTTTTTCGCTTCGTGGAGGGAGTGCACCTTTCGGTCGGCAAACGAGGCCCCCTCCGGTCCGTGCAGCTGCGCTTTCTCGTCCTGCGACAGCCCCCCCAAACGCTCAATCAGCACCTCTCGGACGGATGACTGTTGCGGGGACGGCATGACCTCGATTCGGAGACGTCAGAAAAAGTAGATCCTGTTCTTTGCATCTCTCCAGCAAGCATGGACGTCGGGAGGCTCCTCAGGGAATGTATCCAGGCGTCCCTGCTTCGGTGCCACTTAGTCCATGTGTTCGGCCTCGGGCTGAGTCTCGTAGGTCGTCGTCTGTACGTCCGTGCGACGATTGCCGTCCATCTCATCCTCGTCCTGCGGCAGCGTGACGGAGGTGAAGTCTGGCACCTCGCCCGCCCGCAGGCTTTCAATAAGGTCGTCAATCTTTTCCGGGGTGAGTTGGTGAACGTAGACGCCGTTCGAGATCTCCATCATGGGCGCCGAGCCGCAGGAGCCGAGACATTCGGCCGCCTGCACGGTGAACATACCGTCGTCGGTCGTTTCGCCGGTGTGCACGTCAAGCTTCTCCTCCAGGTAGTGCAGGATGTCGTAGCCCCCGCACACCTGGCACGTAAAGCACGTGCAGACGTCGAGCACGTAATTGCCCTTCTCCTCCTTGTAGTACTGGTGGTAGAAGGTGGACACACCGTACGCCTGCGAGAACGACATGTCCAGCGTGTCGGCACACAGCTGAATGACCTCCGGGGCCAGGTAGCCGAACTTTTCTTGTCCGAGCCACAGCACCTTCATGATGGCCGCCTGGTCCTCCGGATACTGGTCCTTCCAGGCCTCGATCTGCTCCTGCTCTTCGTCGGTCCACACGAGTTCATCGTCGGAAAACTCCCGCTCCGGATCTTGATCCGGGAGCTCGACGATGGGCTTCTGAATATCAAACTTGGACATTTGCGAATGTCGAGTTTCGAATGTCGAATTTGGTGCGGTGTCGATGGACGAGCACATTCGCCATTCGACACTCGCAAATCGAAATTGTGCTATTTGTCGGCTTCGCCCATCACGGGGTCGAGCGAGCCAATGATGATGACCGTGTCGGCCACCAGGGAGCCCTCCATGATGTACTCCATAGCCTGCAGGTTGGTGAAGGAGGGGGAGTTGATGCGCACGCGCCAGGGGCGTCCAGTGCCGTCGGACGTGAGGTAAAAGCCGAGCTCACCCTTCGGCCCCTCAATGGCGTGGTAGGAATGTGCGCCCTTCGGCGGCACGGTGCCCACGTCGGTGTACATGAAGTCGTGGATCATGCCCTCCATCGAATAATAGACCTCCTCCTTCGAGGGGTAGGCCTCCTTCGCATCGTCGGAGCGGATGGGGCCCTCCGTCATGCGGTCGAGGCACTGGTTGATGATGCGGACGCTCTGCTTCATCTCGTCGAGACGGAGGAAATAGCGCGCCAGGCAGTCGCCTTCTTCGCGCACCGGGATGGTGAAGTCGACCTCGTCGTACTTGAGGTACGGTTCGAAGCGGCGCACGTCGTAGGGCACGCCGGAGCCGCGGAGGTTGGGGCCGGTGACCCCGAGCTCCAGCGCCTCCTCCTTTGTGATGCGGCCCACGTCCTTATTGCGCTCCACCCAGATGCGGTTGCGGTTGAGAAGCGTCTCCCAGCCGTCCACCTCGTCGAGGAACGAGTCCATAAAGTCCTCGATCATCTCGATGGCTCGGGCGGAGAGGTCATTCGCCACCCCGCCAATGCGGCTGTGGCTCACGGTGAAACGTGCGCCGGCCACCTCGTCCATGATGGCGTAGATTTCCTCCCGCTGCTGGAAGGTCCAAAGGAAGCCGGACACGGCCCCGGCGTCCATCATCCCGACGCCCAACCACAGGCAGTGCGAGGAGATCCGGGCCAGCTCGCTCATAATCATCCGGATCCACTGCGCCCGCTCCGGTACCTCAATGCCGGCCAGCTTCTCCACGGCTAGGCACCACGCCACGTTGTTGGAGTAGGGCGCCAGGTAGTCCATGCGGTCAGTGTACGGCATGAACTCCTGGTACGTCTTGTGCTCCGCGAGCTTCTCGATGCCGCGGTGCAGGTAGCCGATGTCGAGCACCGACTTCTCCACAGTCTCGCCATCGAGCTTCACGACGCAGCGCAGGACTCCGTGCGTGGCCGGGTGCTGGGGACCGATGTTGAGAATCATCTCATTTTCCAGCGGATCCATCTCCGCCTTTTCGGTCACCGGCAGGTCGCCGTCACCCTGGGCGGCCTGTTTCTCCTCCAGCCAGGCATGTTTGCTTTCGAGGCGCTCGTAGATCTTTTCGTTGTGCTTCGGCCAAAACCGAAAACGGTCGCCGAAGTCGAGCCCCGGGAAATCTGGTTTTTCAGCCATACTACTCAGTGCGGCGTTGTGCGTTGGGGGGTGAACGTTGGGCGTTCGAGTGTCGAACGGTCAAACGCTCATTCAGAATCGGAATCTTGGTCGACGGCCGGCTCGTCGTAGCTTTTCACCGGCTGTGAGCCGTGGGCGGCGGCAAAGGGATCCATCGTGAGTTCGCCGTCCGGCGTCTGCGGTGGCAGTGGGAGGGAGCCCGGCACGCCCAGCTGCGGAAATTCCTTGCGGAGCGGGTGGTACTCAAAGTCCTCCGGCATGTACATGCGCCGGGGATCCGGGTGGTCGACGAACTCGAACCCGAACATGTCGTAGGCCTCCCGCTCGTTCCAGTTGGCGGCCCGGTAAATGTCCGTCACGCTCGGCACGCGCATGTCATCTTCGTCGACGCGCACCTTGAGCCGGATCCGCTTCTGCCGCTCCACGCTCACGATATTGTAGAAGACCTCGAACCGGTCCTCGTCGGTGAAGCGATCGATGCCGCCCAGGTCTACGAAGTACGTGAAGTCCTGCTCCTCCTTCAAGAAGCGACAGATCTCCTGGATGCGCTGCTTCTCGACGTAGACCGTGTCCTCGTTGGCGTAGCGCTCTACGTTGAGAACGGCCTCGCCAAACTCGGTGCGCAAGGCATCGATGACCTCGGGGACCCGCGTCGTATCTTTTGCGTGCGGGTTCTCCGTCTCCTGCTCGGGGCGAGGCTCGTCGGAGGGCGTGTACTCGAAACGAAGCTCTTCGGGGTCGTTGGGCTCCGAGGCGCGCGGATCGTCGGGATTACTCATAAGCGTCCGGCATCTGAAGGGTCACGAAGGCAGGGCGAAGCGAAGGGTTAGGCGACCGCCGGTTCCGCCGAGGCGTCGTCGGGCTCTTCCTCGTCCGAGTCGTGCGGGAAGTCAAACGTATGGCTCGGTGCCTTCGGCTTTTCGAGCTGGCCGGGAAATTTGCTGCTGTTCTCCGGCATGAGCGGGGCTTGGGTGGCGGCCTCGCCGTGGCTGTAGTCCTTCACGACCGAGTATTCGTTGCGGATCTTCTCCTGAATGTCCAGCAGCGCGTGGAGGACCGCTTCCGGGCGCGGGGGGCACCCGGAGATGTAGACGTCGACGGGGAGGAAGTTGTCCACGCCCTGCACGACGCCGTAACAGCGGTGCATGCCTCCGGTGGAGGCACAGGCGCCCATGGCGACGCACCACTTCGGGTCCGCCATCTGGTCCCAGACGCGGCGGATGGCGTGGCTCATTTTGTAGGAGCACCAGCCGGCCACGATCATGAGGTCGGCCTGCCGCGGCGAAAAGCGCATCGCCTCACTGCCGAAGCGGGCGGAGTCGTACTTCGGCCCCGCAAAGCCCATCATCTCGATGGCGCAGCAGGCCAGGCCCATGGGCATGGGCATGAGAGAGTTGGATCGCGCCCAGTTCAAAATGGCGTCGACCCGAGTCGTAAAGAAGCCTTGTCCGTTGCTTGCGCTGGATCCAGCCATGAGGGTGTGTGGACAGTTGCGGAGGGAGAAAGCAGTCGGCGCTGCCGATCCCGTAGATCGGTGTGCGCCGCAGTAAATGCCGAGGGGACCGATCCGTGAATATCTAGCGTCTGCTATCGCTCACGGTTGCGCTCGGTCCAGAAAATCTAAGATTTCCACTATCCGGGAGGGCATTTTTCTTCCTTTCTCACGGATCGGTCGCACCCCTGTTTCACCCTCCATCGGGAAATGTACGTGAGTGTTGAATCCTGCGCTCTTCTTCTCTCCGTACAGCGCTCGGTTTACTGCTCAAAGTCGAGCCCGCCCTTCTTGATGTCGTAGACGAGCCCCACGAGCAGAATGATCGCGAAGAGGGAGATAACCGCCACGACGCCGAGTCCGGCGCCGCTGTCGATGAAGTTGTGGAAGCTGGCGGCCCAGGGCCACATGAAGACGACCTCCACGTCAAACACGATGAAGATCATGGCCACGAGGTAAAACTTCACGGAGTACCGCTCGTGGGCGCTCCCAACCGGGTCCATGCCGCTCTCGTAGGGCATCGTCTTGGTGCCGCTGGGGCGGTTGGGGCCGACGTACGTGGCGGCCGCTAGGAGTGTGAGCGCCAGCCCAGTGGCCAGCGCAATCATTAGAAAGAGGGGCACGAACTCTCCAAACATGGGCCGGTTGGCATCGGTCGCGAAAACGTGGCGAACCCGTACACATCGTCCGAATCGACAGACGAACGGGGACAACTACGGTACGGATTACCCCCCGCGAATGCAACGACGCGCTGTCTGTTTGCCCCAAAAAGTGGATGAAGGAAGGAACGTTTGAAAGGGGATTGTCAGCTTTTTGCAGCCACAAGAATATTTGGAGACTGTAGGGAAGAGTTACGGCAACTCATAGGTGAGGCGGGCAATAACCCGGCGGTCCACCGCAGGCGCCCCGACGAATTCTCTATGCTCGCTGCCGATCACATTCTTCGCCGTCACGTCGAGTCGGAGGCCCGGCACGGACGGCACACGATAGCCCGCCCGCACGTCCAGCAGCGTGTAGGCATCGACCGATCCGACGTACGGACCCCACCGCACCGGAAACTGGTCGACGTACTGCGCCGTCGCGCCCACCGAAAAGCCGGCGGGCAGTCCATAGTCGACCCCGCCCTTGAGGGAGGAGGACGGGGCGTTCAGGGCCACCGGCGGCGTGCCGTCGTCCGATCCGGCAAAGCGATCGTCGGTGACGAGGGAGACGTTGGCGAACGCAGACGTCATGTCCGTCGCCTGCACCGTTACCGAGGCGTCGAGGCCGCCGTACTCGATCCGGTCGACGATGTCGTACGCGAGCCCGTCGCTCGTTCGGGACGGCGTCAAGACGTTCTGCTTCATTTCATAATAAGCGTCCGCGTGAAGGCGCACCCGACCGATTGTCCCTTTATATCCAACCTCGATCGTCTGCGCCGTCGTGCGCACCGTGGGGGTCACCGAGAAGCGGGCCGAAGCAAAGAGCGGATCGGTGCCCGGGAAGGAACTCGAGCGCGTGTAGCTGGCGCGCAGGGTATGCTGCGGGGCGAGGTCGTACACCAGGGCCGCGCGGGGGGCGAGTGAGGCCTCTTCTACCACGTCGTTGTAGTCGAGGCGGCCCGAAAGGGTGAGGCTGAGCGGATCGGCGAGGACGCTCGTGGACTGCAGATAGATTCCGTAGCGTCCGATGCCGTCGTCGCCCGTTTGCTGAGCAAACGTAGACGTCGCGGTCCCCGGCTGAGTGACGTCAAAGTCTCCGCCTGCAAGGAGGCGGGTGTCGAGGGCCTCAAGACCGAATTCGTAGCGCGTCTGTCCGGTCCAGCGCGTGCCCTCGTTCAAGATTGGATCCCCGGTTTCGAGACAGTAGGCCTCTCCGAGGTCGAGGTTGCGGTTGAGGCCCACGCTCGCCGTAAAGAGACCGGCGTCCAGGCGGAGCTCCGTGTACGTATAGCTGAGTTCGTTGGCCTGGAGGGTGCCGATCCCGGTTTGCAGCGGACTCGTGAGCGATGCAAATCCGCCACGGAGCGAGAGCCGGGTGTCGTCCGGAAAGCGATAGGTGAGCTGTCCATTTGTGTTGAACGTGCGGTAGAGGTCGTTGCGACGGAGTTGACGGCTGCTCGTCGGGCGGCCCGCTGGAATGTCCTCGCCGGGTCCATACGTGTAGTAGCGATCAAGCTCCGCCGCGTCCCGACGGTCGTCGGGATCGAGCGTCCACTCGTCCGCCCGGCTGAACTGGCCGGTAAACTTGTAGCCGACGGTGCCGTCGATCACACCGGTCTCCCGGAACTGGGCGTCCACGAACGACTGCGAGCCGCCGGACACCGACAGCGAGGTGCTGGGGTCCTGGAACGGGTCACGAGTAAAGAACTGGACCACGCCCCCGCTGGCCTCCGGGCCGTAGAGGGGCGAGCCCGGGCCGCGCACGACCTCGATGCGGCTCAGGTTGTGCGGCATGATGGGCATCGGGCCGAAGGCATTGGCGCCCAAGAGCGGCATCTCGGCCGCCCGGTCGTCCACTCGCACCTCGGGCGTACCGGAAAACGGATCCCCGAAGCCGCGAACCGAAAGCATGCGACGATCCACACCGGTCTGTGCCACGTGAACCCCTACTGTAGGACGCAACGCCTCCACCGACGACGAGGCGCCCTCTCGTCGAATGACCTCCGGCGTGAGGATCGACATCGAGGCAGGCACGTCCTGTGCCCGGGCAGCGCGACGGGTGGGGGAGAAGACGATAGAGTCGAAGTTCCCGACGGTTAGGGGCAGCCGGACCGTAACGTCACGAGATTCGCCGAGCTCCAGTGTCATCGTCCGCTCGTGCTCTTCGTACCCGAGCAACTGCACTTCCAGCACGTAGGTCCCGCGCGGGAGAGTCGGCAACTGGAAGGTGCCATTTAGCCCCGTCGACGTGCGCCGGAGCACGTCAGGCGACTCCACGGCACGCAGGGCCACGTCCGCGCCTACCAGCGGACGCTCGGTGTCTGCCTCCAGTACTGTGCCGGTGAGACTAGGAGAGGATTGGGCGGGGGCGGGGCGCGAGGGAAAGAGCAGTGCGATCAGAATGCCGAGAACCACCCATGCGAAGACGGCGCGACCGGACCGTCCGGAGCGACGAATCATCATGGCAGGAACGGGACGGTTCGTTCACATAACCATATCGAACTCAACATTATATAACGACTCGATCCCGAACGTCCGTTCCGGTATTGGGCCTGATTTTCGGACCCTTCACGCGTTGGACGGAAGCGTCATTCGGAGCACCCGCACGACGTTCCCACTCAGGATCTGTTGAATCTCGTCTGGCGTGAATCCCTCTGCCAGCAGTGCCTCGGTGAGGTGGGGCAGGCCCGCCGCATCGAAGGGGACCGAGACCGTGCCGTCGAAGTCGGTGCCGAGGGCCACGTGCTCCACACCCACGAGGTCGGCCACGTGGCGCATGGCACGAGCGGTGGCGGCGGGCGTGTCGCCGCAGACGGCCCGCTCCCAGATGCCCACCCCGATAATGCCGCCCTGCTCGGCAATGGCCTTGACGTGACGATTGCTCAGATTGCGCGGGCTGTCGCACGTGCCACGCACACCGGTGTGAGAGACGACGACCGGGTCGCTCGTGCGGGCCAGTACGTCGTCGATGAGCGCGTCGGAAGCGTGGGCAAGGTCAATAATCACGTTCTGCCGCTTCAGCCGACCGAGCACGTTGTCCCCGAAGTTCGTGAGGCCGCCCTTCTCCAGTCCGGTGCTCGACCCACCGAGGGCGTTGTCAAAGAGGTGGGTGAGGCTCATCATGCGATAGCCCGCATTCACGAGCGTATCGACGTTTGCGGCATCGCCCTCCAGTGCGTGCAGTCCCTCTACGGCGAGGAGCGTCCCCATCACGTCCGGAGTGTCGGCTCGTCGGGCAAGCGTGCGGTCGAGGTCGTCCTGCGTGCGGATGAGAGTGAGAGCGTCGTCCCGATTCACCGCTTGATCAAGCTTCTGCGCCTGGTAGAGCGCTCGTTCGAGACGGCTCCTCCAGGTGCGCGGCGGCCAGCGCTGCGCGGCCACGAGGAACGGGATCTGATCGAGCGACGAGGCGTCGGTGCCGGCGTAGCTTCGTCCCTGCGGCACCTGTGTCACGGCGGCAAAGACCTGAAGCCCCACGTTGCCCTCGCGGAGACGGGGCACGTCGGTGTGCCCCCGGTCGTAGCGCTCCAGTGGGTCGCGGGGCCAGAGGAGGAGATCGTTGTGGAGGTCGGCCACCATCGTCGTGTCGTGCACGGCCTGCGCGCGGTCGGACACCGGCTCGGATGGAGCCTCGGGCTTCTTGTTAAAGCGTGCGTCGGCAATGGGGGCGGCGATGATGAAGTATCCGACGATGGCGAGTACGAGAAGACCGGCGAGCGTGTAGAGAACGAGTCGGAGCATGAAGAGGAGGAGGCGTTCGGAGAAGTGGATTTTGCAGGAGGACCAGAATTCTTACGAAAGGCTCGTGGCCTGGATGCATTTCAGCCTAGTGACCTTGCACAACGACTCTGGCGGTTTCGAACGTCGGTCCCCTGACGCAATAATCGTCAGCGTTCGCTGGCAGCGGCATATTCCGCGCAGGAGATACCGACGGAAACAGCGTTACGAGATCTGCGATTTCTCGCGTTTCAGTTGTGCAAACACTAGAGATGGGAGAGGCCACTGGAAGCAGATCATTGAACCCTCATTGCGAGGTTCGAGTTGTAGAATGTGTAGGTCGTTTTATCATCGACGAGAAATTCTCATGACGGACAAGACGAAGCAACTCATCGCTCAGTTCGAAAAGGAACTCGAAGAACTTCCGGACGAGGAGCAGGAGGCGTACGTGACATCATACCTGGAGGATTTGCGGTGGCAGAAGCAGTCAGGAGAAGAGGGGTCCACGGTTACGCATCCCTCCCTTGCGATCCTTCAGAAATCCGAGCTTGAAGGACTTCCTGCTGATTATTCGGAGCGGCTAGACCATTATCTCTATGGAACTGGAGAAGAGTAGTGTCTTCCTGGATGCCTCCTATGCCATCGCGCTGGCGAGTCCAAGGGATGAGCATCACGAAAAAGCAGTACAACTCGCCGAACGGTATGCAGATCATCCGTTCGTGACTACTCAGGCCATTCTCTTGGAGATTGGCAATGCTTTGGCTGGAATGCGTCATCGCGAGCTAGCAGTCTCATATCTGGAAGCGCTCAAACGAGAGCCTGCTACGGAGATCGTGCCCCTTTCCAATGACCTCTTTCGACGCGGTCTGGTGCTGTATCGGGAACGGCAGGACAAATCGTGGGGCCTTACGGATTGCATTTCCTTTGTGATCATGCGCACCCGCGACATCCGGGAGGCGCTCACCGCCGACGGCGACTTTGAACAAGCCGGTTTTCGGGCGCTGCTTCGGGAGTAGAGAGTCGAAGGGGCGGAGATGCTGGCAGAGATGTCTGATCGATCAAATCGATCTATGAAAAGGACTGAACAGTCTCCACAGAAGTGGGGAGGACTGCGTCTACTGCGTACAGAAATGGGCTTCACCGGGACGTGAGTCTTTTCGTCGTGCCAAACGGCCGGTTCGTCGTACGCTCTCGAACGGCGCTCGGTGCCGCGCGTGTCTCTTCTCGACGAAGCAGAGAGGACTCGCGCAACATCGGAGGTTGTTTCCCCGGAAGAGTCCAGATGACTTCACAAGCGGGTGCAACCGATGGGCGAATGCCCCTGTCTGCTGTGAATGCGTCGGGGGTGACCTGGGGATTCCGGATTGTCTCTACGCTCTCATTCGCATACTACGAATTGAATCCAATTCAGAACCATGACTAATCACACGACCGAGTCCACGTCCTTTCGTCCCTCTCTCGATAGCGATCAGCTCCGCCCGGCGATTCTTCTGGCCGCCGCGCAGGTGATTGTGGCGCTGGTATCGGCGGTGCTCCTCACCAACGGTGTGCTGGCGTAGGCAAAAGATTGACGTCAGCGGGGGGCGCGTTCTACATTGGGAGTTGCCCGGAACAGACGGAGGCCCGTGTTCTGCTTCCCATCCACGTTTTGTACCCATGTCGATTCGTGCCGGAGGGGCAACGCTTCCGTTTGCCGTTGTTCTTCTATTGGGCTTTTCGTCTGCTCTTGTCCGCGCTCAGCAACCGGGGCCGGGCGACTCCCCAATTGCTACGGACGTTCCGGACCGCGAGGCCACGAAGGTGTTCGTTCTCGCCACGCCGCACCTGAGCAGTGTCGCCGATCGGTTTGAGCCCTCGATGGTCGATTCCCTCGTCGCGGCGCTGGATGCCTTCGGTCCCGACGCCATCGCCGTTGAGAAGATTTCGGGGCGGCAGGCAGCGGCCCTGGAGCGCTGGGGTGGGCGCTGGGACGAAGTGGCCCAACGGTTTGCCGGAGCCTTTCTCTATCACGGCCAACAGGTACGACAGCAGACCGGCTGGTCGTGGAGTATGGCCAATCAGCGGGCGGATTCGCTTCTTGCCGTTTCGCAGTCGGATACTACTGTCCTTTCGACCGAAGCCCGGATTTCCCTCATCCAGAGCCTCACGGCAGCCTACCGTCTACCGAGCGCGGCGCTGCAGTGGCGCTTCCTTCCGGAAGAGGTCCGATCCTCGCAGACCGTTTTGCCGGATACTGTCACCGCGGCGCTCAACGAGCGCCTCACCGCCGCCAACGAGGTGTACTCCCTTGGCATGCGGCTGGCCCACGATCGTGGACACCAGCGGCTCTATCCGATTGATCATCAGGCCGAGAAGGACCGGGCCGTTACGGTCTTTCCGAAACTGATGGAGGCCATCGGGGACTCGATGCGTACCCTCATGGAGAGCAGTCCGGTGTTGCAGCGATCCGATTCGCTTATGCAGGCCGGCCTCGACCACGGGTCGCTCCTAGAGATGTATCGATTTGACAACAGCGCCCGGCGCGCCCACGCCGATGTCGACTTGCAGTGGGAATCCATGTTGGAGGTGGATCTTCCCGACGATGTGGGGCGGCAGTGGCTCGCACTGTGGGAATCTCGCAACCGCCACATGGTGGGACACATTCGCCGCGTCACGTCCCAGCATCCGGGCGGGCGCGTCCTCGTGATTGTCGGCGGTTCGCACAAGCCCTTTTTCGACGCCTACCTCCGGCAGATGATGGGTGTTCAGGTGGTGGAGGCCGACGATGTGCTTCCCGAACGCTGAGAGGAGGGGAAGACGGGAGCAGTCACACGTCCCCTTCCTGCGGACGCAAGAGAAGCTCCTCCAGCACCGTACGGTCGGAGAGGTGGTACGCGTCCACCACGGACTGTGCCACGTCTTCCGGTGGCATAAAGCGCTCCTCCGGTAGGTCCACGCCGTCCCAGGTGGGGGTGTAGGTGGCTCCGGGGATGACGGTCGTCACGCGCAGGCCTTCGTCCTTCGTTTCCTCGCGGACGACCCGCGCCAGGCCTCGCACGCCATGCTTGGCGGCGCAGTAGCCGGCGTTTCCAGGGTAGGCCTGGATGGAGGCGACGGACGCCATGTAGAAGAGGTGGCCCGCCCCGCGATCCTGCATGTCGGGCAGAAACGCCTGCGTGACGGCGAACGTGCCCGTGAGGTTCACGTCAATCTGCTCCCGAAAGCCGTCGAGCGTCAGTTCGTCGAGCGGGGCATACGTGAACATCCCGGCATTATTGACGAGCACGTCCGGCACGCCCCACTCGTCTTTCACCTCTTTAGCCATCTCAGCGACGTCGCCCTCGTCCGTCACGTCCGTGGGAAGGACCAGCGCCTCCCCGCCGTGTGCTCGACAGTGTTCGGCGACCGTTTCCAGCTTCGATTCCGTTCGGGCCACCAGGGCCACCTGCGCCCCGTCCCGTTCAGCAAATGCCTCGGCAATGGCCTGCCCGATGCCCTGACTCGCGCCCGTGACAACTGCAATCATGAATTTGGAATGTGGAGTGTGGAGTGCGGAGTGTCGAACCCAATACCTTCCCATCAGGCTTAGTCATGGGGAAAAGGTCTATATTCCACACTCCAAAATCCACACTCCGCAATCGCTATTCGGTCGCGCGGATGAGGCGCATGAACTCGGCGCGGGTGGCGTGCTCGTCGAATTCACCGCTCACGGAGCTCGTGGTGGTCATCGAGTTCTGTTTTTCGGCGCCGCGCATCATCATGCAGAGATGCTTGGCTTCGATGACGACCGCAGTGCCGAGCGGATCGAGCACCTCGTCAATCGCATCGCGGATCTGCAACGTGAGACGTTCCTGCACCTGCAGGCGGCGGGAGAATACGTCCACAGTGCGCGGAATCTTGCTGAGCCCCACGATTTTGCCGTCCGGAATGTAGGCCACGTGGGCCTTGCCGAAGAACGGGAGCATGTGATGTTCGCAGAGCGAGTAGACCTCGATGTCTTTTACGAGGATCATCTCGTCGTAGGCCTCCTCGAACATGGCCTGCTGCAAGATCTCGGTCGGATCTTGTGCGTAGCCGTGCATCAAAAACTGGTAGGCACGGGCCACGCGCTCGGGGGTCTTTTCGAGGCCCTCACGGGAGGAATCCTCGCCCAAAATGTCGAGCATCGACGACACGTGGTCGGCGAGGGCGTCGGTGGTGTCCTCGTCGTAAACGTCTCGGCGCTCGTAGAGCTTCGGGGGGCCGCCTACGGGCGTGCCGTTTTCGCGCAGATCATCGGAGGCGATTTTCTTTTCTGCCATAGTGGGAACGAAAAAATGAAACAGAGTGAAGAACGTGAGAGCGGAGGCTACTCGCCCCGATACTCGACGAAGTTGCGGGGGGTCTCGTAGAGCCGGACGCAGTGGAGACGGCCGGAGGGAAGGGCTCCTTCGAGTTGGTTCCAGATCGCGATTGCGAAGTTCTCGGTCGAAGGCACGACCCCGTCCAGAAAGTCAACCTCCAGGTTTAGGTTCTTGTGGTCCACCTTGTCGACCACCCGCTCATGCAGGACGTCCTTCAGGGTCCCGAGATCCACCACGTAGCCGCTTTCTGGATCCGGTTCACCGGCCACGGTGACTTCCAGCTCAAAGTTGTGCCCATGCCAGTTTGGGTTATTGCACTTGCCAAATGTCTCCTCATTCCACTCGTCTGACTTCTCCGGGTTGTGAAGCCGGTGGGCGGCGTTAAAGTGCACCTTGCGGGTCACGTAGACCGTGGACATGACGGGGGCGCCTGGATGTGTGTTGGGACAAGGGTTTTGGAAACAGTCTTTGTACTGACCAAGGGCAGCCGATGTTGTTCAGGCCGAAAACAGATCCGTTACACTGAGGGCGTTACAATCTCGTCTTGTGATTTCGGGAGACGAACACCTATATTATCAAATCCAACGTAGAGACGGCGTTTCTAGTTGATCTTGCTTCACGACGGCGGCATCGCTATGTCCGAGAAAACGATGTTTCAGAAGATCATCGACCGGGAGGTCGACGCCGACATCGTCCATGAGGACGATCGGTGCGTGGCGTTTCGGGACATCAACCCACAGGCGCCGACGCATATCTTGATCGTGCCGCGGAAGCCGATTCCCTCTCTCGATGATCTGGAGCCTGAAGACGAGAAGCTCGTCGGGCACCTGTTCGTCGTTGCGAAGGAGCTCGCGCAGGAAGAGGGACTCCGTGACGGCTACCGCACGGTCATCAACTGTGGCGACGACGGCGGGCAATCGGTCTATCACCTTCACCTCCACCTCCTCGGGGGACGTCGCATGGAATGGCCTCCCGGATGAGGAGCAATGTCGAGTTGGGAGTGTCGAATTACGAATGTTGGTTGTCGGCACCCACGTCTGCTCATTCGAAATTCGCCATTCGAAATTCGCCACTGTGAAAACATTGGGTGTGACCGGCGGCATTGGGAGCGGAAAGACGACCGTCTGCGGCTTTCTGGAAGAGCAGGGGGCCCGTGTGTTCTACGCCGACATCGAGGCGAAGCGGCTGATGCAGGAAGAGGCCTCCGTTCGGAAAGCCATCGTCGAGGAATTCGGACCGGACGCGTATCGGGACGACGGGGCCCTCAATCGTGCCTTTCTGGCCGAGCAGGTGTTCGGGGACGACGAGCGCCTGGATCGCCTGAATGCAATCGTCCATCCCCGGGTCTTTGAGGCCTTCGAATCGGCGAAAGCGCGGGCGCAGGAGGAAGGAGTCGACGTGCTCGTGCACGAGGCCGCGCTGCTGTTTGAGGCAGGAGGCGACGCCCACGTGGACGTCACGGCGGCCGTGGTGGCGCCGGACGAGGAACGGGTGGCCCGTGTAGCAGAGCGCGACGACGTGACGCCCGAGCAGGTACGGGACCGCATGGGCCATCAGTTGCCGCAAGACGAGCTTCGTCGTCGCGCCGACTACGTGATTGAGAACGACGGTTCTCTCAGTGATCTGCGGCAGAAAAGCGTGGATCTGTACTGGGACGTGCGGGACGCGTGAGGGGCTGGGGCTGCTGGTTTGGACTGGGAGGAGTCAGTTTGAGGCGGAGTGCCGTGGCTCTGCGTCACGCGTCATGAGAACGCCCCCCAAAAGAAAGAGGAGGTTTCTAACGAGTGGACTCCTCTTGGCAGGGAGCAAGAGAAAAGCCCTCGTCGCCGGCGGGAGACGAGGGCTTAAAGATGCTGTGTTGTTTAGGTCCGGTGTCGGGGGGGGGCTGTGCAACTAGGCCGTTTCTGCGGCAGCCCGCTTCAGGGTATCAACGTGGGTGAGTTCCTCCCAGGGGAAGTCCGGGCGGCCGAAGTGGCCGTAGGCGGCCGTCTTCTGGTACCGCGGCTTCAGAAGATCGAAGCGTTCGATGAGCGCGGCAGGCGAGAGCTCAAAATGCTCGCGCACGAGGTCGCAGAGGGCCGAGTCGGAGAGCTTGCCCGTCCCATTCGTGTTCACGTCGATGGATACGGGCTCGGCAATGCCGATGGCGTAGGAAAGCTGCACGATGGCTTCGTCGCAGAGGTCAGCGGCCACGAGGTTCTTGGCCACGTGCCGGGCTGCGTAGGTGGCGCTGCGGTCTACCTTCGAGGGGTCTTTGCCACTGAAGGCGCCGCCGCCGTGTGCCCCCTTGCCGCCGTAGGTGTCCACAATGATCTTGCGCCCGGTGAGGCCGGTGTCGCCGTGCGGCCCGCCGATGACGAAGCGCCCCGTGGGATTGGTGTGAAGGATGAGGTCGTCGTCCAGTAGTTCTTCCGGGAGGGCACGCGGAAGTAGAATATTGCGGATATCCTTTCGAATCTGCTTCTGCGAGACCCCGTCGTCGTGCTGCGTCGAGAGGACGACGGTATGAATCCGCTTCGGAGTGACCCGGTCGTCCTCGTACTCGATGGTGACCTGGCTTTTCGAGTCCGGACGGAGGTACGGCATCTTGTCCGTCTCCTTCCGGATGTGGGCCAGCTCCTGCACGAGCCGATGGGAGAACGTGATGGCCATCGGCATCAACTCCGAGGTTTCCTTACAGGCATACCCAAACATGAGGCCCTGGTCGCCCGCGCCCTGTTCTTCCTGCCCGTCGACGCCCTGATTGATATCCCCGCTTTGTTCGTCGAGGCTGCTGATGACACCGCAAGAGTCGGCGTCGAACCGCAGCCGTGGGTCCGTGTAGCCAATGTCGCGAATGACGTCACGGGCAATGTCGCGGGGCTCGACGTCGGCATCCGACGTTACTTCGCCGCTGAGCACGACGAGGCCGGACGTCACGAGCGTCTCCACGGCGACCCGGCTTTGCGGATCCTGGGCCAGGTGCGCGTCGAGGATGGCGTCCGAAATTTGGTCGGCAATTTTGTCTGGGTGGCCTTCAGAGACCGATTCGGAGGTGAAAAGGTAAGCCATGAACGAAAACCGATCCGGTGAAAAGGACAGCGGAGTCCCAAAGAAAAATTTAACAATGAACGCACCGCGGGAGCGGACGTTCAGTAGGAGGGCGGTAACGTAAGGGGGATGATCATGATTCCCAACGCACACTATGTAAAGAACAGAGGGATGTTTACGGATGGACGGGAAGAATGTGGGAGAGATGTGCGAAGCTTACATCAAACGAGGGGGGCGCGTTGCTTCTCCGGAGGTCCGGTTGTAGTTTTTGGCGGTTGAAACGAAGGCCTGGAGTCGGCCTTTTCCTTTGCGCGTGATTGTTCATTAACGAGAGTGTAGACTATGGCCAACGACATCCAAGATACGGTAACGTCGATCATTGTTGAGAAGCTGGGCGTCGACGAATCGGACGTAACGCCCGATGCCTCCATCACGAACGATCTGGGGGCCGACTCGCTTGACACCGTCGAACTCATTATGGAGTTCGAGAAGGAATTTGACCTGACCATTCCGGATGAGGAAGCGGAGGAAATTGCGACGGTTGGGGACGCGATTGACTACCTCGAAGAAAAGGTGGGGTAGATGGAGGCCTGGGACGCGATCCCGGCGAGGGGTAGGCACTACGTACGGTCAGGAAGAGTCTGAGGAATGGTCTTCACAGAGTGAGCGGGGGTCCCGCAATCACTCAGATTCAGAACCATCCCTCAAGGACTCTACTTTTTCAAAAGTATCGTGACGGTACGTAGGACGCCGCTACTCGTCGGGGATTCCGTCTGCTCGTCTCGAAAGTAGTTGTAACGGCTTCCGGGAGGTACGAGACGGAGTACTCTCCGGCTGGTACAAGGACTGCGGATCCTCATCTGACGTCCCGATCCGCGAAGACCGCCTCGGTGGACGTACGGGGGAGAACCCAATGGTTTGTTCGTCCGGACACTCGTTCACATCCTTTCGCACGCTCCGGTATCGTTTTTATGGCTGACCCATCGCGCCGTGTTGTCGTCACCGGAATGGGGGCGCTTACGCCCCTGGGATTGACGGTAGATGAGTACTGGGAGGGGCTCGTGGAGGGGCGCAGCGGCGCTGCCACGATTGAATCGTTTGATCCGGACGGCCTTCGCACGACGTTCGCCTGCGAGCTGAACGGCTTCGAGGCGGAAGACTACCTTGACGCCAAGCAGGCCCGCCGCATGGATCCGTTCTGCCAGTACGCACTCGTTTCTGCCGATCAGGCGGTGCAGGATGCCGGGCTCGACCCGGAGTCGATGTCGCAGGAGAAGAAGGACCGTATCGGAGTGATCTTCGGTACCGGCATTGGAGGCATGCAGGTCTTTCGGGATCAGACGGAGTACTTCCTCGACAACGACGAGGCCCGAACCTCTCCGTTCTTTATCCCGATGCTGATTCCCGACATTGCCGCCGGGCAGATTGCGATGCAGCACGGCTTTCGGGGGCCGAACCACGCCATGATTTCGGCGTGCGCGACCGGCAACCACAACATCGGCGATGCCTATCGGCTCATCCGGGAGGGCGACATGGACGCGGCCCTCTGTGGGGGTACGGACGCTTGTGTGACGCGGCTCGGCATCGCGGGCTTTGCCAGCATGCGTGCTCTGTCGACTCGAAACGATGATCCGGCCCATGCCTCCCGCCCGTTCGACGCGAATCGCGACGGGTTTGTGATGGGGGAAGGCGCCGGGGCGCTTTTTATCGAGTCGCTGGAGCGGGCGCAGGAGCGCGGGGTACCCATCTACGCTGAGGTTGAAGGCATCGGCATGTCGGCCGACGCCCATCACCTTACGGCGCCCGACCCGGAAGGAGGCGGCGTTTGCCTTGCCCTCAACCGCGTGCTCGAAAATGCAGACATCTCACCGGAAGACATCGACTACGTCAACGCCCACGGCACGTCGACCCCGCTCGGGGACGAGGCGGAGACGAAGGCCCTCAAGAAGGTCTTCGGCGACCACGCCTACGAGCTCAACGTGTCGTCTACCAAGAGCATGACCGGGCATCTGCTCGGCGCGGCGGGGGCCATCGAGGCCATCGCGAGCATCCAGGCACTCCGCCACGACGTGGTGCCGCCCACGATCAATTTTGAAGAGCGAGATCCGGACTGCGATCTCAACTACACCTTCAACGAAGCCGAGGAGCGGCCGGTAAATCTCGCCATCTCCAACGCCTTCGGCTTCGGCGGGCACAACACGTCGGTCGCGTTTAGCACGTTCGAAGGCTGACTGCAGTCGGCGGACCGCGGACGGCGGCTGAGGAGTGCTGAGCCCCACGCGGAGAGGTGGCGGTCGGCCGTCAGCGGTCACTTCGGTCAGGGAGGTGAACCACACCGCCTGTATTCACACTGCCACACGTCCAAGCGGGATTAGCGGAAGACGATCTCTTCTACGGGGTCGGACTCCAGGGCACCGTTGAGGCGCTGGCGCCATTGGCGACGGTTCATGTGCAACTCTTGTCGCCACGCCGCCGACGTGATCTTGACGTAGAGCGTCGACCCATTCATCCACACCGACTCGGTGACGCCGTTGATGTCCTTCCCGGCGATGGTGGCCCACGTTTCGACGACACGAGCCTCGTCGATCTTTTCCTGCAGGCCGAGCTGGTCGATCACTTCTTTCAGTACGTCGCCGAGCGGTTGGGGACTGTCTTGAGCGGCCATGACAAACTGTGCGGTTGTGAGTATGCCGGGGGGCAAATCCTCGCACGTCCGAGAACGTTTGCTAAACGACCGTGGGCGTAGATGTGTCCCCTGACGCTTGGATTCTTTCCACGTTACCTTTTTGCAGGGCACGGCGGCGTTCTCGAACGGAAAATGGGGCCGCCCGCACCGAGGGCGAATCAATCTGTTTCGGATAGATCCACTGCCAACGAATGGCCTTTCGACGCACATTCTTTTCGGTTCTGATCCTCTGTGGGATGATCGCCGGAGCACAGGCACAGCCTACTTCAGTAGGCACCGGCTCACCGGGCACCACTTCAGTAGGCATCACCTCGCCGGACACCGTGCGGCTGACGCTCACCCAGGCCATTGAAAAGTCTCTCGACGTCAGTCCGGAGGTGGACCAGCGCCGCGCCCAGCGTCGCTTTGCGTCGGCTCGCAGTGATCAGGCCCGTGCGAGCCGCTACCTCACGGATCTGTCGTTCAACGCCGCGTCCTCCTTTGCCCCCGGCCTCGACAACGTGCCGGACGGGACGCCCGACGACGAGTTGTACCTCAATCCGAACGTCACGAACGACTGGTCGCTCGGGGCGCTTCGTCCGTTTGGACGAGCCGAGATTGTGGCCCGACAGCCGATCTTCACGTTTGGGGAGCTTTCCGGAAACATCGAGGCCGCCCGGCACGGCGTGGCCGTCGAGGAGGCTCGGGTGGAGCAGAAGGCGCTGGAGGTGGCAGCTCGCACCGGCGAAGTCTACTACAATCTGTTGCTCACGCAGGCGCTCGACCGGTTGGCCGACCGGACGGGCGAGGTGATTGACCGGGCGAAGAAGGAGATTAACCGCCTCCTCGATGAGGGGGATGACAGTGTCGACCAGGCCGATCTCTTCCAGACTCGTCTCACGGAGGAGGAGTACAAGCGACGGCTCGTGCAAATCGATCAGAACATGGCCACGGCCCGCTCGGCCCTGCGACGGCAGCTGTTTTTGCCGGACGGGACGACGGTGGCGGCGGCGACGGACGAACTCCAGCCCCTCGATTTTTCCATCCATCCAGATTCGCTCGCGCACTACGTCGAGCTGGGGTTGCAGAACCGGCCGGAGGTGGACCAGGCGGCCGCGGGCGTCGAGGCGCGCGAAGCGCTGGTGGACGTGGCCCGGTCGGACTACTATCCGAAGATCGCTTTTCAGGCGAGCCTGTCGCAGAGTGGGACCCTTCCGCCGCGCCCGAATCCCGACAATGCGTTCGTCGGCGACTCGTTCATGGGCACCGGTACACGGACTGGGCTTGGCATCCAGTTCGACCTGAACTTTGGGCAGACGGAGGCGCGGGTCGAGCAGGCCCAGGCCGAGCTCAATGAGGTACAGCACCAACAGACGGCTGCCCAGCAACTCGTGCAGTTTGAGGTGGAGGAGGCCTACCGCAATCTCCTCGTCGCGAAGGCGGCCGTGGAGTCTCGCGACCGAGCCACCACCATTTCCGGCGAGTGGCTTCGGACGGAGCAAATTGACTTCGATCTCGGCTTCGGGGATACCGAGAATCTCGTGAAGGCCGTGCGGGCGAGTCTGGAGGCGGAGGCCCGGTACGTAGAGGCCGTAAAGCAGTACAACGTGGCGGTCCTAAAACTTTTGCGCGCCACCGGCACACTCACTGATCGCATCGAAAACGGCACGCTTGTTGACACTACGAGTGGGGCAGGGTGAAGGGGCAGATCACTTCTCATCAATATCTCTCAATACCATGCGTTACGCGTTTATGATTCGGTCTCGCGGTGTTCTCGTTGGCTTTTTCGGTTTGCTTTTCGCCTTCTCGGTTGTGCCGAGCACGGTACAGGCCCAGCAGGCTACGCAGAACGAGATCCGACAGATGCTTGAGGACCGGAATCAGCAAATTAAGTCCATTCTGAGCGGTAGCTCCGACTATACACCGGAGCAGCGCGAGCGGCTCAAAGAGCTAATTAATGGGGTGCTCGACTTCGAAATCATGGCGCAGACGGCGCTCGGCCCGCACTGGGACACGCTGAGCACCGATCGTCGCGCAGAGTTCATTGACGTCTTCCGCGACGTGGTGCGCGCCCAGTCGATGAGCGACCTCGGCGTGTACAATTCGAAGGTCACCTACGACCAGATTTCGGTACAGGGCGATAGCGCGTACGTGCGGACCACGACCGAGTATCAAAACACGAAAACGCCGGTGGAGTACATCCTGGAGCGGAACGACGGGGAGTGGAAGGCCGAAGACATCATCGTCGACGAAGTGAGCACGGCAGAGGGATACGCCCGCTCGTTCCAGTCTGTAATGCGGAAGCGCGGATTCGAGGCCCTCATGACGGCGCTGGAAAAGAAGCGCAAGCAGGTAACCGCCACGGCAGAGGAAAACCGATAGGTTATACGGAATCCAACGGTCGATGACGGGTCGATCGTTCTCGAAAATGGCGTTCTATGCCATTCGGAGTCAACTCTGACCTCCAGTGTCCCGACATCCTGAGTTGGATTTTGTATTAGACCCGGGGAGCCTGATGGGGACCTGCTCTCAGGCCCCGGGGGGATCGTAGTCCAAAAAGCGATTCTTAAGCTCTGGGGTGGGCATCCGGCACTGATCCCGTTTCCCGAACCAATCGTAGCGGTTTGCTGCAATCCAGTCGTACACGAGGTCTCGGAGGGGGCGGGGCACCAGGAGGGCCAAGGCGAGCAGGCGCCACGGCCCCGTGAGGTGGCGGGCGATGCGAAGAGCGGCCGATGATCGCACGTACGTATTGCCTCCTTCCACGAGCACGATGGTGCTGAGCTCCTGGCCTAGACTGGGGTCCTCCAGATACGATTGGGCAATCTCCGACTGAAGAGGGGCAAACCGGAAATAGCCCTCCGGATCGCGGTCGATGATAAAATTGACGGCGCCATTGCACAGGTTGCACACGCCATCGAAGAGGACGAGGGCGTGATCCCGTCGGCGGTCGGAGGGGGTGTCGTCGGGCATGGGACAGGAAATCGGAGGGAGAGGAGGGGCGGTCGTCACCAGGAGGTGACGAAGCGGACGAACCCGTTGTCGAATCGCTTCTTTCTATAGTCGGGTTCGGCCTTATAGTGTTCGTCGCCATCAAGATCGTAGTTGATGCCCACCTCGACGGCGCCTTGGGCAAAGCGGTACCCTATGACGTTGGACAGGCGATAGTTGCTGGGCGCCAAGCTATACCAATGATTCGTCCACTCGTTGCCCATGATCCAGGGGTTCGACCCGAGGCGGCGGGACATCGCCAGGTATTCGACGCTGCCGTAGAAGCCGGTGGGCGACGGCATGTAAGCGAAGCGGGCCCGATAATTTTTCCGGTACTCCGTGTAGTCCATCGAGCGAGAGATGGTGGAAAGACTGAAGTCCTCGCCCTCCTGCCGGTCGTAATAGTCCTCTAGGAAAAACCAGGCTTCTCCTACGAACGGGCCCCAGGTGCCAAGAAGGAAGGCCCCTCCGCGCTGAAACCGCTGCGTGGTGCTGTAATCACTGGTTACGGCGGACCGAAGGCCCGTCCGATGGAGCGAAGACTTGTCCCGCTGTACGATGAGGCCACCGGTCACCGGGCCCGCATTGTACTCCACCAACGCCCCGAAGAAATGGGTGGCCTCCCGGTTGCGGTAGCGGTAGTCCGAGTCGAGTTGCGACTGTACCACCAGAGCGCTCTCCGGCTGCCATCCGGCGTGCACTTCGGCCCGCAGGGCATACTGGTCGGGGGTTTCGAGGGCAATGCGCCCGAGGTACGGGTGTTGCTGGTACGATCGAACGTACGTCTCGTCCTTTTCCGAGACCCCGAGGGTTTTGAAAATAAAGTCGTGGTAGGCGTCCATCATCGTGAACTCAACCCGTGCGCGTCCAGTCAGTGACGAACCGTATTGGTAGTAGACGGATGCGTCGAAGTCGGGCTTGTACTGGGAAATGGTGTGCCGGACCCCCACGTGGTGCCGTCCCTCGACCCGCCAGTCGTAGCTAAACTCGAGGAGCGACCGCTCGGCCGTTGCATCCTGTTGCAGCGTCGCGTCGATGCGAAGCGTGTGGTCGTCGGCGAGGGCGGCGGTGTGCTTAATGTCGGTCACGAAGGCCCACTCGGCCCGGACGATGCTCCCCACCCGGACGCGGAGGCCACTGTTCAGACGGCGCCACGTGGCCGTTTCGAAGGGAGAAAAGCGGTAGGTCGTCATGTCCAGGGCATACTCCCGATCCATCTTGGGTGTGATGTGCCGGAAGACGCCGCGGTCGTACGTTCGGTCGCCGAAGGCGTTGTGCTGATCCAGCAGGGCGCGCCGGCGGCGATTCATCCATCCCGTCAGCGTTACGTGAGGCACGGTGGGACGAGGGGCAAGGGCGTCGGCCACGTGGAGGGCCGAGTCGCGCGACGGAAGCTGGGCGTGGCTTCGGGAGGGAACGAGCAGACAGAGCCCGAGAACGACGGCGAACGGAAGGCGGGGAGAGACCATCGAAACGTAGGGCATGGGGGAGTTGCGGGGGGCTGGACGGACGCACTCAGCAAAACGACGACAAAAAGTACGGCGAACATTTGACGTGGGTCGGCACCTGAGGCACGACGAGCCGTTATACACACGATTCTCAATTCTACCCAAAATGCGACCGTGCCATGTCTTCGTCGGCGTCCTCCTCCGCGCCCAAAGTCAGCTGCCTGCTCGTGACGGCCGATCGTCCGAAGCTCATCAAGCGGGCGCTGCGGTGCTATCAGCAGCAGACGTACGATTCCCTCGAACTCGTCGTGCTCGACAACGGGACGGAACCGGTGGAAGAGGTGGTTCGCTCCTTCGAGCTTCCCGGTGAGCTGCGGTACCTCCGCGTGGAGCCCGAGCCGGACCTGTGGATCGGCGGCCTCCGCAACCGTGCCCTCGATGAAGCCACCGGCACGTTTGTGGTTCCGCAGTGGGACGATGACGACTGGTCCCACCCCGAGCGGGTAGCGCGACAGGTGGAGGTGTTGCAGCAGGGCTACGACGCCTGCACCATTCAGGGAACGCTCATGCACGTCGACCACCCGGACTACTTCGATCATCCGTTCATCGGCGTTCTGCCGGAGGGGGTGCCCCCGACTATCATGCATCGCCGGGACGCTGAGATCCGCTACCCCAACATCCGCCGGACCAGCGATACCGACTTCCTCAACGACTGGCGGGAGAAGCGCTACACCATAATGCCCCGCGAGGACTCATATCTGTACCTCCGGTATTCCCACGACGACAACCTCTGGGAGACCGATCACTTTCTGCGCCGCATGCGCAATACGCCGAAGGACCTTCTCCTCTATGCGTGGCACCGGTACGTTCGGGGCGACGTGTTCGAGCATCCCCGCTTCCAGCTCACCGACAAAATGGAAGAAGCCTTTGAGTTGTATCTCGACGACTCATTTCGGTACGACCTCTTCGAGACGAGAAGCCGACCGAGCGAGGCCCACGATGCTACGGCGATGTCCGCATAGGAATCAAGCGGGCTGCAGTGGACGCTCGTTCGGATCTGTTGAGGACGACGGGACTGGAGGGAAATCTTCCTCCTTATCTGACGTATCTGGGGAGCGAAAGTGGGGAAGGGGGCACTCGACGTTGGATCGGGCGAAGATCCGCTCTGCGATGCAGGCCCACGGCAAGGCGAGCAAAATGAGCTCGACGGTCGTAACGGAAAAGACGATTCGCATCGACGCATAGATCCCGGCGTGGAGCCCTAGCACCGCGAGAACCATTGGAATGCGGAATCGGGGCCACCACATCAGGAAGGCGAGCAATTCGCTCACGATGCCAATGGTCAAGAAAAGAGTCGCGATCCAGTAGTAATCGAGTGCCAGCGACTGGACGAACGTGAAGTTGAAGGAGCCGGTTGCCGCAAAAACGTCAATGGACTTTTCGTAGATCCAGATTTGAAGGTGATGGCCGTCGAGCCAGTGTGGCCCCGTGCCGATGAGTTTGCAGGCGGCGGCGGTGGTGTAGCCAAGGCCGATGGAGAAGTAGGTAAATCCGAGGGCGAACCGGCGGCGGAAGCGCTCGCGGTCGAAAACAGCGAGCCCAAGCCCGAGGCCGAGCAGCGTCATGCCTAGCACGTTGGAACTATGGGGAATTTCGCCCTGAGAATACCGTGCGGCGAAGAGAAGGTGGAGGAGCAGTAGAGCCACGACGTACCCGTAGCGCCAGGTACGCGTCCAGCCCAGTAGCACGGCAAGGGTCAAAAGCCCGGCCACGCCGAACGCCGTCCAGGATTGGAAAAGCACGGACACGTTCACGTAGTTTGCAATGCCGAGCGGTAATACCACGTCGCTCACCTGTTGTACGTACGTGGCCCACGTCCAGGCATACTTTACCGTGAAGACTGCCACAAAGCCCTCGAAGAGGTTGAAGAAGTAGCGTTCGGCCGTCGTGGTTGGATGCTCGAAGCCGAAGAGAGAGCGGAGGAACCAATTCATGTTTCCTGTTCCGATCTGGGGGCGTTCAGTACTCGGGCTCATGGTGCAACAGGAGGAAGGTACGAAGGGAGGTTAGGGATGCGTGGCCGTTGTGGCCATCGTGGGCCTTCGGAGATTGGGATGCAAGGCGGTCGAGTCGGCGTGCATGTAGACGTACGGGACGAACTCGACGACCACCGAGTCCCCCTCGACCATCCGCCCGTTCACCCGCATCACCAGCAGCTTGTGATCCGGCAGGTGTGGTTTGAAGAGCGAGCGGAGCCCCTCCACGCGCTTGGGCGTCCACGTTTCCGTCTTCGAGACAAAATTGGCGAGGTCAATGTTGTCGACCCCATTTGGACGCAGGGCAAAGGGTTGGCCTGGAAGAGAGCTAAGGGCAGTCGTATCCCATTCAACTGGAGTCGCATCATTAGACACGTCTCGGACGACGGCGCGGGAGAATGGATTTCCGGCCTGAGAAAACATGGGATAAATGCTAAAGGGCCAGAATTCGCCCTTATGCGTGGCGACCAGAAGAGCGTAGACCAAGAGCGTACCGAAGAGGAGACGCCCGGCCCGTTGGAGTGCACGTGTCATGAGGAACAGGAGGTGAGTACATCGATCACTACGGTTCGGAAGCTGCCCCGAGCGTATTGCAAGGTCAGTTCGTAGCGACGTAGGATCTAATGGAAAAATGTGACTTGATTCATCTGGCACCCGAACGAACACAGGGCACTGGAGATTAACAGAGAAGATAGGGCCGGGTGCGGCCGAAGAGAAAGGAGAAAAGGAGTAAGCAACGTGTAGTTATCGCTTATCCCTTTGTCTGCTAAAGAGAGCAGGGAGCACCCCCGATCACGACGCTTCAGCAGAATTCCGGAGGGCTGGGGGGAGCTGGGGTAAGCGTCCATTGAGGACGATGAGGGTGCCCGCAAAGAAGAGGAGGGCGCCAGTGAGGCTTCCGAGGCGGTAGGCGAAGGACGATTGGAGCAGGGGATAGAGGGTGTACAGCACGTACAGTCCACCGCCCGTCAAGAGTCCCGCAAGGTGGGGGCGGTAGATGGCGCGGAGAAAGAGACGGGCATTGGCGACCCACCAGGCCTCGACCAGCTCCATGCTTGTTTTTAACGCCGTGGCTGCCGTTGAGGCCAGCGCGGCCCCGAGCGGGCCCAGTAGCGGAATCAGCCAGACGTTGAGGAGTGCGTTGGAGAGGGCGGTCGTCGTGCTGTTGAGGAGGTTGAGCTGGGAGTGCCCCGTCATCACCACGATGTTGCCGGCGAGGCTAAAGCTGCACTGCATGTACGGAATGGGCAGCAGGGCCAGCATGAATAGCGCGTCGGCTCCGGCAAACTCTGGAGACACGAGGCGGAGCACGTCGGACCGGAGGACGGCCACGGCGAGGAGGGCCGGGACGGTAAGCATGGCGATCCACCGGGAGGTCTTCGAGAAAATGTCCGAGAGCCGCGCGTTCCGGTCCTTCCGGTACAGGCGCACGACGTGCGGCACGAAGGCGTTTGAGAAGACCTGCTTGATGTTCAGAAGCTCGCGGACGATCATAGCGCCGGCGCCGTAAAAGCCCGTCGTGGAGGCGCTCACCCCAAACATTCCGAGCATGATCACGTCGATGTTCGTGATGAAGCGCTCCAGCGTCATGTTGAGATTTTGCGGGATGGCAAACCGCAGCATTTCCCGGTCCAGCTCAAAGTTTCGGAAGGCGTCAATGAGGGGGCGCCACTCCAGCTCGCGCGTGTAAAACCAGACGGCGATCAGCCCAAGCACCATCTGAGTGGTGAGGTAGGCGAGTGCGAGGCCCGTTTCCGAGGGGAGCCAGAACCAGAAGCCGGTGGCCGAAGCCAACAAGGTAAGCGGGCGCAGCCCCCCGTTCGAGATGGCATCGTACTTCATAATCTTCAGGCCCTGCGTCGCCGCAATCACGATGCGGTCGAAGGCAAGCACCGGCAACACCAGCACCATAATCTGCAGGGCCGACAGGAGCCGTCCGCCATATTCCTCGTAGAGCATGGGGAGTACCCACTGCCCCACCGTGAACGCGAGGAGGATGAGGGCGACGGCGAAGAAGAGGCTCCACCCCAGCGTGTTGGACAGAAGCTGGTAGAGACGGTCCTTTTCGTCCTCGTAGTCGGCGTGCCGGGCCACCGACAGGAGCGCGCCGTCCTTGAATCCGGCCGTGAGAAAGGCCAGTGCCATTTCTACGAAGGACGTGGCCGTGATGAAGATGCCGAAGACGTCGGCTCCGTACAGCCGGGTCACGAGAATCAGGAACGAAGGCCCCGCAATTTTGCCCAGCGTCCCGAGGACGTTGACGAGCGCGCCCCGCTGCAATTCGGATTCGATGCTGTCGTTCATGCGGGTCAAGAGCTACAGTTCGACGGAGTCGCTGCTAGTGGACCGTTACAGATGAATTTGCGGGTTGAAGCCGCGATCTCAAAATTCCCGAATTACGGCACGTCATTTCGAGCATGGCAATCTGAGATTGCCTACGTCGAGAAATATTCTTGGCGAAGCTGCTCGCTTCTGGGAGGCT
>JAHENZ010000003.1 GCA_018609755.1 Salinivenus sp. | reverse complement strand
TCTGTTACACGTCATTTTGGTGTCTTGGAATCCCAAACGATCTCAAAATTCCCCAGGCAGGTCGCTCCGAGTGTAATTGAGGAGCCTCCCAGAAGCGAGCAGCTTCGCCAAGAATATTTCTCGACGTAGGCAATCTCAGATTGCCATGCTCGAAATGACGTGCCGTAATTCGGGAATTTTGAGATCGCGGCTTCAACCCGCAAATTCATCTGTAACGGTCCAGTAGTGACCTTGCACAACGACTCTGGCGGTTTCGAGCGTCGATCACCTGACGCCACAAACGTCAGCGGTTGCCGGCAGCGGTCGATACCGAACATATTCCGCGCAGGAGATACAGACGGAAACAGCGTCACGATCTCTGCGATTTCTCGCGTTTCAGTTGTGCAAACCCAATGGCTTGAATTTCAAATTTGGCACTGTTAAAATGGTTATGAAGTGAAACGGTGTTTTATATTTGAAACGATGACAAGACCGGCGTGAGCAACGGTTATACCGTAACGGCCATTGATCGGGCGATGGACGTGCTTGAATGTTTGGCACGGCAGGGAGAGGCCCTTCGTCTTTCTGAGTTGACGGAGGAGACGGGCATCCCGAAAAGTACCCTCTTCCGTATTCTGTCGACGCTTGAAGATCGGGAGTGTGTGATTCGGGACGAGGACCAAAAAACGTATCGGCTGGGGATGAAGCTGTGGGAGTTGGGGAATGCGTTCCTCGACCAATCCGACCTGCACGAAGCGGCGGCCGACTACATGAAGCGGCTGGCAGATGCGTGTGGGGAGAGTGTTTTCCTGGGGGTGTGGGACGACGGCGAGGTCGTGTACGTGCGTCGCGTGGAGAGTCCGAAGTCCGCCGTGGTGGTGCGCAAGCTGGGACAGCGGGCACCCGTGCACTGTACAGCGACGGGCCTTGCGCTTCTGGCCTTTCGGCCCGACGAGGAGGTAGAGCAATTTTTCGGGGAGCAGACGCTGGAAGCCGTAAACGAGAACACCACCACGAGTCCCGACGCCCTTCGCGATCACCTCCAGCGCATTCGGGACACCCGGGTGGCTGTCGTGGACGGTGAGTACAATCCGGCCCTTCTCTGCGTGTCGTCGCCCATTCTCGACGATTCGGGACGGCCCCTGGCGGCGTTTACCGCGGCGCTTCTGTCCGGCCAGGCCACCGGCGAGCGTATTGCATCGGTCAAGGAGCACGTGCGAGAGGCGGCCGCAGACCTATCGCGGGAGCAGGGGTATCTGGGCGATCAGGCGCCTGTACACGGATTCTCATCTTCTCGGTAATACCGATCCGTGAGAACGTCTGTAAGCGACAGTTCTCAGTCTCGTGGGGATCGTGCTCAGCCATGAGCGAAAACAAAATTTAGAAATCTATTCACGTATCGGTATGATTCCGATGGGCATGTCGTCACACACTAATCCATCCGCGGCTGTAAGCGCTTTCCGGACGTTCGTTGTGGTCGGGGTCTTTGGAGTGGTTCTCCTCGGGACGGTCGGGTGTGCGGGGTCGTCCGCAGACGACGGCGACGATCCGTCCTCGCCTCGCTTTTCGGTATTGGTCTTTTCGAAGACCGACACCGCCGGCTATCGGCACGCCTCGATCCCGGACGGCATTGAGGCCATTCGGACGCTCGGGGAGCAGCACTACTTCGACGTGACGGCCACCGAGGACGCGTCCGTCTTCACGTCTGATCGCCTCTCGTCGTATGATGCTGTCGTGTTTTTGAGCACGAGCGGCAACGTGCTTGATGAGCAGCAGCAGGCCGCCTTCGAGAACTACATTCAGCAGGGTGGGGGCTTTGTGGGCATTCACGGCGCGGCGGCGACGGAGTACGATTGGACGTGGTACGGCAACCTGGTGGGGGCCTTCTTCGACGATCATCCGGAGGTGCAGGAGGCCACCGTGCGGGTGGAAAATGCGTCGCATCCGTCCACGCTCCACCTGCCGTCCCCGTGGTCGTGGACGGATGAGTGGTACAACTTCCGGTCGAACCCAACCGACAGCGTCAATGTGCTCCTCACGCTCGACGAGTCGTCCTATGAGGGAGGCACGATGGGGGAGGAGCACCCGATTGCCTGGATGCACGAGCACGATGGAGGGCGCTCCTTCTACACGGGACTCGGCCACACGAAAGAAAGCTTTTCGAAGGAGGTTTTCCGAACCCACCTGCTGGAGGGCATCGAGTGGGCGGCGGGCGGACTCGCCCCGTTCGTGGAGCCGGACTTTCCGTTCATTACGACGACCGTGGACGCGGGCGGCCTGGCACCGTTCATGCCGCAACGCAACGTGGCGGTGCGGGGCATCGCTATGAAGCTGGGGAATGGGGCCTACGCCAGTTTCGATCCGGATCTGCTGCGCATGTCGGCGGGCTGGACGGGGGACTTCGTGTCGATGTCGACGATGGCGCAGGTATCTTACGACCGTCCCAACTACAAGTCCAACGAGATTCCGCGGGTGCTGGGGCAACCGGTGGTCGGCACGGGACTGTATCCGGGGTGGAGCGGGGCAGAGCCGACGTTCGACGATCCACGTCCGTCGGGGCCGAATCCAGAGGATCCGGGACGCGGGCCGCTGTCCGACGAGCGGGGCGAGTGGAAGGGGCTCTACACCGCGGGCGACGACGTGGTGTTGTCATATTCGGTTAGCGGGGTGGACGTGCGGGAGCACCCGAGCAGCGTACAGGTCGGAGAGGAGGTGGGAATCACGCGGACGTTTGACGTGGGAGCCACCGATGGGCCGCTGATGCTCGTCGCTGGGGAGGTGCGGGGGGCATCGTCGGTTGAGGGAGACCGTACCACCGCACTTCTCGAGCATGGTTCGGCCTCCGACAGCGTGACGGCCGTTGGCGGCGTGGGGCTTCCGGACGGCGCCTCGGTCGACGTGGTGCAGGACCGGTACGTGACCCTGCGGCTGGCCGAGGGCACGCCCAAATCGCAGTTTCAACTGGTGCTTTGGACGGGGGCGCGATCCCAACTGAATCAATTCCGCAACATGTTGGAGGGGCCCATCGAGATGCCCTCCGTGGAGGAGAGTACCGAGCAGTGGACGCGCTCCGTGCAGACGCGGGGCACGGTGGCGCCCGACACCAGCGCGTTCGTCGTGGACGAGCTGTCGCTTCCTATGCCCAATCCGTGGGGCCGCAACGTTCGCGTGGCGGACGTTGGCTTCTTCAGCGATGGCCGGGCCGCCGTCGTCACCTTCAGTGGGGACGTGTGGCTCGTGTCCGGCATCGATCAGTCGTTGGAGGAGCTTCGGTGGGCGCGCTACGCCTCGGGACTGTACGAGCCCCTCAGCATCAGTGTCGTCGACGATCAGATTTACGTCTACGGTCGGGAGGGCATCGTCCAGCTTCGAGACCTGGACGGCGACGGGGAGGCGGACTACTACGAGAATTTCAGTAATGAAATTATTCAGTCGATGGAGACGCGGGAGTGGCCCCTCGGCATGGTGCCTGCCCCCGATGGCGGCTTCTTCCTGTCGATGGGTGGGGCACTGAATGCCGGGCCACCCTCGCCGGTCAGCCAACAGTCCGTGGAAGGATTTCGAGTGGGATCGCAGCACGCCGGCACCGTCACGAAGGTGTCTGCGGACGGCGACAGCATCCGCGTCTACGCCGATGGGTTTCGCGAGCCGTACATCGGAGCGCGGCCGTCGCAGGGATTCCTGACGGCTTCCGACCAGCAGGGCAATTTCGTTCCGTCCACGCCCATCTACGCCGTGCAGGAGGGCGAATACTACGGCGTGCCCGCTACGACCCAGCGGTCGACGCCGCTGCCGGAGCCGGATCAGCCGCTCACGTGGATTCCGCATCAGGTCGATCCCTCGGGGGCGGGTCAGCTCTGGGTGGACAGCGATCAGATGGGGCCGATCAACGACGAACTGATGCACTTTTCCTACTCGCGGCCCGGCCCGTTTCGGGTCTACGCCGACACGACGGCCACGCCCTGGCAGGGGGGCGTTATGCCGATTGGCGGCGACCTGACGGTGCCCACCAGCAAGGGGGCGGTGCATCCGCAGGATGGACAGGTCTACATGAGCGGCTTTCAGGTGTGGGGGACCACGGCGGAGAAGATCAGCAGTCTCCTTCGGTTGCGGTACACTGGACAGCAGAGTGCGCAGCCGGCCACGATTCGGAGTGGGGAGCAGGGCGTGCTCCTCCGCTTTGCGCAGCCCCTCGACACTACCGCTGCTACGCTCACGGGAAGTTACTCTGTACGGCGCTGGGAGTACCAGCGCACCGAGCAGTACGGATCGGGGCGATACAAACCCGACGGGACTCCGGGAGAAGAGCAGTTGCCGGTGGCAAACGTGCACCTGTCGGACGATCGGCGCTCGGTGCTCTTGGTGGTGCCGGACATGCAGCCCGTGATGCAGCTCCAGGTGGACTACTCCGTCACGTCGGAGGGACGCCCCCTGAATGGACCGGTCTATATGACGGTGAATGAGGCGCGGGCAATCGATCTGGCCGCGCACGGACTGGGCGAGGTCGATTGGAAGGCGGATCTGGCGAATGCGAGCGAGCTCCAGGCGCAGGCGGGGCCGAGCGAGGCCGACACGCTGGTTTCGGCGAAGCGCGGCCGACACCTCTACCAGGAGGTCGGGTGTAACACCTGTCACTCGCTGGATGGATCGGACAATGTCGGACCGTCCTTCCGTGGGCTGTACGAGACGGAGCGAGCGCTGACGTCGGGCGAGACCGTCGTTGCGGATCGGGAATACCTGCGACGGTCAATTCTGAATCCGAGGGCAGACGTGGTGGAGGGCTACATGGCCAACATGCCGTCGTACGAGGGGCGGCTGCGGGAGAGCGAAGTGAACTCGTTGATTGCATTCATCCGGTCGCTGGGAGGGGGGAACGGGGAGTAGGCAGGCTGCGAATGTTATTGATACTCATGGACTTGAGGCGACGTGTGCAATGAGCAATTGGGGGAGAAGCTACATTCGACGAATCGGGATTGGCTTCGCGGTGATGGGTCTTGCCCTCGTTCTCGACGTTCGGGCGCAGGAGGGAGCCGACACCGCTGAGATCCGCACCTTCAAGGAGAACGGGGGCTGGTGCTGGTTCCAGGACGAGCGGGCGATCCTTGACGAGGATCGGGTGGTCTTTGCTACTGTTGCGGGCACGACGCGGGCTGGCCATGACGGGGGCGACGTGGACGTGACGGCCTACGATCTGGACACGGGCGAGCGGACGACCACGGAACTCCACGATCAGTTGGGGCAGGACGATCACAACGTGCCCTCACTCATCGAGCGCCCGGACGGACGATACGTCGCTGCCTACAGCGCGCACGGGACCGACGAGCTCTTTCGGTATCGCATTTCGGAAGAGCCGGGCGACATTGGGGCCTGGCGGGCCGAGCAAACGAAAAAGCTCTCCTCCGGCATCACGTACACGAATCTTCTTCGACTCTCAAACGCCAATAAGGGAGAGGGGCGGCTCTACAACTTCAGTCGGGTGAAGGGCTTCGATCCGAACTGGATGTACAGCGACGACGGCGGGGAGACGTGGACGTGGGGCGGGCAGCTGCTCGACTGGCCCGATCGGCCCTACGTCAAGTATGCGTCGGACGGCCGGTCGCGCATCCACCTGGCCACCACGGACGGGCACCCGCGGGTGTTCGACAACAACATTTACCACGGGTACTTGCAGGGCGATTCGCTCTTTACGTCGCACGGCAGTCTGGCGCAAGATCTCGACGACGGTCCCTTGGACGAGAAGGGCCTGACCAGGGTTTTCGACGGGGGACCGTACGACGTGGCCTGGACCACGGATCTGCACCTCGACGCGGAGGGGCATCCCGTTCTCGGCTTCTCGGTGCAGAAGGATGGGGCGTCGTTCAAGAACAATTACGAGGAGGGGCCAGGATGGGACCATCGCTACTACTACGCCCGATACGACGGGACGGAGTGGCACGTGCACGAGATGGCCTACGCCGGCAGCGGGTTGTACCCGCGCGAGGCCGACTACACCGGACTGCTAGCCATTGACCCGGACGCGCCGAACGTGGTCTACGTGTCCTCCGACGTGCATCCCCGTACGGGAGTGCCCAACGTCAGCGACGCGAACGATGAACGCCACTACGAGATTTTCCGGGGCGTGACGAATGACGGCGGGGCCTCTTGGACCTGGACGCCGGTCACGACCCATTCCGACAATGACAACCTCCGGCCCATCATTCCCAAGGGGGGAGGCGACCGTCGCGTGGTGCTCTGGCAGCGCGGCGACTTTGAGACCTACACAGACTACGACACCGACATCGTCGGCATTATCGACGAACGCTAACATCCGAACGACTGCAGAACGCAATGGACATTACGGATCTGGACGACACCGACGGACGAAGTTATCCGGCCCGTCGCACGACGAAAAATCTAGTAGGGGGCGATTCGCCCATTCAAGCGGAGAATTTCTGCATGGGGGTGGCTACCCTGGAGCCCCACGGGGGGCAGGTGCCGTGGCACAACCACGAGCAGGAGGAGGTCTACTTCATTCTGGAGGGGACGGGCGAGATGTGCGTGGGCGACGAAAAGGAAATTCTCACCGGCGGACAGGCCGTCGACATCCCGTCGGGGGAGTACCACCAGCTCACGAACGTTGGGGACGAGCCGCTGCGGATGGTGTACTGCTACGGCCCGGCGGGGGAGGTGGCGCACTGGCGCCAGGAATTGAACGGTACGCTGCCGAAGGCGGGGGAGGAGGCCCCGCCGCTTCCGGACGGGGCGCAGGAGCAGCACACCGACCCGGCCCCCTCCCAGTAGCACCCGTCTACCGAGACCACTCTTCACCACCAATACCGTAGATTGCATGTCTAGTACGACGACCCACGAGGTTGGCATTATTATGAACGGCGTGACGGGGCGGATGGGGACCAACCAGCACCTCAAGCGCTCGATTCTGCCGATCGTCGAGCAGGGCGGCATTCCCCTTTCCGATGACGAGGTCATCGTCCCGGACCCGATTCTGGTCGGCCGCACGGCGTCGAAGCTGGAGCGGCTGGCGAACGAAACCGGCGTCGACAAGTGGACGACCGATCTCGATTCGGCCCTCGCCGACGACGACAACCAAATTTATTTCGACGCCCAGATTACCGAGGTGCGGCCCGAGAGCATTCGGGCGGCCCTCGACGCGGGCAAGCACATTTACTCCGAAAAGCCCTCCGCCCTGTCCACCGAGGAGGCATTGGAGCTCTACGAGGAGGCGGAGGCGGCCGGCGTAAAGCACGGCATTGTGCAGGACAAGCTCTGGCTACCAGGGCTTCAGAAAATCCAGAAGCTGATCGACACCGGCTTCTTCGGCGAGATTCTGTCCGTAAAGGGCGACTTTGGCTACTGGGTGTTCGAGGGCGACGTCTCCCCGCCCCAGCGGCCCTCCTGGAACTACCGAAAAGAGGATGGGGGCGGCATCATTCTGGACATGTTCTGCCACTGGCGCTACGTGTTGGACAACCTGTTCGGCGAGGTCGAGTCGGTTTCCAGTGTCGCCAAGACGCACATTGACGAGCGCTGGGAGGAGGACGGCACGCCGTACGAGGCCACGGCCGACGACGCCGCCTACGCGATCTTCGAGCTCGCGAACGGCGTCGTGGCCCAGTTCAACTCGTCGTGGTGCACGCGCGTCCGGCGCGACGACCTGCTGACCCTGCAGGTGGACGGGACGAAGGGTTCGGCGGTGGCGGGCCTTACCGACTGCTGGATGCAGCCCTACAGTGCCACGCCGCGGCCCGTGTGGAATCCCGACGTGAAGCAGACGCACGATTTCCACGACGACTGGATTCCGGTGGCCGAACAGGAGGAGTACGAGAATGCCTTCCGCACGCAGTGGACGCTCTTCCTGCGTCACGTGGTGGCGGATGAGCCGTTTCCCTACGATCTTCTCGAAGGAGCGAAGGGCGTGCAGCTGGCGGAGAAGGGATACGAGGCCGCCGAGAAACGCACCTTCGTCGACCTGCCGTCGCTCACTTGAACGCCCCCGTTCTCAATCCTTCCGAATGAATTCTGAGAGGCCATGAGTGACCAAGCCCTTTGGCGACTCTGCTACATGGCGGTCGTCGTGTTATCGGTACTCACCTTCACGCCCCTCGTGCTGCCGCTGGGGACGTACGAGCCTATGGTGATGGGCGTGCCCTACACGCTGTGGACGGGCATTCTCGTTGCGCTGGCCTTTGTCGTCCTCACCTACGTGGCGACGCGCGTTTATCCCCCCACTAACGACCAATAGGACCCATGACGATTTGGATCTGGACGATCGGAGGTTTCTACGCGGTCCTCCTTGCTGGACTGGCCTACATTGCCTGGCGGCGCACGACGGGCGGCGAAGACTACATCCTGGCCGGATCGAGCGTCGGGGCCATCATCGGGCTTTTTACCTACGCCGCCACCCTCTTCAGTACGTTTACACTGATGGGAATGCCGGACTTCTTTCGAAGTCACGGCGTCGGGGCCTGGATCTTTCTGGCCGTCTCGGACGGGGTGCAAATCTTTCTTATCGTCTGGTTTGGCTATCACCTCCGCAAACAGGCGCAGAAGAAAGGCTACCGAGGCACCGCCGGCTTGTTGGGGGATCTCTTCAATACGCAATGGGCAGGGTACGTCTACTTTGCGGGCGTTTTTATCTTTCTGATTCCCTACGTCGCCATCCAGATTCGGGGACTGGCCATCTTTCTGGAGGCGGTATTTCCGGCGGCACTGCCGGCCTGGGGATGGTCGGCCTCGATTGTGGCCGTCATGCTCGTGTACAGTGAGGTGGGCGGCCTTCGGGCCATCATGTACAGCGACGTGGTGCAGGGGGTGACCCTGCTGGTGGTGGTGTGGATCATCGCGTTTTCGTACGTGCAGGACTTTGGCGGAGTGGGGGCCATGTTCGGGGCCGTCGAGCAGGTCGAGAGCGAACTGCTCTCCGCGCCGGGGCCGGAGGGCCTGTTTACGCGGCAGTTCCTGGTGGCCTCATTTCTGGCCATCGTCTTGCTGCCCGCCACGCAACCCCAGCTCACCACCCGTCTTATGATCCTGAATGATCGGGCCACGATGAACCGCATGGCGGTGTCGATCGGGGTGTTTGCCGTTCTTATTCTGCTTCCGGTGGTCGCCATCGGGATGTACGGCGCGCTCGAATATCCCGACGCCACCACGCGCGAGTTTCTCTCGAATGCGCTCCTCTTCGACCAGCCGGACATCGTGGGGGCCATCGTGGTCGTCGGCCTCCTCGCTGCGGCCATGTCGACGGCCGACTCGCAGATTTTTGCGCTGGGTACCGAGCTCCAGTCCCTCTTTGAGGGGGGAGAAGAGGCGGCCATGCGCAAAACCCAAATGGCCGTGTGGGGCTTCGGCATCGCGGCGCTGATCTTCTCGATCCTTGCCTCCGACCAACTCGTGTTGCTGGCGCGGGTCAGTTTTGCCGGCACGGCCCTTCTCGCGCCCATGGTGGTCAGCGGTGTGCTGGCAAACCGACCGCCGGGCCCCGAGGTCGTGGCTGCCACCGGCGTCGGGCTCGTGCTCTTTTTGGGCTCCCAATTGACCGTACTCCCTGAAACTGTTGTAGGGGTGCGGATGGACCTGCTGCTTCTGCTGCTCGTGGGCGCCTGTACGGGAGGATCGGTTCTCTACCGTCGGCGCACGACAACCGTCGTTGCCTCTGACTAACGAGCGAACGTCATTCAACACTTGAACCCCAATTTTCGATCTGATGAGTGAATCTACGTCCGAAGTATCCACTCCCGATCACCCGTTCCATCCCACGGATATGATCCGTACGGAGCGGGAAATTACCGGCATGTCGGCCATGCTACTCCCGTTCCATCCGGACGGTTCGGTGGACTGGGACAGCTACCGGTCGCACCTGGCCCGCACGGCGGAGGCGGGGCTCGTGCCCGCCGTGAACAT
Organism: Salinivenus sp.; assembly: GCA_018609755.1. Lineage (GTDB taxonomy): Bacteria > Bacteroidota > Rhodothermia > Rhodothermales > Salinibacteraceae > Salinibacter. The sequence continues at coordinate 32,889 of JAHENZ010000003.1, read as the reverse complement.
GGACACGGGCTACGCCAACCTGATCGACGACGAGACGCGAGAGCAGGTGCTGGCGACCACCCGAGATGTGCTCGGATCGGATGCCTCCTTCGTCGGCGGGGCCTTCGTGGACGACGAGCCCGGTGCGGACTTCGACGCTGAGGCCTATCGACGCGAAATTGAGCGCATTCAGGAGTACGGGGGGACGCCGATCATCTTTCAGTCCTTCGGGCTCACGGGGTTGGAGGGCGAGCGGGTGGTTGAGGGGTACGCGACAATGGCCGAGCACTGCTCGTCGTTTATCGCGTTTGAGTTGGGAAAGATGTTTGCCCCTTTCGGTCGGATCTACGACCTCGGCATTTACGAGCAGCTCATGGCGATATCGGAGTGCATCGGTGCAAAGCACTCCTCACTCGATCGAAAGCTGGAGTGGCAACGGCTCCGGCTCCGGGACGAGCAGCGGTCCGATTTTTTGGTGCTCACGGGCAACGATCTGGCCATCGACATGGTGACGTACGGCAGCGATTACCTGCTGGGTGTGAGCACCTTTGCGCCGGATCTCTTTGCGCACCGCGACCGGCTGTGGACCGAGGGAGACCCTGCGTTCTACGAAGTGAACGATCTTCTGCACTACCTGGGCTTTTTTGCCTTCCGCGATCCCGTGCCTGCCTACAAGCACAGCGCCGCCCAATTTTTGGAGATCCGCGGCTGGATCGAGAGCGACACCCCCCACCCCGACGGTGAACGACGACCGGAGAGCGATCGCTCCATTCTCCGGGACATTGCCGATCGTGTCGACGCCCTGATGTCATAACCCCTACCTTCTTATGCCTTTTTTTTCCTTTGAGGATCTCGACCAGACCGAAGAGATGCCCGGCTTCCTCGGCGCGTTTCTTCATTCCGAGAACATGACCGTGGTAAACTGGACGGTAGAGGCAGGAGCAACGGTTCCCGTACACTCGCACCCCCACGAGCAGTTTTCGATGGTGGTGGAAGGAGAGTTTGAATTGGTCCTCAACGGGGAGACAGACGTGCTGAAGCCCGGCCGGGTGGCCCTCATCCCGTCCGATATCCCTCATTCCGGACGGGCCGTCACCGACTGCAAAATCGTCGACGTGTTCAGCCCAATGAGAGAAGAATACCGGCACGAAAAAGACTTCGTGGTTGAGAAGAAGAAAAAGAAAACGTGAAGGCGCCGCTCCCAGTGTACTGAGTCTTAGCCTTCGTCGTGATCATTCCGTGTAAAGCGTTCGTAGCATGGTTTAGGGCTCGACCCACCTTCAGCATGTCACCGAGTTGACCACTTCCAAAGCTCCTCTGTTCTGATGCTCCGTCCACCTGTGCGCCTTCAGTGGGGGTTGCTCGTGTTCCTTCTCCTGAGTGGGGTCGGTTGTGAACAGGAGGGAGGGACATCCTCAGAGAGAAACAACCAGCGGCCCAACGTTCTCTTTCTTCTGGTTGACGACCTGCGGCCGGAGTTGGGGGCCTACGGTAAAGAGGACGTGGTCACGCCGAACGTGGATCGGTTGGCCTCCACGAGCCTCACCTTCGAGCGCGCTTACGTACATCAAGCTGTCTGTTCGCCCTCCCGTATCAGCCTGCTTACCGGCCTCCGGCCTGACTCGACCGGGGCGGATTGGTGGGGGGCAAAGCTTCGGGAGCATCTTCCCGACGCTGTGACGATGCCCGGGCACTTCAAGGATCACGGCTACACGACTGTTGGGATCCGCGGCAAGGTGTTTCACAATGCCGAAGATGGGAAGGGGGCGTGGACGCGGGGGCCAATTGTGGCCTCCGGAGACTGGCATGGGAGAGGATACGTGACCGACGCGGCCATCGCGCAATCGGAAACCCACGACCTGGGGCCGTCCATCGAAGCGGCGGCCGTGCCGGACACGGCCTACGAAGACGGAAAAATTGCGTCTCGGGCAGTCGAGCAACTTGGTCGTTTGAAGAACGAGGCCCCGTTTTTTCTGGCCGTCGGGTTTAAGAAACCTCACCTCCCGTTTGTGGCCCCACAGAAGTATTGGGACCTTTACCCGAAACCCGAGATCGAACTTCCGGACAACTACTTTCCCCCGAAGAAGGCGTCGAAGTGGGCGCTCACGAACTACGGAGAGCTTCGCAACTACGCCGACATTCCCGATAGTGGCTCGGTCAGCCGAGACAAAGCCCGTTCCCTCATTCGCGGGTACCGAGCGGCGGTTAGCTACGTGGACGCGCAGGTCGGCCGGGTTCTGCATGCGCTTGAACGGCAGGGACTCCGAGAGAACACCATCGTAGTTTTCTGGGGGGATCACGGATTTAAGATTGGGGAGCATAAAAGCTGGTCGAAGCACACCAACTTCGAGGTCGACACCCGCATTCCCCTGATGGTGCGAGTCCCGGGAATGGAGACCGCGGGAGAGCGAACCGATGGTTTCGTCGAAACCGTCGACATTTATCCTACGCTTACAGATCTAGCCGGTCTTCCCCCACCCCCACAACATCAGGGCACGAGCTTCGGGCCGCTGCTTGAGGACCCAAATCGCCCCTGGAAGGACGCGGTCTTTGGGCAGTTCGGGCGACAGGAGGTCCTCGGTCGGTACGTGCGCACCGACCGCTATCGATACGTCGAGTGGATCGACCACGAAAGCGGGGCGATCCGGGCTCGGGAGCTCTATGATCATAGAACGGATCCGCAAGAAAATGTCAACGTGGCGGGTCGGGACGCGTACCAGACGACTGTCGACAGTCTGGCGCGGGTACTCGACGATGGTTGGACGCAGGCACGGCCCTAAGAGTCCGTCTGTGAAGATGCCTTCACAGGGCTGGATTGTCCAGCGGGGGTTCTACGAGAAGGAAGAAGCAATCTCATAGGGTACCTCCCCCAACTTCGTGATTTTCAGCAGTTCCCTATCGGGATAATCAGGGAGCGATCCCCACCGAACCGACTTCATAGACGCACTCTAAGTTGAAAAGGGTCGACGCGCAACGTCACTTCCGCTGGATTTTTACCTCCGATTCGATTCCCCGCTGCCGGTCATCTGAATGGGACCAATCTAGTGGTGCGTCAAGTTTTCCATGTCGAGTAGAGCGCCGATCAGTGAATGGGATTCAGGTCGTTGAAGTGGATTTCAAGTGGGCGTATTCAATTCGGCACCCGACACCTTTGGTTTGACGACTAGTGTGGAGCTCCATGGCGATACCAGATTGCCGGACTTGGGGGAGGCAGAAATAGGACGTACGGTCTGAGTGCTCCGCGTGCCTGCCGGAACCACCGGCTGAGGTGGGGGGAAGTGCGGTCCTCGGCGGTCACATCGTCGATGTGTTCACACCGCATCGGAGTTCACAATCATACGAAGAGAGTGAGGAGGATTGAAGAGATTGAGAGGAAGATGTGGAGGGAAGCGCTTCCATTGCTCTGGTTCTTCGTCTACAGTGTGATCATTCTGTGTAAAGCGCTCGCATCATTGACATCTACACCGGCGATACGTACCGTCTGAGCAGTCATGAATGCACTCGCCCCTACATCCGCCGCGCCGTTTGTGCTCGATGCGTCCATCGAGACCGTAGGGGGACTGTGCGCGTTTGCCTTTTCGTATTTTGGCTACGCGTATTTTTATTTCTATCTCTCGGCCGGCGACACGTAGGACGCGCTCTGTACCCAATACTCTTGTTTCTGCGACCCGCCGGCCCGATGCCCTTCGGCCCCGGCGGGTTTTTGCGTGTGGATCGGAGGGAGCCGTTTCCGGCGGACGCTTCTCCACACTCCTTCCCCACGAACCGGAGACACCGCCCATGTCCACTACGACGATAACCTCCCTCGAAGAGGCGCGAGAGCGCATCGACGAGATTGACCGTCGCTTCGTTGAACTACTGGCCAAGCGCTACGCGGTCGTCGATGAGATCTGCGAGATGAAGGCCGAAGACGGAAACAACGTGAAGGATCCGAACCGAGAGGCTGAGCTCCTTGACCACGTCGCAACGATTGCTGAGGAAAACGACCTTTCGCCGGATCTCGTCCGTCGGCTCTATGACGAGATTCTCTCGCATTCGGTCCGGCGCCAGCGAAGGCGGCGGAACGACTCGTCGAACGAAGGATCTACGTCCTCCCCGGCGAACGCGGCGTCCATTACGTCCAACGGGCAGTCCACCGAAAGCTGTGAATGATCGTGATGGTGCGGATCGGGGGAATCTCTCGTCCCGAGCGTTCATTCAAAGGCTGTACGTCTTCCGAATCATCCAGCCGCTCTATGAGTCCCTCGAGCGAAGATCCGCCAGAGTTCGTTCCGGAGTACGACAAACCGGATGCGCCCGGCATCCACATGAAATTCGACAATACGGTCTCCCTCTATCACATCGTAGGGAAGGGAGACGACTTCGAAACGGCGGCCCATGACATTTTCGACCTGCTGTCGGAGGCGCAGGAGGAGTTTCCGGACTGGCCCCGCGTGCTGTACCTCGACATTGAGGGGCACGTCCGCGACGACGGACGCTTGGAAGAAGACATGATCGAGCTTCAGCAGGAGTTTCTCATCGCGGCGATGGGCAAATTCTTTACCGCTCTTGCCATGCCTCTCGTCTCCGTTGTCAACCCCGACGATCAGGTGAACGACCTGCCCGACGAGCTCGTCCTGCAGCCGCCCGACGCCGATCTGCCGGAGGAAAGTGCCTGGCCGAAGGAGTGAGCAGTTGTGCGTGGGAGGGTGGGGAGCGAGAGGGGCCTCTCATCTTATACCAACCCCAGCAAGCTCCGTTGGGTATGTGAGTATGGGAGTGTGTGGGTATGTACGTGCGCCCCATACGCTTGTATCTGTACCGTCACATTTGCAATCCTGAACTTTGCAGGCGGACTCGGTATTACTAGACACCCCCTCATGCCTCGTTCTCCAGACTTGCCCTCATACCGAGTCCGGAAATAGACGTCTGGTATCGGAGGAGGCGAGGATCCTTCACAGGGAAATGTCACCCTGAATCGCTGTGCGACATGGTCTCAGCAGCGCCGTTGGACTCCAACGGCGCTACTGATTGGGTTCTCATACACGCAATGCTGTAGGATTTGGCCTCAGTTTCCCTGTGGAGATGAAGGGGCGGGGCTTGGACTGCCGGCACCCGCACCGCCGGGCATTTGCATGGGCGTTCCTTGCGTTCCACTCGACGTGTCGTCCGTAAGCCCGTAGGCCTTTCGGATGCGGTCGGGCACGCTGTACGGTGCTGTGGCCAGTTCTGCGTCCAACTTCTCGTCGAAGGTGTTCAGCGCTTCCTGGTTGTCCGCCTGCACGAACGCCTTGCGCACGCGTCCGGCGTAAAAGAGCGCCTGGCTGAACTGTCGCTGTGAGCTGGCAGTCTGAAGCTCGTTGAAGACGACCGGCTGGGCTTCTTGCAGCACGTCGGCGAGCTTCTCGGTGTCGCCAATGGCACGGAACGCCCGCGCCGTAAACATCAGCGTCTGGATGTCGCCGGGAATCGTCGAGAAGGGGACCTCCGCCGTAAAGTTGGCCAGGAGTTCGCGGCTGCGCTCGGTGTACCCCTGCTTCGCGAGTCGCTCGGAGGCGTGCGAGAAGTGGAGGCGGTATCCGTCCACCATGCGCCGCGCATTCTCGTTGTAGTAGGCCGAGGAATCCGCGAGGTTCGTGAAGCGAAACTCCGACATCCGCTCGTCGGTGAGGCCGGGGATGACGCGGCCGAGCGGCTGGTTGTGCTGGATGGGGAGCACCCGGTACGCTTGCCCCTCCAGTTGGAAGTAGCTGCTCAGGTTGAGCTGCCCGGAGCGGGCCACCGTGACGGCGAAGTAAATGGGCCGCTTCCAGTTATTTTGAGCATTCGTCCGAAGCATGTTGTAGACCGTGAGGTCGGCGGCCTGGAGCAGGCGTTGCTCTTCGCCGAAGGGACGCCCCTCCAGGCGCCAGGTCATCGGACTTTGAAGCATCGTCGTGTCGTCCGATACCTCCGGCATGTATTCCGAGAAGCGGGAGGAGAGCTCGTCGGTCTGGACCGGCAACGTCACGTCTCGCGGCTTCCACCGACGGGGCCGGATGTCTTCAATCCGATCGTCCGAGAGAGAGATGGGCAGGGCGTCCGATTCGTAGGTGTCGTGCTGTTTGAGCTGGCGGATGTACCACCCGGTGTTGAGCAGAGAAAGATTCACCACGCGGACATCTGTGCGGAAGCTTTCTACCTCCTGCATGTACCAGAGGGGATAAGTATCGTTGTCCCCGTTCGTAAAGACGATGCCGTTCTCGGCCACGCTGCTCAGCATGTTGTGAGCGTAGTCCCGCGCCACGTAGTTCTCCGACCGGTCGTGGTCTTCGTAGTTCTCCACGGTCATCCAGCCCGGCACGGCCAGGAAGACGAGCAGCCCCGCGCCCAGGAGCGGCCCGAGCTGCGCCATCGAGGCCATCGTGTCCTTAATGGATTCGTAGACCATTTGGAGAATTCCGCCGGCCCCGATGCCTATCCAGAGGCTGAAGGCGAGGAAACTTCCGACGTAGGAATAGTCCCGCTCGCGCGGTTGCATCGGCGTCTGGTTGAGGTAAATGATGATGCCGATGCCCGTCACGAAAAACAGAATGAAGACGCTGAAGGCCCGACGCCAGTCCCGGTTGAAGTGATAGAAGGCCCCGAAGAGGCCGAGCAGGAGCGGCAAAGCAAAGTAGAAATTCCTCGATTCCTTCTGGCTCGGGGTCTGCTGGAGTTGCGTCTTGTTCACGTGCTGGTCGAGCACGGGGATGCCGGTCATCCAGGTGGCGCCCTGTACGTCACTCGCGCGTCCGGCAAAATTCCAGAGGAAGTAGCGCACGTACATGTAGCCGATCTGGTAGTCGATGAAGAACGCCAGATCGGAGTCGTAGCGGTCGTACACGCTCCAGTGCTGCTGGCTGGGGGAGTGCCGGCGCGGGAAGAGCGTCGACGCTCCGTCGCGAGGCACGCGGCCAGACTGATCGTCGTACGAGACGCCGCTCAGGAGAGGGGTGGCGCCGTACTGCTCGCGCTCCATGTAGTCGATGAAGCGCTCGATGTTGTCCGGGTCGTTCATGTCGATGGACGGCTCGGTGGCGCTTCGAACAAAGACGAGTGCGTAGGAGCCGTACCCGATGAGGATGACCGCCAAGCAGAGCAACGCAAGATTGGCCCGCGGCATACGACGCTTGTGCGTGGCGTACAGGCCATACGCCACGAGGCCGATGATGCCGATCGCCGAGATGAACGGAGCGCCGGTAGCGTCGAACACTTTTGGCAGCCCCTTTACGATGCCCGGATAGATGGCGAGGAAGATCGCGGCGGAGATCGCCCCAGCGAGCACGAGGCGGGTCCAGAGCTGTCGATGCGTCCACGAGTCCTTCTCAAACTCCGTGAAGAAGACGATGAGGGCCACGAAGAAGAAGGCGAGCAGACTCAGCAGGTGCACGCCGATCGCCATTCCGAAGAGAGCGGCGATGAGGACGAGGTACCGGTTCGCGTCGAGCTGGAAGAGGTGGCTTCCTTTGCCCTTGAGCATCTCCTCTTCCCTCCGGGCCGCACTACTCCACCGCAGTACGAGCCACACGACCAGCGCCGTAAAGAAGGTGGAGAGGGCGTAGACCTCCGCGATGCCCGCGTTGAACCAGAACGAGTCGGTGGCGGCGTAGGTCAGCGCGCCGATCACGCCGCTCGCGAGGGCAATGACGTACTGGCCCGTCGTTACGTCCTCGAAATCGCCCTGCCATCGTCGTACGAGGCGCACGATAATGAGATGGGTGAGCATCACCGTTCCCGCACTCGCCAACACCGAAATCGTGTTCACGGCCAGTGCCACCGTTTCCTCCGACGGCGCCAGCATGGAGAAGAAGCGTCCCAGAAGCAGATAGAAGGGCGCCCCTGGAGGGTGCATGACCTGAAGCTTGAACGCGCTCGCGATGCGTTCGCCCGGGTCCCAAAACGAGACCGTCGGGGCCATCGTGGAGACGTAGAGAATCAGGGCCCAGAGAAGTACGGCTCCAGCCGTGAGGCGGTCGATCCACTTCCGGTTCATGCTATGGTGTCGTCGTGCGATTGATCAAAGAAAACAAGGCCCGCCGGAGGCAAGATGTAGGCGGCGGAAGGGTTCCGAGTCTACGCTACCAGTCCTTTCGGGTGGCGTCCAGCAGCGACTGAATCGTGCTCATTTTCATCTCCCCGTAGTTCATAGCGAACGCGAGCTCCCCATTATTGTGGAAAATCCACGTGGAGGGAATCCACGTGACGGGGTGGGTGAGGAACGACTGGCGCCGGTTCGACTCGGTATCGCTGGGACCGAGGTCGGGCTGTGTGACCTCCGTCACACGATCCGGCAAGTTGTTATTGTCGAGTAGGGAGGCCCCGTCTTCTCCGTCGTTCCAGACGGTCACGAACGTGAAGGTGACGTTCGGGTTGTCGGACACGAGATCGGCCCATCCATTTTGTAATTCGCGCTTCGAGTTGAGGCACCAGGGCGCCCAAAAGTGCACTACGTGAAGGCCGTCCTTTTGAATGACGTTCTGGACGTATTCCTCCGCGTCGGTCGTGGGGGGCACCGACACGGCCGGCTTTGGGTTCGTTACCTTCGTTTGTTTGGTACGGGGGGCGCTCGCAGTTTCGGCTCCGTTATCTGCGGAGAGGCTGAGACTAGAGGCGGCCTGACAGTTCTCGCTCGATTGCTGGGCGTGAGCAGGAATGGTGACGAGCAGGCAGAGACCAAAGAGTAAGGACCGCAAAGACATACACGAGGACGAAGGCGATCAGGAGTCCAGTGAGCGACGTACAGCAGGGCGATGAGACCCGGCAGAACGTATCGAGCCGGAGGATTAGTCCGTACCGTCAACGACGATAACGCACTCGCCCCGCAATTTTTCGTACTCCGCAAAATACGCCCGCACGTCCGTGAGCGTTCCACGCTCGATTTCCTCGTATTTCTTCGTGAGCTCCCGTGCCACGGCCACCAACCGATCGGGACCGAAATGTTCGATCAGATCGTCCAGCGTTCGTAGGAGACGGTGGGGCGATTCGTACAGAATCAGGGTGCGGGATTCCGACGTCAGTTCTCTCAGTCGCGTCTGACGCCCCTTCTTTTTGGGCAAAAACCCTTCGAAGACGAAGCGGTCGCAGGGCAGGCCGCTGGCGGTGACGGCGGGGATCAGGGCCGTGGGGCCGGGCAGGGCCTGCACTTCGACGTCATTTTCCCAACAGGCGCGCGCCAAGTAAAAGCCGGGATCCGAGATGCCGGGGCTTCCGGCGTCGGTCACCAGAGCGAGGTCGTGTCCGGCCCGCAGGCGCTTCATGAGCCGTGGGGTTTTCTCGTGCTCGTTATGCTCGTGGTAGGCGGTGGTTGCCGTCTCGATGTCGTAATGGTCGAGCAGGACACCTGACGTGCGCGTATCCTCGCAGGCAATGAGGTCGGCCTCCTTCAACACCTCCACGGCGCGATAGGTGATGTCGCCGAGGTTGCCGATGGGGGTGGGGACGAGGTAGAGCACGGGAGGGCGGGAGCGTGGGCGAGGGCATTCGTAAACGAAGGAGGAGCCGGCACCGTCTATATTTCAGGGATCCTCCAGGGGGGATAGAGGCATGGTCAAGAGGAATCCGAGGTAAGCCACTTCCACAGCCGGGTGCGGAGGGGCGGGGTCGCGCCCAGGTCGAGAATGACGTATAGGAGAAGCCAGAGGCCGACGCCCGACATCAGAAGGTTCGCAATCCACATCCCGATCCACGGCGAAAAGAGGCCGCGTTCGGACAGTTTTTCGCCCTGCACGAGCGTGACCCAGTAGAACATGAAGATGCCCAGGGCCACGCCGCCAATGGTGGCCAATCCGCTGCGGCGAAGGGCCAGGCCAAGGGGCGCTCCAATGAGCATGAAGATGAGGCAGGCAACCGCAATCGAAAACTTTTTGTGGATCTCGACCTGGTAGCTTCGGAGGCGCTGATCTTTCCACTTGACGTCGCGCTTGGCGTTTTCGATTCGCGACTGCACGGAGCGGGCGTTCTGAGCCGCAATTGTCGCCACCGACTGCTGCGACAGGCTGTCCAACCCCGCCATGGTCTGCAGCAAGGGACGATCGGGGGGGGGAGCCTCGGGCTCACTGACCGAGTCCGGGAGGGCAGCAGAGTCCGGCGAGGACTGGGAAAAAAGCTCGGATTCGACTTTCCCGTACAATCTCTCGTAGTCGGTGCTCAGATTGGCACGGAGCGAGTCGGAGGTTTCGAGGAGGCCCGAGAGGGGCATTGTGCGAGTGGAGCGGGCAGAGTTTTCCTCATTGGAGCGGGTGAAGACCGCATCCGAGATGTTGAAATGTAGGACGTGGCGGTCAAACTGGAGTTTCTCATATCGGGGGCCGGAATCATAATCGGGAGGAGGAAGCGGGCGGTGCATTTCCCCGTCCTTGAGAATGAGCGTCATTCGCGTACCGCTGGCACTAGACTGGATGCGGCCTCGCTCGGCCTTCATGACTGCCTGTTGCTCGCGCCCTTGCGTGTAGTCGTAAATGGTGACGTCGATGAGCTGGTTGGAGCCGGCCGGGCGCTCTTCCACGAGAATGCTATAGTTTTCCAGCCCGTCGTAGAAGACGCCGGGCTGGAGTTCGAAGCCGGGGCGCTTGTTTCGAATGTCGCTCCACAGTTGACGAGCGCGGTAGTTGGCCTCCGGGAGCAGGACCGTGTTGAAGTATAGAAGCCCGCTCCCAACGATGATAGCACAGAGCAGGGCGGGCCACACGATCTCTCGGAACGAGATGCCTGTGCTTTTGATGACCGTGTAGTACTTCGACTCGGCCAGTCCTCCAAACGCCATCAGCGCTGCCAGCAGGACCGACATGGGTACGGCCAGCACCACCATGTAGGCCAGGTTATAGACGATAAGCTCCACAATGACGAGGATCGGGATGCCCTTTCCCGCAATTTCGGGCAGCCACCGGATCAAAAACTGCATCAGCAGCAGAAACATGAGAATGCCCAGCCAGCCAAAGAAGGGGCCGGGGAGCCGACGCAGGGTGAGCCAGTGAAGACGGCGCAGCATAGGCAGCGTGAAGCAACAAGCAAAGTCGACAGAAGGGCAGGCAATCCGCTCTCGTGTTCTCCATTAGTGACCTTGCACAACGACTCTGGGGGTTTCGAGCGTCGGTCCCCTGACGTCACAATCGTAAGCGGTTGCTGGCAGCGGTCGATCCCGAGCAGATTCCGCGCAGGAGATACAGACGGAACCAGCGTCACGATCTCTGCGATTTCTCGCGTTTCAGTTGTGCAAGCCCACTAGTGGCCTGAGGCCACGAGGAAGGCAAACGCGAAGGCCAAGTCCGCAGTCGTCACGGGAGCCTCCTGTCTCCAGCACGTGAAATCAAAACAGTTTCCTAACGCCTAGATCGAATTGCAGGTTCATCGAGACGGACGGATCTTTCCGGAATTGCACGCTGTTTCGGACCCCCAGGGGTGGGCTCAGGTACCTCGAGTGTGCGACCACGTCATTCCGCTGGGATCACACTCCGCGCGTTCGGCCTTTCTCCGGAAATGTCGGTCAGCCAGGCATTTGAGCCTTCCTTTTCGATTCACATTCGAACTCTCCAATTCGCGTTCCATGCACGTCGAGGCGTTTACGTTCAACTCGTTCATGACCAACTGCTACCTCTGCTACGACGATGGCGAGGCCGTTCTCATCGATGCCAGTTGTGCATCGGACGCGGAGCGACAGGAGGTGCTCCGGGTGATTGACGAGAACGACCTGGAGCTGCGTCATCTGCTTCTCACCCACGCCCACGTGGACCACATTTTTGGCTGCCAGTTCTTTGAGTCGCGGTTCGACATGACGTTCAAAGCCCACGAAGCCGCCGTGCCGTTTATTGAGCGCGCCGACGAGCAGGCGGAGGCGTTTGGCGTCGAGGTAGAGCCGCCGACAGTGCCCACGACGTTTTTGGCGGAAGGCGATACGGTCTCCTTCGGCACAGTGACGCTCGACGTGCTCCACACGCCGGGCCACTCGCCCGACTCCATCTCGTTCGTCCACAGCGACAGTCAGCAAGCCGTCACGGGGGATGTCCTGTTTCAGAACTCAATCGGGCGGACGCAAGGGCTTCCCGAGACCTCGCGGTCGCAGCTGCTCAACTCCATCACGGAGAAGCTGCTGCCTCTCGGGGACGAAATGAGGATTTATCCGGGACACGGCCCGGAGACGACCATCGGGCGGGAGCGCCATCAGAACCCGTTCGTAAAAGAGGCGCTCGGCGGGACGGACGAGGGCGTCGGGTGGCGCGGGCCTACGGGGGCGGGGCGCTAGTGGTGCGTCAAGTTTTCCGTGTCGGGTTGAGTGCTGGTCATGGAACCGTAACGTCGTATCCGACAGCAGATTTCAGAGACAGAGCACGATTCGACACTCGACATTCTCAGCTTGACTGAGCACTAGCGTTTTCCTGCACCTCTTCATAGTAGCGTTCGTACATGGGCACCACGCGGTCGATGTCGAACGTGTCGACGGCGCGGTCCCGGGCGGCCTGCGACATGCGGGTGTGCAAGTCCTCCTCCCCCAGGAGGGCGCGGACGCGCTCCGTGAAGGCCTCCACGTCGCCCACCGGGCAGAGGAAGCCCGTTTCGCTCTCCTCCACCAATTCGGGAAGGCCGCCCACGTCGCTCACCACCGTTGGTACGTTGCAGGCCATCGCTTCCAGGGCCGCCAGGCCGAAGGTTTCCGACTCACTCGGCATCAGAAAAACGTCGGCAATCGACAGAATTTCCTCGATCGGATCCTGCTTGCCGAGAAAGCGAATGTCGTCGTAGACCCCCAGCTCCCGGGCTTTCCGTTCGGTAGGCACGCGCTCCGGCCCGTCGCCCACCAGCAGTAGCTTGACGTCTGAGTGCGTCTCGCGAACGCCATGGAAGATCTCGACGACCTGCTTGGTGTTCTTGACGGGGCGGAAGTTCGACACGTGCACGATGACCTTTTCCCCGTTGGGGCACAGCGCCTGTTTGAAGTGTTCCTTGTCCTGGCGGTAGAAGCGCTCGGTGTCGATGAAGTTGGGAATGACTTCGATCCCGTTGTTCACGTTGAAATGATCGAAGGTCTCCTGCCGCAGGTAGTTGGACACGGCCGTCACGCCGTCGGACTCGTTAATTGACCAGGTGACGACGGGGGCGAACGACGGGTCCTGCCCGATGAGTGTGATGTCGGTGCCGTGGAGGGTGGTCACGACCGGAAGCGCGTAGCCCTCGCCGGCCAGAATCTGGCGGGCCATGACAGCGCTCGTCGCGTGCGGAATGGCGTAGTGGACGTGGAGCACGTCGAGCCCCGCGTGCTTGGCAATGTCCACCATCTTGCTCGTCAGCGACAGCGTGTACGGCGGATAGTCGAAAAGCGGGTAGCTTTGGACGTTCACCTCGTGGAAGAAGATATTCCCCGCCACGTGCGAGAGCCGGAAGGGAAGCGAGGACGAGATAAAGTGGATCTCGTGGTCACGCTGTGCAAGGTTTTTGCCGAGCTCTGTGGCGACGACACCGCTCCCACCGTACGTGGGATAACACGTGATGCCGATTTTCATAGGGACGAGAGGTGAATGGGAGGGCAGGTCGGGCGGATCATTTCAAGGGTCAGAACGACCGTTCACACACAACTTCCCAGGGGAAAGGAGGTTGCAGGGCATCCCTGTGTTTGAACGGGCTTTGACCTCGAAACAGTAACGACTTCGAAAGGAGTCCCAGGGAGGCACGGGCGTCGGTGCGGAACGGCCGATAGGATTGACGCATAGTCACATCTCTCCGTTGACGGGGGCGATACCGGCTGTTACTTTCGGAGACCACCGTGCGCCCTTTCTACCACGTCGCATCTACACTTTCCGGCCTCGACGTAGACGGGCGTCTCACCGAGTTTTTCTCACCACCCCCTTATCTAATATGTACACCAAACAGACACGTCTCATCCTTTCCACCCTCTTCGCTGTATTCGTTCTTTTCGGAACGGCGGCGCCTGCTCAAGCCCAGTTCGGCGTGGCCGCCGGTCTAAATTTCGACTCCGCGGGAGACATTAGCACCAGCTCGGACGCAACGCTCGAAAGCTCGACTGGATATCATCTCGGCGTTGTCTATAATCTGGGTCTCGGACCCGTCGACCTTCGTCCGGGACTCTTCTACCGTGAAGTGGGTCAGGACTACCAGCTCCCCTCCTCCCTTGAGGAGGCCAACGCGAACGTGGCTGCCTGGGAGGTTCCCGTCGACGTACGGGTAAATGTGCTCGCCCTCCCGCTCGTGAAGCCGTATTTTTTGGCAGGGCCCAAGGCGAGCTTTTACCAAAGTGACTTTGAGGATTTGGACGATGACCTCAGTGACGTAACCTACTCGATTGCCCTTGGAATTGGCGCCGACATTTCTCTCGGATCCGTAATTCTCCAACCCGAACTCCGCTACGATTACGGGGCCACGGACTACATCGACGAAGAGATCGAGGTTGGAGATATTGAATTCACGCAGGAAGATCCACGTCTCAGTGCATTTGCCCTACGCCTGAACCTGCTGTTCTAACCGGGAATGCATGTGGCGGAATCACAGTCCAAAAAAAAAGCGCCCGTCGCTCGTGGAAGAGCGGCGGGCATTTTTTTTGGTTGAGATCACCCTGATTGGGACGCACTGGAGGCTTTTGTTTTCGGCCTGCGTCTGTGTCGTTAGGAGATCTCCTTGTAGAAGCGGAAGCGACGGTCGTTGATCCGATAGTCCCAGCCCGGCGAGACGAACTGCTGTCGCTCCACCCAGTAGGGATGTCGGCGGCCTTCCATTGAGCGCTCGCTATAGAAGTGGCGCGTCTCGACGGAGAACGGCCGGTAGATCGGATCGGCGTGCCGGACGTAGTGAGCAATCCAGAGCGCCTGCTGCCAGGCGGGGAGTTGAACCTCGGGGGTGAGGCTCAAGAAGAAGGAGCGTTTGGAATCTCCTGGATTGAATGCACTGAACTGGTAGGGGTCCAAAACGACCTCTTTGTAGGTCGTCTGGCCTCGGTATCCGGTCTCCACACGGTTTCGAATGACCCAAGCGACCAGCTCCTGCTCGTGAGGAAGCTTCGTTTCTGAGTAGATGGCTCGGGCGAGCCAAAGCGTGCTCTCCTGAACGGTGGCAGCGGTGAGTCTGGGCTCCTTCACCGCGGGAGTCGTGGGGCCGTAGGCAGCATTCAAGAGTTCAAGTTTTTGCTGCTGTACCTCAATTGGGATCTCCGCTTGCGATTCGGTGGTCAGACTGGGAGCGTCCGACCCGGCGGGGGATAGAACGGTCGTGACTTTCGCGGCGGGCAAAAGTAAGACCCCAAAACACCCTAGGAGTATAAAAGCACGCTTGCTCATATTGGTTTAGCTGTTATGCGTAGGACAACGAAAAGGCACTGAAAAAGAAGTGCATTAGAAAGTAGTGCCGCATCAAAGACTAGGAGCGGTCTACTCTGGCTGGGGATCGTTAGTTTCTCCACGTCCTTTCGGCGTAAAGTTATAAAAGGCAATGGTTTAGGTCTTTATCGTAGTTTATTCACGTTCGTTTATTTACGTATTGACCAATGATTTATACTTCCTTGACTCCTTCTCTGTACTATTTTTCAAGTTGATTTTTGTAGTGAGAATATGGGAAGCGCTTTTATGATTCATGTGTAACGAAACCGCTATGTCGGACCTTCACATTGTGGCGGATGCCAACATTCCCTGTGTGGATGCGGCGTTTGGACATTTGGGTACAATCGACCGATTTCAAGGACGGGACATCGACCCCGAGCACGTTGCCACGGCGGACGTGCTGCTGGTGCGAAGTGTGACCTCCGTTGGCCCCTCGTTGTTGGCGGACAGTCCGGTTCGCTTCGTCGGCTCCGCGACCATCGGGCTGGATCACGTGGACCAGCAGTATCTGGAAGATCAGGACGTTGCGTTTGCACACGCTCCGGCCTCCAACGCCGACTCTGTGGCGGACTACGTAACGGCGGCGTGCCTGCTGCTCGCTCGCCGACACGAGGTTCGGCTGGAGGGACAGACCGTCGGCGTGGTGGGCTGTGGAAACGTCGGGAGCCGGGTCGCTCGTCGTCTTTCTGCTCTCGGGCTTTCAGTGCTACCCAACGACCCGCCGCTTGCTCGGGCTGCGGAGGCAGAGGGTCGTCGACACGACTACGTATCGCTCGACACGGTGCTCGAGGAATCGGACATCGTCACGACCCACGTTCCCCTCACCACCGACGGCCCGGATCCGACACACCACCTCATCGACGAGACGGCTCTCGACCGGCTGTCGTCAGGTGTGTGGCTCCTGAATACGGCGCGCGGTCCGGTGGTGGACAATGCGGCGCTGCTTCGAGCGATCGAGGATGGTTCCGTGGGTGCCGCCGTGCTGGACGTGTGGGAGAATGAACCCACGCCCGACCCGGCGCTCATAGAAGCCGTAGACGTAGCGACGCCCCACATTGCCGGGTACGCGTATGACGGCAAGGTGCGCGGCACGACGATGCTCTACAGCGCCCTCTGCGACCATCTGGATGTGGACCCTGAGTGGGATCCGGCGACGGTCCTCGCGCCGGACGATCCCGACACGCTTCGCTGTCAGGCACCGGATGCGCGTCTCCCTCGCACGGATTGGCTTCACCACCTCGCCCGGCAGGCCTACGATCTTCGTGCCGACGACGAGCGGATGCGAGAGCTTCTTGAGCAGCCGTCGTCCGAACGAGGCACGTACTTCAGCCACCTCCGGGCGACCTACCCCACTCGCCGGGAGATGCAGAAACATACCGTCTCGAAATCGGCGGTGCCCGAGGAGCGCCGAGCGCTCGTGACAGAGGGGCTCACCATGCAGTGGCGATGACGGGAGGGGCCGAACGTCTGAAGACGATCCGTCTCACGACCGATAGCCGTACGAGCGGAGGAGCTGTTCGCGGTCGCGCCAGTCTTCTTTCACCTTCACGTGGAGGTTGAGGTAGACCGGCGTGCGCAGGAATGATTCGATGTCCTCCCGTGCCTCCGTCCCCACCTTCTTGAGGGCGCGTCCGCCCTCGCCGATGACGATGCCCTTGTGCGATTCGCTCATCACCACGATCTCCGCGTCGATGTAGTCTTTCTGCGTGCCCTCCCGCTCCTCGTACTGCACAATATTCACCTGGATGGAGTAGGGGAGCTCCTGGTGATAGTGCTGAAACGCTTTCTCCCGGACGATCTCGGCCACAAAGAAGCGCTCCGGGTGCTCGCTGATCATGTCCTTGGGGTAGAAGGGCGGCCCTTCCGGCAGCGTGTCCACCACGAGGTCGACGAGCTTGTCGACGTTGCGTCCGTTAAGGGCGGAGGTGGGCACCACCTCGTCGAACGCCCGCATGTCGGTGTACGACTCCACGAGCGGAATGGCCTGGTCCTGCGGGATCAGGTCCATCTTTGTGAGGACGAGGAAGGCCGGCGTGTCACCAATCTGCTGGAGGCTCTGCGTGTCGGGCTCGGCCTGCGTGGCCTCGTGGAGGAAGAGGAGCAGGTCGGCGTCCCGGATGGCGCCTTTCACCTGGCCCATCATGGCGTCGTGAAGTCCGTAGCGCGGGTCGATGATGCCGGGTGTATCGAGGAAGATGACCTGGTGCTCGGGGGCAGAGTGGATGCCGATGACGCGGTGCCGGGTGGTCTGCGGTTTGCGCGTCACGATGGACAGTTTCTCGCCCAGCATCGCGTTCATGAGCGTGCTCTTGCCCACGTTGGGCTTGCCCACGATGGCGACGTAGCCGCTCTTGTGGTCGTCCGGGACATCTTCGAAAAAGGGAGGTGGTTCTTCCATGAACGTAGTGGGTTGAAAAGGTTGGGAGTAAAAACAAGGAGTGAGCCCAGGGTCCAGACCGCCGACCGCGGACGGCTGTTAAGGAGCGCGCCCGATACTGTGCACGTGGTTCAACGCCCACACCCCCATACTTACGTACATCCAAGCAGAACTGGAGGTAGAAGCAGAGGAGTCTTTCTCATTTATGGAACTGCACGGTGTAAAGGCGTCAGTACCCCTTCACCGTTGCACGCATGTCGCGCACCGCCTGGTCCATCCCCACGAGCATCGCGCGGGCCATCACCGAAAAGCCGATGGAGACCTCGGCCACGTGGGGCACCTTTTCGCGGAAAAGGGGGAAGTTGTTGTAATCGAGGCCATGCCCGGCGTGCACTCGAAGACCGGCGTCGTGGGCTACCGCCGCCGCGTGGGCGAGTCGATCCACTTCCTGTTCGCGTTCTTCTTCGGTGGGAGCATCGGCGTAGTCGCCAGTATGAAGCTCCACGCAGTTGGCCCCTGTTTGGGCGGCCGCCTCGATCTGCTCCTGCACCGGATCGACGAAGAGGCTCACCTGTTCTACGCCGGCATCATACAACTGCGCGATGGCGTTCGTGAGGCGGGTAGAGGCCGACACCACGTCGAGCCCGCCCTCGGTGGTCACCTCTTCGCGGCGTTCCGGCACGAGAGTGGCGAGGTCCGGCGCCACGTCGCAGCAGATCGACACGACCTCCTCGTCGGTTGAGAGCTCAAAGTCCAGTTTGCCCTCTACGGTCTCGCTGAGGAGGTGCACGTCGCGCTCCCGGATGTGGCGGCGGTCCTCCCGCAGGTGGAAGACGATCCCGTCCGCCCCGGCCTGTTCGCAGCGAGCCGCCGCCCGCACGGGGTCCGGAAATGACTCCTCGCGGGCGTTGCGGAGAGTGCCCACGTGATCGACGTTGATCAGCAGATTCATCATGGCGGGCCGCAGTTGGATTCGTGGCAATGGCGTCGAAACACCATCTCCTCGAACCCCGCGGGGACCGCTTTGTTTTTGACGATTCCGCGCAGTGTCGGCCTGGGGGGCGTCCGACGTCAGGACTCGTCGCGGAGCAGGACACTCATTCGATCGACGAAGGCCTCGGCATCCCGAAACGTCATTTGGGCATCCTCGATCGTGAGTACGAATTCGTTGGAGTAGTCGGCCATGGTACGCATCTCTTCGGCGTCGTTCAGCATTTGAGCAAACTGCTCAGAAAGCGGTCCCTCTTTCACAAAATGAAGCCCGAACTGATTTCGGAGCCCGCTGTGAGTGTTGGGCTTGCTCCCTGATCGTTCCAGCAGTGCACGGGTAACGTAGAACATGGCGTAGTACGACCGGGAGACCGATGAGGCGTAGTCTCCCTCGTTGATGAGCAGCTCCGCTGTCTCGAGGTAGCGCTTGGCTCGTGCAATAGCGTCTTCAGCACTCATACCGTTTGTCCGTCCTTTCGAACATTTTTGAGCCAGCCCGACGACTGCTCCTCGTAATCCTCTTTGGAAACCGGGAGGAGCGAAAGCGCGTGCTCGTGACGAAGTCCAATCCGGGTGCGCACGTCTCCCATCCGACGAATCTCGCGCCCCGGCTGCACGTCGCCATGAAGGACCACAAGTACGTCCACGTCCGACTCTTCATGGGTGTCGCCTCGGGCCTGCGACCCGTACAGCACGAGTCGGGCGAGCCGATCGCCGTACACATCCTCCAGGGCCGCGCGGAGGTCTGCGAGCAAAGACTGAAGATCGGTCGGCAAGACAGTCATATCCAATCAAGGGATGACTCCGTTTTTGAAGTTAACGCTGGAGGGTGGGGAGAAGATCATTTCCGAGGGCTCGTTCAATCCGCAGTTCGACACTCGTCATTCGACATTCGAAAGGGTTTATCCCACACGCGCAAATCCCAGCCCCTCCGCGGCGTACGTCTCCTCGAAGCGCCGCCGCAGCCGCTGATGCTCCTCGGAGCGGAGGTGTGGGTCCCGCTCTATCAGCGAAAAGGCGGCCTCACGAGCATCCTCCAGAATGTCGGTGTCCTCCGTAATGTCGGCGATCTTGAGATCGGGCATGCCGCTCTGTCGCGTGCCGAAGAAGTCGCCCGCGCCCCGAATCTTGAGGTCGGTCTCGCTGATTTCGAAGCCGTCGTTCGTGCGCACCATCGCCTCCAAGCGCTGCTTGGCCTCGTTGCTGCGCTTGTATCCGGCCATCAGGATGCAGTAGCTCTGCTGATCGCTCCGGCCCACCCGTCCGCGCAGCTGGTGCAACTGACTGAGCCCGAACCGCTCGGCGTGCTCCACGAGCATAACCGTCGCATTCGGCACGTCGACCCCTACCTCGATGACAGTCGTTGAAACCAGGATGTCGATGGTGCCCTCCTTGAACCGCGCCATGGCATTCTCTTTCTGGTCGGAGCCCATCTGGCCGTGGACGAGCCCGACCGTGTAGTCGGGAAATTGCTCTTTCAGATTTTCGTAGCCGTTCTCGGCGTCTTTTAGGTCCATCTTTTCGCTCTCCTCTACGAGCGGGTACACGACGTACGCCTGCTGGCCCTGCTCCAGCTTGTCGCGCAGAAAGGCGTAGACCTCGCCCCGACGCTTCTCGGACCGGAGCTGCGTCTCCACCGGTTTGCGGCCCGGCGGCATCTCGTCGATCTTCGACACGTCGAGGTCGCCGTAGAGCGTCATGGCCAGGGAGCGGGGGATGGGCGTGGCCGTCATCAGGAGCATGTGCGGCTGTTGCCCTTTCTCGAACATCTCCGCTCGCTGCGCGACCCCGAAGCGGTGCTGCTCGTCGACCACGGCAAGGCCTAGATTGTCGAATTCCACCTCGTCCTGGATGATGGCGTGCGTGCCGACGGCCACAGGCACGCGCCCCTCCTTCAGGTCCTTGAGGATCGCCTCGCGCTCCGACTTCCGCTGTCCACCCACCAGCAGGTGGGGCAGCAGCCCCAGTGGCCGCAGGTACTCGGTCAGGTTCTGGTAGTGCTGCTCCGCCAGGAGCTCCGTCGGCGCCATGAAGGCGCTCTGGTAGCCGCTGTCGTAGGCGTGCATCATAGCCGCCACCGCCACGACCGTTTTCCCGCTGCCCACGTCCCCCTGAATGAGACGATTCATCTGCACGCCCGTCTGCGTGTCCTCGATCACCTCGCGCAGGGAGCGCTTCTGTGCCCCGGTCAGCTCGAAGGGGAGCACCTCGCGGACGAATTCCGTCGTGTGCTCGCCCGGCTCTCCGAATTCCGGACCGGCAATTTCATCCTGCTGCTTTCGCATCTGGGCGAGCATGAGCTGGATGAGGAAGAGCTCTTCAAACTTGAGGCGCCGCTTTGCCCGCCCGAGTTCGGCCTGGCTCTTCGGAAAGTGGATGGCCCGCAGCGCCACGCGTCCTTCCATCAGGTCGCAGTTCTCTACGATGCGGTCCGGCAGCGTCTCCTGCAGCTTGAGACCGTGCTCCTTAAAAAGATTGTAGAGGATGCGGCGGACGGACCGGCTCGTGAGACCGACGTTCTCCATCGCCTCGCCGCCGGGGTAGAGGGGGACGATGCGGCCGGTGTCGAGAATCGCGCCCTCGTCATTGAGCTTGTCGAAGTCCGGGTGCGTCATCGAATGCCAGCGGCCGTACTTGTCCACTTTGCCGTGCACGGCGAGCTGGTCGCCTTCCTCGAAGGCCTTGCGTACCCACCAGATGCCCTGGAACCAGGTGCACTTCATGCGTCCGCCCCGTTCGCCCTGCAGGATGAGCTCGAATCGCTTCTGACTCTTCCCCGGCACGATGCGACTCGACTGCACGGTGCCCACGACGGTCACCGGGTCGGGGTCTTCTTGAAGCTGTTCGATCGGCGTGACGGTCGAGCGGTCGAGGTAGCGGCGGGGGTAGAAGTGAAGGAGGTCGCGCACCGTGCGGACGCCGTGGGCGTCGGCCCACACGTCGGCTCGCTTCTCGCCGACGCCTTTTACGTAGCGCACGTCTTGTTCGAGGAAGTCGTCGCTCATGCCCGTAAATGCGTTTGGGAGTATGGGCGTATGTGTGTGGGGGATGTGTTCTCTCATCTCACATCAGCGGGAGGGCAGCGTTCCGCAGTTCTGTGCTTGCGAATCTAGCAGGGATTCTCCAGATTGCTCACTCTCGCCCCTTTCACTCAGAGCCGATCCTCATGTCCCTTCCTGTATCGCTCGATGAAATCGTGGAGGATCTCCAAATGCAGATGGACGAAACCACCGTGTACCTGCAGGAGGAGAAGGGGAGGGGAGCTTTTCGCTTTTCCAGTGAGTATGACAACCGCTCGTTGATGTCCAGGTGCCGCTTTGTGTAGATGGCACTCGAGACTCGCTGAGGAGAAGTCCGTCGAGGCTCACAATGTCGAGTAACATTTTGAGGTCGCGGAGGATGGGCCCGAGGGCTTGGGAAATTTCCTGCTATCGAAGAAGCTGTTCCTGGGCAGGGGAAAGGGGGGAGCGTGGTCGGGATTGAGAATGGAGCAGAGACTCAAACGGGGAAACATCGGGATCTCCGGTCGAACGCAAAACCCAGAGTATGAATGATGAAGGAGAACGGTAACCCTGAGGTGATGATTTTCTCCCTCTCAGCAGGGAATTTTGTATCTACGTCGATCCTCGTTTCCTGATTTTCCCTCACGCTATGGCCTCCACCCGACGCGACTTCCTAAAAGGCCTCGGCCTTGCCGGGGCCACCGCCCTCAGCGTTCCGTGGATTGCGACCGGCACGCCTCGTTCGCCGCGGTCGGGCCGTTCGATAGAGGTAACGGGTCGCGTGACGGCCCCGAGCGGTGGCCTCGCCGACGTGCCCATTACGGATGGCGTGACCGTCACGCAGACCGACGCCGACGGCCGCTTTCGATTCGAGGCGTCGGCCCGGCAGCCCTTCGTCTACCTGACGGTGCCCGCCGATTACCGCCTACCGACGCACGAGAATGGCACGGCCCGCTTCTACCGACCGCTCGATCCCGGCAGCGGCGACACGGTAGAGGCCGAATTCCAGCTTCAGTCCCTCGACCGCAACGACGAAACCCACGCCTTCACCTTCCTCGCGGATCCGCAGACGCGGACCGAGGCGGAGATGGAAACCTTCCAGGCCGAGACGGTGCCGGACGTGCGACAGACGGTGAAAACTCTCGGCGATCGACCGGTCTTCGGCGTCGGCGGCGGCGACCTCGTGTTTGACGATCTGTCGCTCTTCGCCGGCTACGAGGAGGCGGTCCGGCAGATGGGGGTGCCCTTCGTGCAGGTGGTGGGCAATCACGACCTCAACTTCGACGCACCCGCCGATCCCGGCTCCACGGCCACCTTCCGACAACACTTCGGGCCCGAGTACTACTCGTTCGACCGCGGGGCCGTCCACTACGTCGTCCTGGACAACGTGTACTGGCCCGGCAACGACGGCTTCGGGAATGACACCGACGGCTACCTCGGCCACGTCGACGCGACGCAACTGCACTGGCTGAAGCAGGACCTCGCCCTGGTCGAGGACGGCCGTCCCGTGGTGATTCTCGCTCACATCCCGCCGTTGAGCACCGCCTACGAACGCCGGGGCGAGTCGAGCCCGTCGGCTCAGAGCATGATCGTCAATCGCGAGGCGCTGTACGAGCTGCTCGCTCCGTTCGACGCCCACATTGTGACTGGGCACGTGCACGAGAACGAGCATCGATACGAGGCGGGGCCGCACGAGCACGTGGTGGGCACGGCCTGCGGGGCGTGGTGGACCGGCCCCATCTGCTACGACGGGACGCCCCGCGGCTATGCCGTCTACGAGGTGAACGGCGAGTCCGTCCGGTGGCGCTACAAGAGCACCGGCCGCGACGCCGATCACCAGATGCGGCTCACTCGCGTGACGGAGGATGGAGAGGAGCGCCTCCTTGCCAATGTGTGGGACGCCGACGACGAGTGGACCGTGACCTGGTACGAAGATGGGGTCCGGACGGGCAAGATGACACAAGAAACTGCGGTCGACCCGATGGCGAAGGAGCTGTACGCTGGTGAGGATCTGCCGGAAAAACACACGTGGGTGGAGCCGCAGCCGACCGATCACCTCTTTTCTGCGCCGTTCAATCCCGAGGCCAACCGGATTCGCGTGGAGGCCACCGATCGGTTTGACCGGACCTACACCGCGACGCTATAGCGTTCCGCAGTTGCCTTGCTCGTCTACTCTCGTTTTGACCCTACCTGCCCCCGTGTATCGTTTGTCTTCGACTTTCGCCGTCCTGCTTGCTGTCCTCGTCGCCATGGGCTGCACGAGTCCGGATTCGCCCGACGAAATCGAGTCGACGGCGTCTCACTCCGACTCGGTTCTCACCCGAATTGCCTTCGGATCGTGCAACGACCAAGCCCGAGACCAGCCGCTCTGGGATCCCATTCGAGCCGCCAATCCCGACCTCTGGATCTGGCTCGGCGACAACATTTACGCCGACACCGAGAGCATGGCGGCGATGGATTCGATGTACGCACGTCAGCAGCGCGTGCCGGGCTACCGGTCACTCCGGCAGGAGACGCGCATCCTCGGCACGTGGGACGATCACGACTACGGGGCGAATGATGCCGGCCGCTCCTACCCGAAGCGCGACAGCAGCCAGGCTCTCTTCCTAGACTTTATGGACGTTCCGGACGACGATCCACGTCGGCAGCGAATGGGCGTCTACAGTGCACACACGTTTGGGCCGCCGGGACGGCAGGTAAAGGTGATCTTGCTCGATACGCGCTACCACCGCGACCCCATCACTCGTGACCCCAATTCTGACCAGCGATACTATCCGAACACTCAGGGCGACATTCTGGGAGAAGAACAGTGGGCGTGGCTGGAGCGAGAGCTGCGGGCCAGCGACGCACAGATCCACCTCATTGGCACCAGCATCCAGGCTGTTTCCGCCCAGCATCCGTGGGAGAAGTGGGCCAACTTTCCGAAGGCCCGTCAGCGCCTCTTTGACGTAATTGGGCGGACCGGGGCGTCCGGCGTCGTGCTCTTGAGCGGCGATCGTCACCACGCCGAGCTCTCGCGACACGACGAGGCTCTCGAGTATCCGCTTTACGACCTTACGTCCAGCGGCCTCACCCACGTGGCGCCGGCCGGCCCGGAACCGAACCGGCATCGCGTCGGGGATCTCGTACGGGTGTTGCACTTTGGCCTCATTACCATTGACTGGGGAGCTCGTCCCGTTACTCTCCAGCTAGAAATTCGAGGAGAAGACAACGAGCCCCGAATCGACCACACGGTGCAGCTGCCCAATCTATCGGGGACGGACGCCGCCTAATGTACGAGCAAGAGGCCGACCTCGGACGCCTGCGGTCGTCTGGAACCAGGGCGCCAACCGTCGTTTTGGTAGGGGTGTGTTTGGTTCTCACTCAAAAAACTGCCTGTAACGGATGAGCGACGGCCTTCCAAGTTGGATGTCCAATCTGGGCCGCGAGGGCGGCAACTGGGACGATGGGCGCTGGTACGATATTCATCTAGAGCGGCGAATGCCACAGGCCATTCCGATGCTGGAAGAGATGGCGATGGCACTGCCGCCCCTTCCGCCCGGAACAGTGGTGGGCGACTTGGCCTGCGGCACCGGCAATGCCGCCGCGACGGTGCTGGACGCGTACCCGCAGATTCAGCTGGTCCTGCTCGACGAAGACCCTGATTTGTTGTCCATTGCCCACGAGAAGGTCGAGCGGTTGACCCGAAACGTGGAGCCGCTGCGTGTATCCGTACCGACGGACGGGGAGCCACTCCCCGGGGGCCCCTACGATTTGGTCATCGCGTCGCTTGCCCTGCATGCCATCGTGGGACACGACGTTGGCGAGGCAGAGGCGGAGTCGCGCTACGAACTGCTTTTTCGAAGCATCAAAGAGCCCTTGGAGCCGGGGGGGCATTGCATCATCGGAGATCACGTGGGAACGCTCCCGCTCTTTTCACAGCTCAAAGCCATGGAGCGGGCTGGCTTCACGGATGTCGATTGTGCCTGGCGACAGGACGACTTCTTCGTGGCTGGGGGGCGCGTGAGTGCAGAGTAACAGCCGCGAGTGTTTGACCCTGTGTTGGGTGCGCTTCTGTTGCGGTCTTCTCGCCCTCTATCAAGTTAGGGGGAGGCGAATGAGCGCGGAAAGTCAGCGGGAACAACCGATCCGTTATCGTTCCGAGATCGCCCTGGTGGCAACGGGTCAAGTTAGATCAGCTTCTAGAGTCCAGGAAGAGGGCAGAGAGGCCGCACCCGTCGAGGATGAGGAGGCGATCCAGAGTCCAGCCCGCACAGAGTATGACGCAATCGCGGGCGTCGGTTTCTAGAAGCTCCCGAAGCCGTGTGAGCGGAAGATTGAGGCTGGACGCGAATTGGCGAAGAGTGCCGATGGCCTCTCCTTCTTCGGTGATGGTGATGATGGACGAGCGGAGAGTCATTGGTTGATGGGCAAGAGAGGTGGAGGCGTTTTGCTGGTGAGAAAGAACGAGAGGTTTCGGGTTAGTGCATGAAGGGGTGTAGGAATTGGGGGGAGTTTTGACACGGCCAGGTGTGTGACTTGCGGCGTCTCCCACGTCTTTTCTCGTATCATTACGTCTTTTGGTGGGGGGAGGGAACGCGAACCGCTATTGTTGGGGCTGGGGAAGGGAATGAAGTGCTGGGTGGATCTTTTTCTCCGACGTTCCCCGCGAAACTAAAACTTCAAGAGGCCCAGATTCGCATGAGCGCAGGAGCGCATCTCCCTGAATCCGTCGCGAGAGATCTGTAAGGGATTGGTATGATTACGTCACTTCGCATCGTCTGGACGCATCCACCGAGTCGTGCGGTCGCGCTCGTCTTTTCGCTGGTGAGCGTCTTCGTGGGCAGCTGGTTTGCTCGGATTCCGGAGATGCAGTCGGCCCTCGGCCTTTCGGAGGCGACCCTGGGGCTCGTTCTTCTCGGGATGCCGATGGGGACGTTTCTGGTGATGCCGCTGTCCGGCTGGCTGGTGCCCAGGTGGGGGGCTGGGCCGGTAACGTTTGGGGCTGCGCTCGTTCAGGGACTCCCCTTTCTGTTCCTCGCCTTCACGGAAAGTGCTGCACAGTTGGCCGGGGTTCTCCTCGGGGTCGGGCTCTTGAATGGAACCCTCAATGTGGCGATGAATGCCCGAGCGAACGCTGTGGAAGAACGGCGCAACGTGGCCATCATGTCGACGTGCCACGGCTTTTTCAGCATCGGGGGTATGGTCGGCGCCGGCGTTGGCAGTGCGGCGGCAAGCGTGTCGCTGTCGTTCGGCTGGCACTTCCTTGGGCTTGCAACGCTGGCCGTCATTGTCGTAGTGGTTCACCGGGATGCGCTACTGACGGGGCCGGCGACCCGCGAGGCGAGTCGGATACTCGCCGTTCCACCGCCCGCGCTCGTGGGGATTGCCGTCCTTCTGTTCTGCGTACTTCTTGCAGAGGGGGCCGTATCCAACTGGAGTGCCGTGTACCTGCGGAAAGGGCTGGGAGCGAGTGCCGGCGTGGCCGGGCTCGGGTACGCTGCCTTTTCGGGCGCCATGGCCGTCGGCCGACTCTACGGGGACCGAGTGCTTGAGCGATTCGACACGGGCCGAGTGGTGCAGACGGGGGCCATTATTGCGGCAGTGGGGCTTGGGGGCGGAGTGCTCATTGCTCATCCCCTATCCGGCATCGCTGGATTCTTCACACAGGGGCTTGGATTCGCCGTTTTGGTGCCGGTGCTGTACCGCACCGCTGCGCGTACACCGGGGCTGGCGCCGGGTACCAGCATCGCCGCGGTGGCGAGTGCAGGCTACGTCGGTCTCTTCACCGGGCCACCGCTTCTCGGCTTCGTGGCGGACGCGCTGAGCCTATCGTGGGCCATTGCACTGGTGGCCGTGCTGGCAGGAATCGTCTCTCTGAGTGCAGGACCGGTGCTGCGTCGGCCGGCCGTGTCTTCTTGATTCTCGTTCGAGCTTCTTTCCCATCCTTTTTTGGATCCTTTCTTCCTTTCGCGTTGTCCGTGATGCGTGATGGATGGAGTGTGAGTACATTGCCTTTCGAGCAGGCGTTCACGCGTCACGGTTCGCGCTGCGAGGACGTGCGATGAGACACTACTGACCTTGCACAACGACTCTGGCGGTTTCGATCGTCGGTCCCCTGACGCCACAATCGTCAGCGGTTGCTGGCAGCGGCGATCCCGAGCAGATTCCGCGCAGGAGATACAGACGGAAACAGCGTCACGAGATCTGCGATTTCTCGCATTTCAGTTGTACAAGCCCACTACGCTAGCGGGACGAACGTTGCCAACAGGAGCACCACCACGAGGCCGGTAAACGCCATAACCGTGTTGACGGCCGACCATGTCTTGAGGGTTTCCGCCTGCGTGAGCCCCGCCACCTCGTTTACGATCCAGAAGCCGCTGTCGTTGTACCAGGAGAAGAGAAGGGCGCCCGTGCCGACCGACATCATCATGTAGACCGGGTGGGCGTCGAGGCCGGACGTGAGCGGGGCCATCATGGACGCACCGGTGAGCACCGCCACGGTACCGGAGCCCTGGGCAATGCGGATAACGCCGCCGATGAGCCATCCGGTGATGAGTAGCGGGATGCCGGCCGCGGCGAGGGCATCGGCAATGTACTCTCCCACCCCGGCTGTTCGAAGCAGTGCTCCGAAGGCACCACCCGCCGCCGTAATCGCAATGATGTTGCCGCCGCTCTTGAGGGCGTCGGTCAAGGCATCGCCAAAGGTGGAGGCATGGAGGTCGCTCGTCCGGTAGAACGTGGCCGCCGCGACGAGCGCCGCGAGCGTGAGGGCCACGGTTGAGGAGCCGAGAAAGTCGGTCGTAGCGGCCGCCGTGCCTCCGTTGGGGAGAACGGCGTCGGTGACCGTATTTGACCCGATTAAAGCGACGGGGAGCACGATGGGGAGGAGGGCTTCCCCGAGTCCTGGAAGATCATCGAGACTCGTCGTGGCTTTGCTCTCCAGCACCTCTGCGGTTGAGCCCATCGCTTCTCGCAGCGGAATGGAGAGGCGACGGTCGATCCAATGGCCGTACACGAGCCCGGCAATCATCGATATGGGCAGTGCCACGAGCGCGCCCATCAGCATGGCGGTCCCGAGGTCTACGTTCAGCGTGTCGGCCATTGCCAGCGGCCCGGGCGTGGGGGGCACCAGCATGTGGGTGGCCAGCGCTCCCGCCGATAATACGGCAATGTAGAGCGCGTACTTGGTGCCGGTCCGGGCGTACATCGAGCGTCCCAGCGGGGCCAAAAGATAGAACACGTTGTCCACGAAGACCGGGATGGAGAGCACGTAGCTGCTGCCCAGGAGGGCGACCTCCGACCGCTCGTCGCCGGTGCGGGCCAAAAAGGCCCGGACGATGCGTTCCGCCGCCCCGCTGTCCATCAGACTCTTCCCAATAATCGCGGCCATGAGGATGGGAATGCCGACGGCCTCCATCACGTCGCCGAAGGCTGCGGCCATCTTTGCGGGCACGTCGGCGAAAGGAACTTCCGGTGTGGCGAGACCCACGACGATGGTTGCGAGGGTTAGGCCCAGGAACGCCGGGAGGCGCAGGAGGACGAGGAAAACGATGACGGCGACGAGGCCCAGAAGAAACGGAACCAGTGGATTGCTAACCACGGCAACGGTATAGAATTCGGGCGATGGTTGAAGGGCGGTTACCGCTCGATCCGTAGTCCCCCGTCCTCTGTGTGTTGAGCACAGGCAGTTGACCCTCAACATCTGAAACCGATCGCACAAAATCAGCCCGACTGGCGCTTCCGCTGGATGCGCTGATACGTTTTCTCCAGATCCACGACAGGTTCGGGGTAGTCGGCGCCGAGGATGCAGCCGGCTGTCTCTTGCTCCTCTCGACTCATTCGGTGCGGTGCGTGGACGTATTCGTCGGGCACGTCGCCCAATTCCGGCAGCCAATACCGTACGTACTCGCCGTCGCTGTCGTACCGCTTGGCCTGCTTTACGATGTTGAAGTACCGGTCGCGCGGGTCGTGGCCCACGCCACTGTTGTAAGCCCAGTTGCCCCAGTTGCTGCACACATCGTAGTCCACGAGGCGGGACTCGAAGTACGCTGCCCCCTTCCGCCAGTCCTGCTGCAGACTCATCGAGAGCATGCTGGCCACGTTCTGTCGGCCCCGGTTCGACATGAAGCCGGTCTGGTTGAGCTCTCGCATGTTGGCGTCCACGAAGGGAATACCCGTTGTACCCTGGGCCCATCGCTCGAAGGCCTCGTCGTGGTCGCGCCAGTCCGGATCCTTTCTTGCGGGACCGCCGGGGGCGAAAAGGTCGGAACCCGCCTTTCCGGCCGCAAAGGTGTGGAAGTCTCGCCAGATGAGCTCGAAGGTCATCCAGTAGGTCGACTTATTCGAGACCCGTTCCTGTTCGTAACGCTGCACCTCTTCATAAATCTGCCGCGGTGTGATGCAGCCGTGGGCGAGCCACGGGCTGAACTTCGACGAGTAATTCGCGCCGAGAAGGCCATTACGGGTCGCCTTGTACTTCCTTAGGCAGTCCTCGCGCCAGATGTATTCCTCGATGCGGTCGAGGCCGCGGGTTTCACCCCCACGAAATGGAAGGACACTGCGGTCATCGACAGACCCGTCACCATTGATTCCAAGATCGTCGAGCGTAGGAATGGGGCCGGGAGACAGATCCTCCGGCAGTGGGGGGAGGGTATCAGGCGGGGCAATGGTGGACCGCACCGAGCTTTGTTTCTCCACGCCCTTACGAAAGTTTGTGTAGACCTCCGGGATGTCCTCGGGGCCGTCAAAGGGCAAATCGTCGACGTGGTACAGCGTCTTGCCCCAGAAATATCCGGGCTGGGCGTCGGTCTCGGCGAGGGCGTCCGCGACGGCTGACTCGACTGTGCGTTCTTCCGTTCCTACTTCTTGAAAGTGGAGCACAGCGGATGCGTTCGTGTCCCGCACGAGGGGCGGCAGCACGCGTTCGGGGCGGCCTTGGCGCACGACCAGATCGCTCCCCAGCTCCTGGAGGGAGGCACGAAGGTCCTGCACGCTTTCGCGCAAGAAGCGAGCACGGATGGCTCCGGTTTTCGGCAGGTCGAACATCGTGGTCCCGAAATGTCGAGGGTCGAAGCAATAGACCGGGATCACGCGGTCGTAGTGTTCGGCGGCGGAGCGGAGCGGCTCGTGGTCGTGAATGCGGAGGTCGTTTCGAATCCAAACGATTGCGGTCGAGGGCACGGGACTGCGCGTTGGGTGATGAGTAGGGAGGTGTTCAAGGACGGGAAGGCGGAGGGCGAGGAGCGAAACGTTCACTCCTCTTTCGCCCAGGGGACGTGGTCGCGGTCCTTGTTGCGGCGGCAACGCTCGCTGCAATACTTCACATTTGCCCAGTCGTCCGCCCATTTCTTGCGCCACTCAAACTCACGATTGCAAACGGGACAGACTTTGGTTGGTAGGTCGTTATGTGGCATGCTTTGACTTGATGGTCGGACAGGATCCGCAGGTCTCGTACGAGCCGAGTTGTGTTGCGTGTGCCATTGCGACACCGGTTCTTACAGGCTCGTGACCTTGCACAACGACTCTGGTGGTTTCGAGCGTCGGTCCCCTGACGCCACAATCGTCAGCGTTTGCTGGCAGCGGTCGATTCCGAGCATATTCCGCGCAGGAGATGCAGATGGAAACAACGTCACGAGATCTGCGATGTCTCGCGTTTCAGTTGTGCAAGCTCCCCAGAGTGACATCTTTGCACGGTTCTCACGGCGCCTGCCCTTCACAGCCTCGCCGTGGTGGAACAGCGCCTCGAATCGGGCCGTAGCAGCCGATGAATTTCTGGAAGTCCAGAGTCTCGCTCTGGAATCGTGTCCACTGGGGCTATAGCTCAGCTGGTAGAGCGCTGGAATCGCACTCCAGAGGTCCGGGGTTCGAATCCCCGTAGCTCCACTCCGCCTGACAGGCTGGTTTCCCCGCTCCAACGCCCGAGAGGGTGCTTGAGCGGGGTTTCCTGTTGGTGAGGCCCTCGGTCTGGTGACGATCGACCGGTCGAGGGGCGTCACACGACGTTCAAAACGAGACTCCAGAGAACGGCCATTGTGAGGCACCCCATGAGCATCCACTGGTCGGCGTTCTGGCCCCACGCATCGCGTTGGTACAGGCCGTAGAGGGCCACGGGCCAGAGGAGAACCACGTACGTCACCATGTAGGCTCTCCGCTCGTACCAGTACGGACCGGACGTTTCAGCGATGTGCGGAGCCGGGAAGGTTTCGCCGCAGACGGGACAGTAGTCGTCATCGTCCTCGCGATGAGCACCGCAATTGGGGCAACGTTTCATGATGACTGTGGTCTGATCGTCGAACAATCTGGGGTCGTAATCGTGAATTTCCTCCGGTATCATCGAGAGGCGTAAGACTGTATGCTGACGTAGCTCAATTGGCAGAGCAGCTCACTTGTAATGAGCAGGTTGGCGGTTCGAGTCCGCTCGTCAGCTCTGATTGGGAGTGGAAAGAAAGAGGGTAATGGGGAAGTCGATTGAACGTAACGGCTTGAACGTAAGAGCTCTTCATTTGAAATTCGACCCCCACCCGGGCAACTTTTCCGCCCTGTAAGTTTTGAAGAGCAATCGCAAGACGGATCCGGGGGACGGTGATTTTCGCCTCGTGTTGTGTCCTCCATACTGGGTCGGTAGCGAAGTGGTCAAACGCACCAGACTGTAAATCTGGCGGCTCTGCCTTCGAAGGTTCAAATCCTTCCCGGCCCACTTTTAGTTGCGAATTTCGATTGTCGAATTGCGAATGGGGCTGTCGATCATACCTCATTCGGCATTCGCTATTCGAAATTCGCCATTGCTTCTGCGGGAGTAGCTCAGGGGTAGAGCATCACCCTTCCAAGGTGAAAGTCGCGGGTTCGAATCCCGTCTCCCGCTCTGCGACAGTTTCGACTTCCGAGTGGCGAATTGCGAATGAAGGAATGAGCTATTCGCAACTCGAAACTCGTAATTCGACAGTGAGCCCCGCCGCCTTAGCTCAGGGGTAGAGCACTTCCATGGTAAGGAAGGGGTCCCCGGTTCGAATCCGGGAGGCGGCTCATTATTCTATGCCTTCGGATCTGGGCGTCTTGGGCTGGACCGATGAAGCACCGTCCGCTGCGCCCGCTCCGTTTCGCTATTCTCGCTCCACAAACAGATTTCTCTCTGAAACGCCATGGCGAAGGAAGCCTTTGACCGAGAAAAGCCGCACGTAAACGTAGGAACGATCGGGCACGTGGACCACGGAAAAACGACGCTCACGGCCGCGATCACGAAGGT
>JAHENZ010000002.1 GCA_018609755.1 Salinivenus sp. | reverse complement strand
CCAGACGGCGTGCTCGACACGAACGTCGCGTTCGCCATGCGCGCCCGGGTGGAGGGCCTCCGCGACTTCGGCCCGGCCCAGAATCCGTTTGGCTCGTTCCTGCTGCTGCAGGGCCTGGAGACGCTGTCACTGCGCGTGCAGCGGAGCTGCGACAATGCGCTCGAACTGGCGAAGTGGCTGCAGGAGCGAGACGAGGTGTCGTGGGTCAGCTATCCCGGGCTGGAAGACCACCCCTACCACGAGCGCGCCAACAAGTACCTGGAGAACGGCTACGGCGCGGTGCTTGCCTTCGGCGTAAAGGGCGGCGTAGACGGCGGAAAGGGCTTCGTCGAAAACGTGGAACTGGCCAGCCACCTCGCCAACGTGGGCGACGCGAAGACACTCGTCATCCACCCGGCCTCTACCACGCACCAACAGCTGACGGAGGAGGAGCAGAAGGCCTCCGGCGTCGAGCCCGACATGGTGCGCGTCTCGGTGGGCATCGAGCACATCGACGACATCAAGGCCGACTTTGAGCAGGCCTTCTCGTCGCTGCCCTCCCCCGCCGCGGCGTAGTTTGTGTTGCGTATTGCGTGTTGCGTATTGCGTTCAATGCCGGGACGTCCCCTAACGAAATACGCAACACGCGATACACGAACCACCCTCTCCGTTTCGGAGCTCTCTCCCCTTTCCGAATTCGCCTGCCGTATTCCGATGCCGCAGACTCTCACCCTCCCCCAGTTTACGTTTGAAGACGGCACTACGCTACGGGATCTGCCCGTCTCGTACCAGACGTGGGGCACCCTCAACGCCGCGGGCGACAATGCCGTCCTGGTGTGCCACGCCCTCACCGGCGACACGGAGGTGGACGACTGGTGGGAGGGCCTTCTGGGGGCAGGCCGCGCCCTCGATCCTTCGGAGGACTTCGTCGTGTGCCTGAACGTGCCGGGCTCGCCGTACGGAACCGTGTCGCCCCTCACCGAAGATTCGGAGACCGGAACGCGCTACGGAACGGACTTCCCCCCTGTCACCACCCGCGACACGGTGCGGCTGCACCGCCGCGCGCTGGAGCAAATGGGGGTGCAGCGCGTGGCCTGCGCCGTCGGCGGCTCGATGGGCGGCATGCACGTGCTGGAGTGGGCCTTCGAGACGACCGACGACGGGGCGCCGTTCGTGCAGTCGCTGGTGCCCATCGCCGTGGGCGGGCGCCACACCGCCTGGCAGATCGGGTGGAGCGAGACGCAGCGGCAGGCCATTTATGCCGATCCGAAGTGGCGGGACGGGGAGTACCCCCTCGACGATCCGCCGACGAACGGCCTCTCCACGGCCCGCATGATGGCGATGGTGTCCTACCGCTCCCACGAGTCCTTCGAGGGACGGTTCGGACGCGAGGTGATGGACGACCAGAACGATCAGCCCTTCGCCGTGGAGAGTTACCTGCGCCATCAGGGCGGGAAGCTGGTCGACCGCTTCGACGCCCACTGCTACGTGGAGCTGACGAAGCAGATGGACACGCACGACGTGTCTCGTGGCCGCGGCACGTACGAGACGGTCCTGGCCTCCATTCAGCAGCCGACGCTCGTGGTGGGCATCGATTCCGACGTGCTCTACCCGCTCTCGGAGCAGGAAGAACTGGTGAGGCACCTGCCCAACGCCACGCTGGAGGTGCTGTCCTCCCCCCACGGACACGACGCCTTTCTCATTGAGTTTGACGATCTCAACGAGATGGTCGCCGACTGGCGCGCGCAGGCGAACGTGCTGTCGTCGGTGACGGCGTGACGTAGTGCCGAATGGGAAGTGCGGATGCGGATTGTGGAGTGGGGAGAGAGATCGACGTACCGATCCGTGCGAACATAACGTATTTCTATGTGAGTGCCTCCCTCCTTTGCTTGACCCAAGACGGTCATAGCGGCCTTCTTTCGGGACCGGAATAGGGGATTTCGATGCGAAATACGGAATACGAAATACATCTCCATGCCTGACCGCCACGTTTCGCCTGCCACTGCCATGGACCGTCCGGTGCACGTGCTGAAGTTTGGCGGGACCTCGGTGGGCACGCACGAGGGACTCCACAGTGTCAGCCACATCATTCGGGAGGCCCGCGACACGTGTTTTCCCGTCGTCGTGGTCTCTGCGGCGGCTGGCATTACGGATGACCTCGTGCGCGCCGCCGACGAAACGCGTGGAGACCGGGCCACAGCAGAGGCGTGGGTCCGCCACGTCGGTCGGCGCTATCGTGCGCTCGCCCAGGACGTGATTGGCGATGCCCCGCTGTGTACCCACTACGAGTCCGTCCTTCAAGCGGAGCTTTCGGAACTCCGTCGCGCCCTGCAGAACGGGACGGGACCCCACGCTGCCGCGGCGCGGGACACCGTTCTGGCCGCCGGCGAGCGCCTGATGGCTCCGTTGCTCGCCGCCGTCTTCACGGTCCATGATTGTCCCGCCCGCCCCGTTGACGCCACCGCTCTCATTCGTACCGACGCCGTGCACGGCGACGCCACGGTGCAGTGGCCCCCCACCTGTGAGCAGGTGCAGAGCTGGTTCGAGGAGTGGATCGATGAGCCGGACGCCGTCCCGGTCATCACGGGATTCATTGGGGCCACGGCCGACGGCACGACCACGACGATCGGGCGGGGCGGCAGTGACCTCTCCGCCGCCACTCTCGCCCGCGCCCTGGAGGCCGAGCGACTGGAACGCTGGACGGACGTGGACGGCCTCTACACCCGCGACCCGGCCACGCACGACGATGCGCGCCGTCTCGACCAGCTCGACTTTGAGCAGGCCCGGACCTGGACGAAGGCAGGACGGCTGGGCATGCATCCGTGCACGCTCGACCCGCTGGCCGCCGCCGACATTCCGGTGCACGTCCGCTGCACGCACCGCCCGGAAGCCGACGGCACGCGCATCGTTCCCGCCGTCGCGGCCACGCGCTCCTAATGTCCTCCCTCCTCCCGTCGTGCGGCCGTGGCGGTTCGCCTGCGCGAGGCTCCGAATCGTGTCCAACTCGCAACGCCTGCGCCCTTGGGAAACGACCAGGAAACCACAGACGTAGCGACTTTTCCAGTTGTTTTTTGACGCTTCCACGGCTCCCCACATGTCCGACCTCGCCGACCTCCGACGACAGTACGCACAGGCCAAACTGTCCCGGGATCACGTTGCCGACGATCCCATCGAGCAGTTTCGTGACTGGTTCGACGAGGCCCTGGACGCAGACGTCCACGAACCCAACGCCATGACCCTGGCGACAGCAGCTCCGGACGCCGCCCCGTCCGCCCGCATCGTGCTGCTGAAGGGCCTAGACGATCGCGGCTTTCACTTCTATACCAACTACGAAAGCCGCAAAGGCACCGAGATCGATCAGAATCCGCACGTGGCCCTCGTCTTCTGGTGGGGCCCACTGGAGCGGCAGGTCCGAATCGAGGGAGAGGCCACTCGTCTCCCCGACGAGGAGTCGACTGAGTACTTCCACAGCCGCCCGCGGGGCAGCCAGTTGGGGGCGTGGGCCTCTCCGCAGAGCCGGGTGGTGGACAGCCGCGAGGCCCTGAAAGACCACCTCGATGCCGTCACAGACGAGTACGCGGACGACGAGAGGATCCCGCGCCCCTCCCACTGGGGCGGCTACGTCGTCCAGCCCACTGAGATTGAGTTCTGGCAGGGTCGTCCCAATCGCCTCCACGACCGCCTCCGCTATCGCCGATCCGCCCCCGACGCCGAGTGGACGATCGACCGCCTCGCGCCGTGAACGGAGTGAACAAGTACTCTCGGAGTGAGGAAGTAGTCTTGGACTGCGCCGTGAGCAAGGAGATCACTGTGCCTTTGCAAGATTAATCGCAGGACCAATAGACAGCCTGGCACCGGGCGGTTCTTCCTCTGAAAAAGTCTGCACCCTCCGTGTAGCGCCGTTGGACTCCAACGGCGCTACTGAGGCCATGTCGCACAGCGATTCAGGGTGACATTTCCCTCTGAAGGATGCTCGTCTCCTCCGATACCAGAAGTTTATTTCCGGACTCGGTATAATTCCAGGAGCGCCGTTGGCGTCCACCGGCACTTCTGCGACCCTCCGGCCCCCGCCTGGACTGTCCGCATCCTCCCATTCGTGGATCCACGGTCGCCGGCGCCCGTCAGCCTACCGTCGTGATCCCGACTCGTCCGTAGCGGCCGTAGGCGGCGCCTTCCGTTCGGGCACCCGGTCGAGAATGAGACGAAGGTCTTCGCGAAGGGGTCTCGTGAGCTCGAACTCAAGCGGCCCTATGACGGCCACAACCCGATTGCCGGTGGCAATCCGCTCGTAGGCGGAGCGGCGAAACGAGACGTGCTTGATCTCGAGAACCGAGCCATCCATCGTTCGCGTTTTCGACTGCACCTCCTGCACCGCAACCGGTTGCCCGTCGACCTGCATCCGGACCTGCGTAGCCGCGCTCATGTCCGTGGACTGCTCTGCGAAGCCGTAAAACGACAGCTGAAAACTCGAATCCGACGGCGTCCGCTCGTACTTGGCCCGAAAGCTGGCGTGTCCCGGATACGACTCGGTGATGAGGGGCCGC
Organism: Salinivenus sp.; assembly: GCA_018609755.1. GTDB lineage: Bacteria > Bacteroidota > Rhodothermia > Rhodothermales > Salinibacteraceae > Salinibacter. The sequence continues at coordinate 6,471 of JAHENZ010000002.1, read as the reverse complement.
ATGTCCGTACTCTCCAGCCGGGTCGTGTTGGTGACCTCACTGACTTCCTTTTCGATTTGGGCCTCCGCGGGGGAGGGAAGAAGCAGAATGAAAGCGAGTGCGACTGAGAGAAGAATACGCATAGCGGTAGGAGTTCATGGGAGTAAACAGCAGCACCCTCCTCATTCCACCGGAGCAAAATTCAGACGGTAATGATGAAAGGTCCAGAACGATCCCATGATCCCCATCGAAGGAGGGAAACCGGTTTCAGAAAAATAAAATTTCGTGTATCGACAAAGAAAAGGGCGCTCCCTGCAGTGAGGAGAGCGCCCATACCAAAAAAGTTTGCATGGAATGACTCGGAGCCTTCAACCGAAGAGAGTCCCCCTTCGGAATCAAGGAGGGAAAAACTACCGCTGACTCTCGGAGGAGTCGCTGCTGGCTGTCCGCGGTCCTTGTTGGGCAGGCATCCGCTCCAAAATCAGGCGGAGATCCTCGCGAAGTTCCCTCGAGAACTCGAACTGGTACGGACCAATGGTCGCAAGCACCTCTCCCGCCACGGCCACGCGCTTGAAGTCCGAACGATGGAACCGTACGTGTTTGATTTCGAAAATTGTGCCGTTGACCGACCGGCGGCTCGACCTCACCGCCTGAACTTGGACCGGCTCACCGTCGGCCTGTACCTGCACCCTCCCCGTCGAACTCATTTCAGAAGCTTCCCCGATCAAGCCGTAGATGGAGACCTGCCACGTCGTGTCGGTCTCGGTCACCTCGCACACAGCACGGAACCGGGCCCGGCCGGGATACGATTCGCTGAAGAGCACGCGCATGTCGGTACTCGCCAACTGGGTCGTGCCCGTAACCTCGCTGGTCTTCTTTTCAATTTGTCCCGTTGCTGAGACGGGCAAAAAAAGAACGAATGCGAGCGCAACCGCAAGAATAGATCGCATGACACGAAGAACCTGGTTTGGTTTGTTGATCGGCGCTACTCCGCCCCCCTTCAGGGAGACATCGCGCCTCTGAAAGGAGGTGCGCACAGAACCCCGGTTGAAGTAGAAAACACTGCGTCGTGCCCTCGTGGCCAAACCGGCATCGTGTGAGACGAATACAGCTTCTAGTGAGCTCTACCACGCTCGACGAAATCGGTTTCACATCCGCTAAACTTTCCTCCGGTTATAGAAGAAGGCGCCCTCCCGCAGAGAGAGCGCCTTCTTCTAGACTGTGCTGAACCGAGGATCAGATTTAGAGGTCTGCGCCTGCGCTAACAGTCCCTTACCGCCGGCTGTCAGAAGAATCATTGCTGGCCGTCTGGGGTCCCTTCTGCTCCGGCACCTGATCCAGAATGAGCCGCATGTCATTCCGGCGGGGACGGATCGCGCTGAACTGCGCGGACCCAATGGAGATGGTCACCTTCTGGGCATTCGCAATCGTCTCGAAGGCCGACCGGGAGAAGAACGCCCGCTTGACCTCCATAAGGTTATTGCTGACGTTGCGCGTTTTGGATTCGAGGCGATTGGGCCGAAACTGCTGCCCGTCGGCCGTCACGATGAACTGGTTCGTCTGGCTGATCTGCGTCGTTTCCTTCGTAAAGCCGTAGAACGACATAATCCAGGAGGTTCCGTTCTCGGGATCGTTCACGTACTCGGCCCGGAAGGAGGCGTGAGAGCCGGTATAGGTATCGGAGTGAAGCGAGCGCATGCTCTCACTCTCAATTCGTTTGACGCCGGTCACCTCGCTCACCTCCGATTTGACCTGGGCAAAACTGTAACCGGTTCCGAAAATTGCACCGACGAGAAGTAGGGAAAGAACGTAACGCATGGGCTAAGGCGAATCTAGATGTGGTTATTTCGGGTCATAGGAAATGTTCAAAGAGCGTGCCATCCCCACAGGGCAATCGTATGTTGAAGTACAGAGTGGAGAAACGGCGGCACAACGGCATTTCCGATCCCGGGCCGGATCTGGCGTGAACGAGGACGTACAGTCGCCGGTCCGTTCAGCGTCCCGGCAATAAAAATCCCCTCGCCCTCCGACCGGCGGCCGAACGACGAGGGGGATTTGGGGAACGGTCTGGCCCTGCTAGTTCTCAGTCAAGCGGAGAATGTCGAGTGTCGAATCGCGCTCTGTCTCCGAAATCTGCTGTCGGCTACGACGTTACGGTACCATGACCAGCGCTCCACCTGACAAGGAGAACGTGACGCAGCACTAGCGGACCACCGTGATTCGCTTCGTGGCGGTGAAGCCTGCGCCCTGCAGCCGGACGAAGTAGAGTCCGCTGGAGAGGCCGTTGGCGTCGAGCGCCACGCGCTGCGTCTGCTCGGCGGGCGTGCGGCCGCGGTGGATCGTCTTCACCCGCTGACCGAGCGTGTTGTAGAGCGAGACGGTCACGTTCGCCTTCTCCTTCACGGCGAACTCGATGGTCGCCTGCTCCTTCACCGGGTTCGGGTACGTCGAGAAGTTGTACGACCCGGAGAGCCCCACGTCCACTTCGATCGGGTCGCTGAACGACGTGGCACCGTCCGTGTCCACCTGCTTGAGGCGGAACGTGTGCGTCCCGGCGTCGAGGTCCTCGACGCGGTAGGAGTAGGACTGCGGCTGATCCGTCGTGCCTGCGCCCTCGACGAATGCGCCGTCGAGGCTCGTAAACGAACCGTCGCTCTTCTTCTGCACCTCAAACCCGGCGTTGTTCGTCTCGCTGGCGGTAGACCACTCGATGATAGCGTCCTGCTCCTCCACCTGGCCGCTCACGTTGGTGAATTCGACCGGAAGAGCAGATCCATCCGATTCGTAGGAGCCCATATCCACGTATGGGGAATCACCGGATGGGCTTCCGGTGTCGGTCACGCTGGAGACATCCTGTCTTCGAGCGTTGCCAATGAGATCTTGGGAAGCACTGATGGCGTTGTTATTCCCGGCGTCGATGGCTGCAGAGGCTCCTCCTCCGGATCCTGGGCCCTGGAGCCGGAGGTCATCATCCGCAGTGCCGAGAATGTCGTCGGATCCATTCGCATCCGCAAACTGCGGATCTTCGTTGATGAGATTTCCACCACTACAATCAGCCTGACTGGGACAGCCTCCCTCCACAATGGAATGATCGATTGTGAGTGTGGAGTACGAGCCGCCGACTTCGGTTCCGTCCCCCCACAGAATGGAGTTTACGACGGTCGGACTGGCGGTGCCATTGGTCGCCTCAGCGTACAGTGCCCCCCCACTACCAGAGGCGGTGTTGCCAGTGAAGGAGACGTTCGTAATCGTGGGACTCGTTTCTTCTCCGGAGGTATTCGCCTGGTTCCAGAAGGCTCCACCATCACCGAGCGAGGCATTGGCGACGACAATCGAGTTCGTGATCGACGGGCTTGCGGTGCCGCTTCCGTTCTTCGCATCATTCGCAATTGCTCCTCCCCCACTCCCGGCGGCATTTCCCCGAAAGACGGCATCTATGATTGAGGGACTTGCCGTTCCCCCCGCACTGTTGTAGAGGCCGCCCCCCTCTGCGTCGGCGTAATTCCCGTATACGGTAAGGGTGTTCAAGTCAGGGCTACAGATCTGACCGCCTGCGGCTGAGCAATGAAGCCCCCCTCCCTGATTGGCAGGAGCGGACGCCCCATCGGCAAAACCGGCCGTGATTGTGAGTCCGTCAAGTACGGTCGATGAGGTGATATCCGTCGCGGCAGCGTCCAAGTAGACGACGTTGTACGCATTCGACCCGTTAATGTGATCGGTCTGAGACGGAGTGCTACCGTCGCCGTCGCTGTCGGTTTGGGGAGCGTACGAATTGTCGTCTCCATCGACATCCCCAGAGAGAACCACCGGATTAGCGTCCGGGTCGCGGGTTCCCCCGCCGGACGGGTAGCCGGCGTACACCTCCACGTTGTCTCCGTCGATGAAGAAGGTCCGGGTACGCGCGTCGGTCGCGTCGCGTCGACGAGTGGGCGTGTACGTGCCCGTGGCCACCTGCACCTCCGTCACGTCGCCCGACGAGCTGGACGCCTGCGCGTTCTCGTTGGCCCGCAGGCCAGCCTGGAGAGAGTTGTAGGCGTCAGACCAGGAGGTGCCGTCCATGACCCCACTTGCTCCCTGATCGACGTGAGCAACCCCGCCGGTGGGCTCGACACCACCGCGCTCGTAAGCCCCGATGTCGACGGTCTGCCCCTGGTTTCGATCCGTGAGGTCCCGATCGGGAACCAGTTCGGAGGTATTTCCATCTCCGTCGACGTCCGTTACGTCGGTGGGGGCCACACTGGCGTCTCCATTATCGATGGCTGCAGAGGCCCAGTTGCGCTGGAGATTATCGTCGGACGTTCCCCAGGTTCCGTCTGAACCGGCTCCCTTGTTCGAACCGAGGTATCGGGGACTGGCGTCGAGATTGCTGCTCCGGTAATCGATTGAGCCGCTACCACCTGATGAGACAGCACTCAATCCTCCTTCTACAAGTGAGTGATCAATAATCGGTTGCCCCGCTCCTCCTTCGTATACGGAAAAGCTCGAATGATCCCAGACAACCGAGTTTCGGAGTTCGAGGGTGGCACCGCGAGTAATAATCGCAGAGCCTGCCTTTCCGCCAGTTACGCTACTCGACGCGGTATTTCCGGCGAAGGTCGCGTTAATAATCGAGAGGTCCGCCGTACCATTATCGGCGTCATTGAAAATGGCCCCTCCACTGCCAGCTCCATTCTCGAAAAAAGTGACGTTTACGATTTCTCCATTTGCCGTTCCGGGATCCCCGTTGTTGAAAATAGCCCCTCCATCCTCACCCGTATTCCGCAAAAAGCTCGAGGTTCGAATAGTCGGACTCGCCGTTCCATCCTCAGCGTCGACGTACATTGCCCCTCCGAAATCCGCGACTCTGTTGCTTTCAAACGTCAGCCGCTGGAGAACCGGACTACATTCGTCGGCCCCTCCCGTCCCGTCGTCGGAGCCGTCACAGTAAAGCCCTCCACCTCGGTTGTTCGGGGAAGACCCGTTCGCGTTCCCCCCAGTCACCGTCAGGCCGTCGATCACGGTGTTACTTGTGAGGATGGTACCGCTCCCGGTCCGGCCGTCGAGGTAGACCACGTGATAGGCGTTCCCCGAAGAGGTATTGTCCTGGTCTACGTCCCCGGAGAGCGTCACGGGGTAGACCTCCGGATCCCGATCACTTCGATTCGTCTCCTGCGTCCCCCCGCCCGAGCCGTCCGTCCCGTCGAACCCGCCGTAAAAGGCGACATCGTCCCGGATGAGGGTGAAGGACTCACTCCGGCTGTCGGCACTGTGCTCGGTACTCGCGTTGCCATCGTTGTCCACATTGTCGACATCCGGGTAGTACGTGCCCCCCGCGACCCATATTTCAAACGAGGTTGAGAAGGAACTATTATTCACCTCGTCGAAGGCGTCCTGAAGAGCGGGGTAGGCACAATCCCAGGACGATCCGTCGAGATCAGAGACAGAAGACGCCGACCCGCATCCGCTCACGGTGACATCTGCATCGACATAAATGTCAGGCTGTGCAAAGGACGCACCGGGCGCCGCCAAACCGACGATGAGAACAAGAGAAAAGACTGAAAAGCGAGAATACATCGTATCGAGCAGGATCAGAACGGAAGAGGGTACGAGGAGAGGAATTGCAAGCCCCCTTTGAGCAAGAGATAGTGCGGGGCTTCTTTGGTTACAGATTGTAAATCGGTAAAAAGAATACAGAACAAATCGTGCCCCAGACCCACCCATTCACAATAGTTTAACACTTAAGTGTGGTGGAGCCTTTCAGGATGTAAAGAAAAAGTAAATACGGAAATCGCTTTTGCGGAATACACTTCACGAGGAAAATGAAAAACGCCCGCCCTCGGGAAAGGAGGGCGGGCGTGGGCCACTTCGAGGAGACGCGAGACTAACGAACGACCATAACTCGCTTATTCGCCGAGACGTTCGGCCCGTTCATTCGGAGGAAATACAGCCCGTTGGAGAGGCCTTTCGTTTCTACTCGAAGCCGTTTCGTCGTTTCCGCCTTCACGCGGCCGTCGTAGATCGTCTTCACACGCTGGCCGAGAGTGTTGTACAGCGAGACCGTAACCGGCCCCTCTTGCTTGAGCGCAAACTCAACGGTGGCCTGTCCTCGCACCGGGTTCGGGTACGATGACAGCCGATATGCTCCCGAGAGGCCAACGTCCACCGTGACCGGATCGGTGAAGGAGGTCGTTCCGTCCGTGTCTACCTGCTTGAGGCGGAACGTGTGCGACCCAGGATCAAGCTCCTTCTCCGTGCGGAACTGGTATTCCGTCGGTTCTTGGGTCGTCCCGGCCCCTTCAACGAAGGTGAGATCCGTAAAGGAGGCGTCGCTCTCTTCCCGTTTGTGCTGAACGTGGAAGCCCGCGTTGTTCTGTTCGCTGGCCGTCGTCCAGGAGAGAACCACCTGCTGGTCGTCGGTTTCGCCCGCGAAGTTCGACATCTCAACCGGAAGAGCCCCGTTCGGGTCCACGTGGAGCTCGAAGCGAGCGTCGACTGAGCTCTTGGCGCCCTCCT
>JAHENZ010000001.1 GCA_018609755.1 Salinivenus sp. | reverse complement strand
CCGCACATCGGTCTGTACGTCCCGTTCGTCGATCCGCTCGCGCGCCCGCTGGGCGAGTTTGCGGCAGTAGCCCTCGCTCTCGTCGAGGATGGGCGCGATCTCGGCGTAAGGTAGATCGAAGGCTTCGCGGAGCACGTACACGGCCCGCTGGCGGGGCGGCAGCGTCTCCAGCACCACGAGCATCGCCATCGAGACCGCATCGGACTGCTCCGCTGCTCGGTCGGGCCGACTCATCGGCTCCACGACGGGTTCGGGCAGCCACGGGCCAGTGTAGCTGGTTTCCCGCTCGGCCCGGGCAGAGGAGAGGGCGTCCAGGCAGAGGCGCGTGACGATGGTCGTGAGGTACGCTCCAGGGTCGTCTACGGTGTCCAGGTCCACGGAGCGCCAGCGCAGATAGGCGTCCTGCACGGCATCCTCGGCGGCCTGTACCTGCCCCAGCATCCGGTAGGCGAGATTGTGCAGACGCTCGCGGTGGGACTCGAACGTGTCCGTCCAGTCGTCGGTAGACATTTGCTTGCGCCGTTTGGGCGTAGAGGGAGGCCTGGTGTGGGGAGCGGGGGCCAGGCTACTGACGTATGTTACTGACAGCCGACCGCGGACGACGGACCGCCGAAAAGTGTCATGATCGGCGGCTCAGAGAGCCCGGGGGGCGGGCCGCGGCCCTGTGAGCATGGCAGTCGAGGTCGTCAAGCGAACGAATACTCTTGGGGAGCCGTCTTTGCTCGTCTGTCGTTCGTCCGAATCGTAGCACGCAGGAAGAGATTTTGATTCCTATCTTTGCCCACTCTCCCATGCGCTCTTTCTCCCGTGCTCTCATTCTCCCACGCCCCCGTTCTCCCACACCCTTGTCTGTCGGCCCCGCGTAGCCGATCGTGTCCCCCGTGTTCGGCTCGGTGTAAGGGGCGTTGAAGAGGAGGGTTCATGCGGATCTCGGGTGGACCCAAATCAGGCCGGATCGGTTATCTTCTGTGACTCCACTACCTTCGTTGCACCGCCCGGAGTTTCCTCCTGTTTCTCTCTGACGTTGACCCCGGAGAGGCAGGATCGTCCACTGGCTCGCTCAGATAGTTTACTCTCGATGACGGTCTACTTCAACGGTTCGTTCGTCGATAAGAAGGACGTGTCCATCTCCCCCGACGACCGGGGCTTTGTGTTTGGGGATGGAGTGTACGAGGTGCTCCGCGCCGAGGAGGGGCAGCTCTTTCAGGCCGACGTGCACTTTCAGCGCCTTCGGCGAAGTCTCCGCGAGATCAAGGTTCACGGCGTAGACGTCGACGCCCTGCGCGAAGCGGTATCGTCGCTCCTCTACCACAACGACCTCCAGGATGGCGAAGCCAAAATTTACCTCCAGGTGACCCGCGGGGCAGCTCCGCGCCGGCACGCCTTTCCGGAGTCGTCGACCGAGCCCACGGTATACGCCACCGCATCGGCGCACGAGCCGCCTGTCGAGAAGTGGAGAGACGGCGTTTCCACCATTCTCCACCCCGACCAGCGGTGGGCCCGCTGCGACATCAAGTCGATTGCCCTCCTGCCCAACGTGCTGGCCAACCAGGCCGCGATGGAGCACGACGCCTACGAGGCCATCCTGGTGCGGGAGGGGGTCGTGACGGAGGCGTCCCATTCCACGGTCCTCGGCGTCTTCGACGACACGGTCGTAACGCATCCGCTCACGAACCGCATTCTGCCCAGCACCACGCGCAGACTGGCCCTGCGCCTGTGCGAGCGCCTCAACATTCCGGTCGAGGACATCCCCATCTTGGAAGCCGACCTCCCCGATGCCGACGAGCTCATGCTTCTCGGAACCACCACGGGCGTGATGCCGGTCGTACAGGTCGACGACTGGGCCGTGGGCGACGGCACGCCCGGCGCACTCACCCGCGAGCTGCAGACCGCGTTCCAGGAGCTTGAACCAGCGTAACGCCTCTCGCTCTTCGCTTCTCTTTGGTTCTCCCCTCTACGTCGTGCGCACGACCCTTTACTTCTGTATCTCCCTTCTCCTTGCAGCTCTCAGTACTGGGCTCGCCCACGCCCAGCCCGCGCTGCAGACCGCCGATCTCGGCACGTGCGCGCTGGAAAACGGGGCGGTCATTCAGAACTGCACGATCGGCTATCGGACGGCCGGCACGCTGAACGACGAGCGGTCGAACGCCATCCTCTTCCCCACCTGGTTTTCGGGCACGACGGACGACTTGACGGGCCAGATGGGGCCCGGCGGCCTCGTCGACACCAGCCGGTACCACGTGATTTTCGTAGACGCACTGGGCAACGGCGTTTCTTCGTCTCCCTCCACGAGCGCGGCCCAGCCAGACTCCAGTTTTCCCGTCTTTACGGTGAAGGACATGGTGCACGCTCAGCACCGTCTCCTCACCGAGCATATGAACATTGACTCGCTACACGCCGTCATGGGCATCTCGATGGGCGGGATGCAGACGTTCGCGTGGATGACGCAGTACCCCGACTTCATGGATAAAGCAGTGCCGATCGCTGGGACGCCGCGCCTCACCCCACAGGATCGCCTCCTCTGGCAGGCCGAGCTCCGCGCCTTCCGCACCGCGTGCCGTGCGGCCAACTCCCGGCGGCAGGCCATGCGCACGATCGCGGCCATCCACAGCCTGCACTTGCAGACGCCCGCAAAGCTGGCCCGAATGGACTCGACCGAATTTCGGGACTTCTACGACGCGCAGGAGTCGGCCATTCTCGAATTCGACCCGTACGATTGGGCCTGGCAGATCAAGGCCATGCTCCGGCACGATAGTACCGAGCCGTTCGGGGGCTCCCTGGAGAACACCGCCGACGCCGTAACGGCCGACGCCCTCGTGGTCACCGTTCAGCAGGACCACATGGTGAATCCGATTCCGGCCCAGCGGTTTGCGGAAGCACTCGGGGCAGAGGACATGCGCCTGAATACGCCCTGCGGCCACCTCGGCACCGGGTGCAAGCAGGATACCGTCGCCACCACCGTCCGCCAGTTTCTCCACCTGGAGTAGGCCCCATAGAATCCTCGGAGTCTCGGCCCTCATGACTCTTGACGCGTGATAGGGAATACTCCTGCCGCCGGTCATTGCTCGCCTCCTCAGACACAATCTCCACTGTTCTGCTCATGAGCCAACGCCCCTACCTCCTCGACGAAACGAACTGGCAGACCGTCAAGAATACGGACTACGAGATCGCCGTATTGCCGTGGGGCGCAACCGAAGCGCACAACTACCACCTGCCCTACGCCACCGACACGATCCAGTGCGACTACGTGGCCGCGGAAGCTGCCGAGCGGGCTTGGGAGCACGGCACGCGCGTTCTCGTCCTGCCCACCGTGCCGTTTGGGGTGGACACCGGCCACCTCGACATTCCCGGCGTCGTGAACATGCACCCGAGCACGCAGGCCGCGGTGCTCAGCGACGTGGCCGAGTCGCTCACCACGCAGGGCTTTCGCAAGCTCATTGTCCTCAACGGCCACGGCGGCAACACCTTCAAGCCGCTCGTCCGCGAGGTGCAGACGCAGTATGACAATCTCTTCATCTGCGTCGCGAACTGGTTCGAGATTGGCGACTGGGGCGACTACTTCGACGACCACGGCGACCACGCGGGCGAGATGGAGACGAGCGTAATGCTCAACGCCGCGCCGGAGCTCGTGCGACCGCTGGACGAGGCCGGAGACGGTGCGGCACGGCAATTCACGATCGATGCGCTGCGGTCGGACTGGGCCTGGGCCGAACGCCAGTGGACGGACGTGACCGACGACACAGGCGTGGGCAACCCGAAGGCCGCCACGAAGGAAAAGGGCGCCGCCTATCTGGACGAGGTGACCGGCAAGCTGGCCGAGCTATTCACCGACCTCGCGGACGCGGACCTGGATGACCTCTTCACGTACGCGCCTGAGAATTATGCACAATAGAGGGGCTGAAGTAGAGAGGCATGAACGGTCACGAGGTGCACATCGTGACCTCTACGTGGTTGTCTCTCAGTGAAATACAGGAAATGTATCGCTCGTGCTCAATCACACCAGCCGCGTCCGCTTGTTGAGGTACGCCATGAGGGCCGTGTCGTACGGTTCGTTGGTGTCGAGCTCGGCAAAGTCGATGTCATGCTCCAGACAACTACGGCGGAAGTGGTCGGTGAAGTGCTCGACCGCCTCCTCATAATGGTCGCGGAGCTGGCTGGGCTGGAGGGTTACCTCCTCGCCCGTCTCCACGTCGCGGAAGAGGGTGGGGCGATCCGGGAAGGAGAACTTTCGTTCGGTCTGTCCTTCCAGCACGTGGAAGACGATCACCTCGTGCCCCCGGTGTCGCAGGTGGCGCAGGGCCTTCAGCAGGTCCTCGTGGGCGGCAATGTTCTCGAAGAGGTCCGTAATGACGACCACGAGGGAGCGGCGTCCGATGCGCTCGGCCACCTCGTCGAGCGCCGCCGCGGCACTGGTGCGGCGCCCGTCGTCCGACTCCTCGTCGCTCATCTGCTCCAGGGTAACGAGGAGTTGGTTCAGGTAGCTCGGCGTGGCCTTCGGCGGGCGCAGGGTGTGCACCGTCTCGTCGAACCCGATGAGACCGGTGGCATCGCGCTGCTTGAGCATCAGATTGTGCAGGCCGGCGGCGAGGTAGGAGCCATACTCCAGCTTTGAGAGGTCGGCGTCGCCCTTGTACCGCATGGAGGCCGAGGTGTCGAGCACCACGTAGTTTCGAAGGTTCGTCTCCTCCTCGTACTGCTTGACGTAGAACCGGTCCGTCTTGGCGTAGACTTTCCAGTCCACGTGCCGCAGCTCGTCGCCCGGATTGTAGGGCCGGTGCTCGGCGAACTCGACCGAGAAGCCGTGGTAGGGACTGCGGTGGAGCCCGGTGATGAAGCCCTCCACGATGAGCCGGGCCCGCAGCTCCATCGTGGCCAGCTGCGAGATGACGACGGGGTCGAGGTAGCGAAGTGCGGTGTCGGAGTCGGGCATATCGTGGCGGCTGCACGTTTGTTAGGAGAGGGAGCGGGGTCTTGCGCTGGATGCCCGTATTAATCCTGCTGGGGGTGTGCGTGTGGGCGTTTGGGTATATGGGGGATGGGAAAGAACATCTCCAGAACCGGGAGCCAAAATATCGGCTGTATTGCTATGAGTGACGGCCGACTGCCGCGTAGGAGGACTCCGACGAAGTCGGAGCCCCGGACAACGGGCCGCTCCCCGAGCATTCCCCTTTGGAGAAGACAGGTCCGACGTGCCCCGAATACTCTACTCAGTGGTCGGTGGTCCGTGGTCTGCTGTCACGCTGACTCTCCACATTCGATGAGGGCTATCTATTTCAAAGCACTTCCACACCTAGACTCACACACCCCCACACTCCCATACTCACATCCCATTGGGGCACACCCGAAAAAACGGCACTTGCGTTTCCCCCCGATGGACAGTGCAGCCCGCACAGATAGCCCTGTTAGAAAGTTTCGGTGCTGTTCGGTTCCTTGTCAGTGTCGAGTGTCGAATGGCGAGTTGCGAATGGTCTCGTCCCGGCGCTCGCGTGCATTCGAAATTCGCCACTCGAAACTCGCAATTGACCCCGTGCAGACCGACGATCGCATCAAGGCCCAGCTCATGTCCGCCCGCGACCTGGAGCGGACGCTCGACCGCATGGCGCAGCAGATCCTGGAGCTCGTAGATCCGGACGACCCGGAGGCCGCGGCGCCGTTCGCGTTCGTGGGGATGCAGACGCGAGGCGTCTTCCTGGCGCAACGCCTGCAAGAGCGGATCAAGGACCAGGAGGACGTCGACCTGCCGGTCGGGACGCTCGACGTCACCATGTACCGCGACGACGTGCGGATGCGCCTGGCCCAGCCCCACATGCAGGAAACGCGCATCCCCTTCAGCGTCACGGACCGCCACATCGTGCTGGTGGACGACGTGGTGTACACGGGGCGCACGGGCCGCGCTGCGCTCGACGCACTGATGGACCTGGGCCGTCCCGCCTCCGTCCACTTCCTCGCCATCATTGACCGTGGGCACCGCGAGCTGCCCATCGCCACCGATATTGTGGGACGCGAGGTCCCCACCCTTCCCAACGAAGAGGTGCGCGTGCGGGTCGACGAGATCGACGAGGTCGACGGCGTGTGGCTCGTCGAGGCGCCGTCCCCGGACGAGGATGCACGTTCGTCTCCCTAGCACTTCCATTTCGATGTTCTGCCGACCCACTCGCCTGCTCGTTCGCCGACAGTATTGGTATGTCCGACGCCCGTACGACGCCCGCCGCCGACGATTCGACACCCCTCCAGCACCGTCACCTGCTCGACCTTTCCACGTACAGCCGCGAGGAGATCATCCACATCCTCGACACCGCGCAGGAATTCCGAGCAGTCCTCGATCGCCCGATCCGACAGGTGCCCACCCTGCAGGGGACGACAGTCGCCAGCCTCTTCTTTGAGCCGTCGACGCGCACGAAACTTTCGTTCGGCCTAGCCGCCGGGCGCCTCTCGGCCGAGACCCTCAGCCTGTCGAAGTCCGGCTCCTCGGTGAAGAAGGGCGAGACGCTGAAGGACACCGCCCGCAACGTGGAGGCAATGAAAGTGGACGTGGTGGTCCTGCGCCACAGCTCGCCCGGCGCGCCCCACTTTCTGGCCCGCTGCACCGACAGCATCATCCTGAACGCGGGCGATGGCGCTCACGCCCACCCCACACAGGCGCTGCTCGACGTGCTCACGATGCGGGAGCACATCGATACGTTCGAGGGCCTGAACGTCTCCATCATCGGCGACATCACGCACAGCCGCGTGGCGCGGTCGAACATCCACGCCCTCACCACGCTCGGGGCCAACGTCACCCTCTGCGGCCCCGCCACCATGCTGCCGGTGGAGATGGAACGGGCGATGGACGTGCGCACGACCACCGACCTCGACGCGGCGCTCGACGGCTGCGACATTGCGATGGCCCTCCGCATTCAGATGGAGCGGCAGGACGAGGGGCTGTTCCCCAGCATCCGGGAGTATCACATGCAGTTCGGCATCACACCGGAGCACCTGGAGCGCTACCCCGACCTCCTCATCATGCACCCGGGACCGGTAAATCGCGGCGTCGAACTCTCGAATGAGGTGGTGGACCACGAGCGCGCCATCATCCTTAGTCAGGTGACCAACGGCGTGGCCCTGCGGATGGCGGTGCTCTACCTGCTAGCCCCGCAACGGGAGGAGGCGTAGACGAGTTACTTCCGAAACGTCCCCAGTGAGGCACTGAGTGCGTATCGGGCGCCTGAGCCGAGCATAGCGGTGTTCGGCGTCACGCTGCCGCCCACGTCGAGGCGGTAGGACCCGATTTTCAGGCCAAGCCCGCCGGAGACCGTAAGGGCCTGCGTGCCCAGCGCTCGGACGCCGGCCCGCACGGGAAACGGCCCGAGCGTCACTTCGCCCCCCGCGTGCGCCGCCAGCGAGCGAGGCACGTCCCCAGCGGTTGCATTCAGCTCCATCGACACGCCTCCATTGACGGTGACGGCCCCCGGATCCCACGTGCTGCCGAGGTGCACTGTCGTGGGGAGGCGGGTTCGAAACGACGACCGGTCGCGCTCGACGTCCCGGTAGGCCGCCTGGGCGAGGCTGTCGACCTGATGCTGGACGTACGCCCCCACGTCGCCCCCGAACTCGTCGTTGAGCTGCTGCAGATCGAGCGAAAAGCCGTCGAAGCGAAACGTGTCGTTCGTCGGCGTCACGGTTTGGGCGTTCTCGTGCCACTGGATCATGCCCAGATCCGTGACGCTTGCCGACAGGTGCAGGCCCGGCTGCAGGGCGTAACTCAGGCCAACGTCGAGGCCCGCCCCTCGGCCCGCAATGCCGCTCGTGGAGCCGATCACCTGCCGAAGCGGCTCCGCGCTGAAGGCGTCGAACGTGTCGTACAGGCCCGTGCTCAGCGTGCCCGCCGCCCGGGCCGTGTAGGCAAAGTGGTGCGTAAGCGACTGATCGTTCACGACGACCGTCGAGTGAAGAGCCCCGTCCGCGTACCCCGTGCCGAGAATGAACCGCGGAGAGACGCCCACCGACAGCGGAATTGCCGACAAACGGTAGCTGAACGACCCCGTCACGTCGAGGAGGCTGTAGAGGCGCATCTGTCCGTTGACGGGAACGGTTCGATTCGGTTGGGTGCCTCGGAGGAGCACGTCCAGGAGGCCCTGGTCCAATGTCGTGTTCTGAATCACGCGCCCCCGAAATCCCAGTCCGAGTGCCCACTGTCCCTCCGGCGACCGGTAGGTCATTGCGAGCGGCGTCACCTCCAGGTACGATTCGGCGCTGCGCATCGACGAGCCGAACCACGCTTCGAGAGTGGCTTTCTCTTCGGCGTCCGAGAGCGGCGGAGCACCCGGGTCCTCGTGGACGAACAGGTCGCTGTAGTGGTTGAACTGGAAAAGATCGCCCCCGCTGTATGCCCCGACTCGAAACAGCTGCACCTCGGTCGCATGATCCCTGGGACCCACCGTGAGATGGGCCGGGTTGGTGTAGATTCCGGACACGCCTCCGCTGAGGGCCGAGGTGCCTCCGCCCGTACTCACGGCCTCGATGCTCTGCAGCCCCGCCTGTGCGTGGGCCAAACGAGGACCGCCGAGAAGCAGGAGGCCAACGGCGAGAGTCGCCACCGCAATGTGGAGGGGCCACCGAGTCATGATGGAGAAGGCGAGGAAAGAGAACGGACGGGAAGAACGGGCGTCTGCATGTCAGATTCCGGTCTGAACGGAGGCCTCGATGTCGGTGCTGAACGAGAGCCGGATGGTGTCGTCGGCCCGGATGCGGACCGCCGCTCCCTCATTTTGCGGGCTCATGGTTAGTTGAAGTTGAAGCTTGTGCCCGCGGGCGAGGGAGTGCACCTCGTCCGAGCTGAGGGTGAGGTTGAGCGTCTCGTTTCGGGGCGAGGGGGAGGACTCATTCGTCGTCTTCCGCGCGGCCTTGAGCGTCAGGGATTCTCCGTCCGACGGAAGCGAGACCAGCGATCGGCCCTTTTCCCCAACGACGTGTACCGTTGCGTCGAAGTCCAGCGGGATCGAATTGGCATATTCGACTTGAAGCTGGGCCGAGGAGATCGTCACCCGCTGGGTTGGGTCGGTGAGGGCCGCGAGGCCCGAAAGATCGGCGTCGAGCGTATCGCGGTACGACACGCGGTCCGTGAACGCCAGCGGGACACTGAACCCGACGCCCACGTTAAACCGAACGGGCTTCCGTACGTGAAGGTGCCCCCCTTTGACCTGATTCTTGCCCGCAAAGCGGAGGTGGGTCGGCAGCTGACTGATGAAGTTGTTCACGTTGGAGTTCTCGTCCGTGAGCGTCACGCTGCGAGTGACGGGTTGGCCGTCGGTGCCGCTCTCCACGTCAAACTGAACGAGATTTTCGGCCCCAAGAGGTGTGCCGGCCCGCTCGAAGTCGTTCCCGATGGAGTCCGACGCCGCGACCTGCTGAGGGCCCTTGCCCTTGAGGAAGTGCGACTCGTCTGCGGAGCGTCCCATGAGGGCGCCGTAGAGCCGCGTGTTCGCGCCGAGGTCCGTCTCAACGGACAGGGTTAGCGCACTGCCCTGAAGCTGGAGGTCATCGATTTGCTGAGCAAAGCCCTGGAGTCGCTGAAGGGACACGGCTTGGGCTTCCGCAGTGTCGGCCACGTCCAGACGGCCGTTGTCGTTGGCGTCCGGCGTCACGTCCATCGTGAACGGAGCGACGGTTCCTTGCAGCGCCTCGACCTCGAACTGGTCGATCGAAAGGCTGGCACTGAGCTCTTCGTTGACCCGAAGAACCCGGAGGTGCTCTTTCGTCGTGTCGGGCGCGGTTCCCAGCGTGCCGTGCAGACGGAATCGCAGGGCATTGTTCGTGGGAAAAAAGCGGAGTGACGGGATGGAGACCTCAACATTTCGGGTGTCCGATCGGCGGAGCGGGGCAAACTCGAACCGTCCGCTCGGGTCGTCGACGAGCGAAATGAAGAGCGAGTCACCGGGGGCATATTGTTGGCCGTCGTCGTTCGCGTCCGGGAGCCGGATTCCGGGGTAGCTGAGCGTGAACGAGTCGAAGCCAACCCCGAGATTATTCGTGAGTTTCTGCAGGCGCACAGTGCTCGCGGCCATTTCGACGAAATCGCCGTCCTGCTCAAACGACACGCGTTCCGGGGAGAACGGGAGCGTGCCGGTGGTTCGCACCTCTTCGCCCTCCGGCCAAAAGTGCATTGTTGAAATTGCGGGATCGCCCTGTGCGACGGTTCGGAGGCCGTCTCCGGCGTGCAGCGTCACCGTGCCGCTGGACGAGGCCGGGCGGCCCTCCAGGATGACGTCGACCCGGCGGGCCATGCCCGACCCGGCCATTTTGAACGACCGCGTGGCCGAGGCGCCCGCCTGTACAGAGAAGGACGAACGCTCCCCCATCGAAAGGTCGAGAGCAGGAAAGTCGGACGGCAGAAGATCCAGTGCGTCCGGAGTGTTCTCGATTCTGAGCCGGTCGATGGCAAGGGGGAAGGCGAAGTCATTCTCGACGCGAACGTTGAGGGGGCCGCCGGCGACGTGCAAGCCCGCAAAGCGCGACGCCGTACGGGCGGGGGTGTTGAGCCCGGTGGCGGAGGCGCGGACCCGGACGGTGCTCGGGTTGCTCAGCGTGACGGTGTCGTACCGGAGGTGAGGATGCGTGTCGATCGTCAACTCGTCGTCCCGACCGCTGCCGTCGATATGCAGAACGATCGTCGATTCCGTGCCCAATCGCTTATCCGACACGTCCACGGTGATCGACCGCGTTTTCCCCGGGGGAAGGGGCGTCTTTCCAAAGGCGGTGAAAGGAAGCGGATCGGGGCCGTTTTCATTCCGGATGGCGATCTCCGGGGCATCGCCGGACGTGCCGCTGGTGAGCGGGGTGTTCGTCTGCTTGTTGTTCGTGAGGGTAAACGTAATGTCGTTCCCCCTCCCGGTGAGGGTCACGCTCTTGACCGTTGCTCCCTCTGCGTTCACGACCTCCGTGGTTGGGGGATCGAAAATCGTGCTCACCGGGAAGGGGATTTCCAGTTCAGTTTCGCGCGACGGAGCTGGTACCGGGGTCGAATCGACGTGGCCGGGACTCTCAAACGTCCCGGGGGTGCGTTCGTACGAGAGATTGATGTCTTGTCTGGCAATGGGGTTGTCCTGCACGATGGGGCCGGAAAAGGACGTGTCGATCTGCATTCCATGAGCGGCTTTCTCGAGCGTCCCGTTGAGCGTTCCGCTCCCAAAGCTCTGCACCTCCTGTTCGAGGATGACGGTCCGCCCAGACCCGCTCACCCCAAAGAGGGAGCCGATGCCCGCTCGTGTCGTGTCAATCAAGGGGGCGTTTGTGCTTTTCGGTCCCCCGAGAAAGACGAAGGTATTTTCGGCAATGAGGGGCGCATTTACGGTGGTGTTCGTATTGATGGACGGTGGCCCGGTGGGCAGATCGCACCCCGCCAGTCCCCCCGCCAGAAGAAGGGCGGAGAGGAGGCCGCCAAGCCAGGTACGTCGGTAGGGGGCAGGCATGAGCAACGAGGCACCAGTCCAAGAGGAGCTGCGCGTGCCGGGTGGGAGGCACGTCGCAGCGGTAGGACCATACGCTACAAGAACTGCACCGCCCCCTACCGGACGGTCGGCGGAGCGAAGGGCGTTGAATTCGGAAGGGAAGCGTCCAGAGATGGAGAGCCGTCCCAAAGCACGAAAAACTACGTACGGAACTCCGCTGGATTTTACGTTTCCCGTACAATCCATACGTGCTTTTTCGCACGGCAGCGGGCGTTTTTCTGAGTCGAGTCGGCGGCCGTTTGGGCGACGACATTCGCGCCACGCTCGTCAAAGCGTCCGGTCCGCCCTCAATTGTTTCTAATAGTCGTTTCGTTTTTACTCATAAACGACGCCGGATTTGTGCCGGGGGTTTCGTTATTCCCGATGACGGAGATTGTCCCTGATGAATGAACCTTCCTTCCCAAGCGACGCTCTGTTTCCCCTCGACTTGCAGGCGCTGCGGCCGATTGTGAGCGGGCAGTTTTCGTGGGCTGCCTGGGAGCGGATCATTGACGAGCGAGGGATTACCATCGATCGGCCCGCACACACCGCGCATCCAGAGTATCCGTCGATCGTTTATCCGCTGGACTACGGATTCATCCCCGGAACGGCGGGGACAGATGGGGACGGGATCGATGTTTTCGTGGGCGGAGGGGTGCAGGGCCTCGTCGGGCTCATTCTCACGACCGATCATCGACAGCGGGACCGGGAGGCGAAGCTACTGTTCGACTGTACGCCGACGGAGATCTACACCGCGCACGGGTTCATCAACTACGATAGAACGCTGCTGGAGGGCGTGCTCGTGCTCCGCGACGACATGCGCACGCTTTGGGACGACCGACTACCATAGCCCGTCGATTCCACACACGACGCGAGACCGGGTCGGGGGCAGCCAGAGGAGAAGAGGCCGAACAGGTCAGATCTTCACGTCTGACGATTGACACCCCGGGGGAGGCATTTTGTATATTGATTAGTAGAGCGCTGTACGAGAAGAAATTGTTCTTGGCAGTTGCTTTAGAGAAGCCTGCCTCGGCCCGCCCCCGATGGCGGGCTTTTCGTATTTTTGCCCGTTCTCTGGTTGTCGTACCGTTGGGCTAGTGGTCAGTCAAGCCGAAGCTGTCGGGTCCCGAATTGAATACGCCCACTTGAGTACTGCTTCAACGGCCTGAATACCGTTCGTTGATCGGCGCTCTACTCGACATGGAAAACTTGACGCACCACTAGCCCGTCGT